>JAFYAI010000156.1 GCA_017540815.1 Spirochaetales bacterium
AGACTTCTCTTTGACCTTATTCTGATTAAGAGTAGCAAGATACTGCTCCTGAGACCATTTGAGCAGATTCTGCAGGACAAGCTCAGCTCTCTTATGCTCGATCAGATCCAACTTATACTGTGCAGCCTGAAACTTGCTGCTGCGAGGGAATTTCTTCACTACGACACCGTAATACAGCTCGGCATTATCAAGCTGCCCCAGAGCATACATCGACTCCCCCATCCAGAAATACGCCGATGAGATGAGTTTATCCTTCTTATATGTCTTGGCAAACTCAGCCAACTGCTGATACGCAGCCTCATACTGTTCCTGCATATACAGCAGCACACCTTTCTGATAGACGGCCTCCGGATAGTTATTGCCGGTCTTCTGATAGTTGGCAAGGTAATACTCCAGATTAGTCATCGCCTGATTATACTTCTCGACGCTCATATATGCTTTGCCCAGCCAAAAATACGCCTCGCGCTTTATCGTCTCATTCTTAGACGACAGCAATATCTCACGGAACAGCACAATGCTCTGGTCATACTTGCCGGCATCATACAGAGAGCGAGCCTTAGCCTCCTCGGCAGACCAATTCGTCTCACTGAATGCGACACTTACTGTGAATGTGAATATAAAAAATAAAATTAATCTTAGTTGGTTCTTCATAGTTTTATTTTCGACGAGTAAGAGCAATTAATTAAATTTAAACTATAAAAAAGAGATTTTGTTTTTATTTATCGATATTTACGACTGTTAATTCATTCCAAAATAAATCTTTTTCCCAATTTTGCGGGAAACATAAAAATTCAATACATTTAGATGAGTTGTCTTTTAGGAAATGAATAAAATCTTTTTTCCAAGTTTGATCTAAATCTATTTGATTGTTCAAATAAACAAGAATCAAGATTAAATTATAAAGACAATTTGAGTCTTGTTTCCATAAACTTGAAAGTATATTTTTGCACGATTTTGGTTTCATAGGTTGAATCGCAATTTGCTTTAAAATCACACGACTTTGATGTGCACAGTGATTTCTTAAAACTGACAGACTATGGAGCCATGATTCAAAAACTAAAGACGGGACTTTATAAAATGAAGCTATCGCATCCTTTGCATTACCAAAATTTTCTTGATTTTCAGACAAAATCTCTTTCAAGTTTTTGTACCAACACGAAAGATTACCAAACGAGAATGTTTCACACACAACCCAAATGGGTGGAAAACTTTCTTCATATTTTTCTTTGTAATGCTTTATAAAAATTTCTTTTGACCGACCTACTTCAGTCTGAATCTTTTTCATATTTTCAAGCCAAGCTGAAAAATCTTTTGCGTATTTAGGATTCAGATAAAAATGAGAACCATATCTTATCGCTGTCTGATGTACAAACTGAGTCCGCACTGAAACTTCAACACGACTTATCCCTTCAAAAATCTTAGCACGAAGAATCCTTTCAAAATCATAAAGTTCGAGCACATCTTCAAATCGTGTCCCAGTTCTAAAATGATGCGGCTCTCTGCAATCCTCAAAATACATCCAATATCCGCTTAATCTATAGTAATTCAAATTCATGAGAGCGGTTTTTGCAAGATCTTTGTCTAAAATAATCATTCCACGACTTTCCATCTTGGAAATCTGCTGAGAAATTGACAGTGCTGGTTTATTAAAAGGGATCTTATCCGTCATATACAATAAAAAAAGACCCGCCGATTTGAGGATGGTAGCCATAGCCTTGGCGGATTCTGTTATTTTTATTATAAGTCATAATTCTTCATAAGTCAAGTTTTTTTAATTTTTTTTTAAAATTTCTCTTAATTTAATTTTCTTCACAAAAAAAGCGTGCCGAAGGCACGCTTTTTTTGTGAGTATCACCTATTAGTACATTCCACCCATACCACCCATTCCCGGGTTCATGGCAGGAGCTTCGGGTTTGTCTTCTTTCTCATCAGCAACGAGCGACTCTGTAGTCACTACAAGTGATGCGATAGATACTGCATTCTGCAGAGCAGACTTAACAACCTTAGCAGGATCGATAATGCCTGCTTTCATCATATCTGTGATCTGCATAGAAGCGGCATCGTAACCCATACCGAACGGCTGATCTTTCAGCTGATAGATGATAACAGAACCGTCTACACCGGCATTGGCAGCGATCTGTGTCAGCGGATACTTAGCAGCGTTATATACAATCTTAGCACCGAGTACTTCATCAGGATCGTCAGCCTTGAAGTCTTTCAATACTTCTGCTGCGTGGATAAGAGTAATACCACCGCCCGGCACGATACCATCCTCACGAGCTGCTCTTGTTGCAGCAAGTGCATCTTCAACTCGATATTTCTTTTCTTTGAGCTCTACTTCTGTAGCAGCACCGATCTTGATAACCGCAACACCGCTTGCCAATTTAGCAAGTCTCTCCTGCAGTTTCTCTCGGTCATAGTCAGATGTAGTCTCGCCGATCTGCTTCTTAATGAGGTTGATACGATTCTGTCGCTCTTTCTCATCACCTGCACCTTCTACGATAGTTGTGTTGTCTTTGTCAACTGTGATCTTCTTAGCTCGACCGAGGTCACTCAGTTCGATCTTCTCGACATTCATACCCAAGTCATCAGAGATAACCTTGCCGCCTGTGAGAATTGCAATATCCTCAAGCATAGCCTTGCGGCGATCGCCGAATCCCGGAGCCTTAACAGCACAAACTTTGAGTCCGGACTGGATGAGGTTTACAACGAGTGCTGTCAGTGCCTCGCCTTCTACATCCTCAGCGATGATAAGCAGCGGCTTCTGTGTCTGCAGAACTTTCTCCAGGATTGGAACGAGCGGCTTCATAGCAGAGATCTTCTTCTCATGGATAAGAACGAATGCATCATCCATATCGACGATGCCATTCTCACTTCGCAGCGCGAAGTAAGGTGAGATATATCCTCGGTCAAACTGCATACCTTTAACAACATTAGTGCTGTTCTCGATAGTCTTAGACTCTTCAACAGTGATAACACCGTCAGCACCAACTTCTTTCATAGCATTAGCGATGAGATTACCGATAACTTCGTCATTGTTGGCACTGATAGATGCAACTTTGGCAATCTGATCGTCTTTTACAGGAGCAGCTTTCTTGTCAATCTCGGCAACTACCATATCACAAGCCTTCTGCATACCTCGTTTGAGTGACATCGGATTAGCACCTGCTGTCACATTCTTAATGCCTTCGCCAACAAGAGCCTGAGCAAGCACTGTTGCTGTCGTTGTTCCGTCACCTGCAACATCATTTGTCTTGGTCGAAACTTCCTTAACCAGCTGAGCTCCCATATTCTCAAACGGATCTGAGAGTTCTATTTCTTTAGCAATCGTTACACCGTCGTTAGTTACAGTCGGAGCACCGAATTTCTTGTCTAATACAACATTGCGGCCTCGAGGTCCCAATGTAACTTTTACTGCATTAGCAACTGCGTCCACTCCGTTTTTCAGAGCGTTGCGTGCTTCGGTTGAATACAAAATTTTCTTTGCCATTTTATATACCTCTGTTTATAATAGTAAGTTTCAAAAAAATTATTGATGTGTATAAATTAATAAATTTTTGTCCAAAAGGCAAGTATTTTTTGTATAAAATTTAAGAATTTTGTTGAAATTATTGCAGAAGAAATATATAATGAATAACAACATTGAAGGAATACATTATGCGATACTTAATCACTCTGGCTGTGCTGCCGGGATTATTTCTGATAGTTTACATTTACAACCTCGACAAGCAAGAGAAAGAACCTGTCGGACTGCTGCTTAAACTAACCGGACTGGGAGCTCTGACTGTCATATCGGCACTGCTGCTGGAACTGCTCGGTTCTCACATACTTCCGATATTCTTCACTCCGAACACGACTCTGTATGCTTTCATAGAATGTTTCTTCGTCGTAGCGATGGCGGAAGAAGCCGGTAAATATTTCGTGCTGAAAAAATTCGCATGGAATGACAAAAACTTCGACTATATGTTTGACGGCATCGTCTACGGAGTATGTGTCGGTCTGGGTTTCGCCATTGTGGAGAATATAAGTTATGTCTTGCAAAACGGTGTCGGCAATGCAATAACCAGAGCCGTGACAGCCATACCGGGACATGCCACATTCGGTATATACATGGGATGGTATATGGCCTGTGCCAAACATTATCTTGCACAAGGCAACGAAAGCAAAGCCAAGTCCAATCTGACGAAGAGCTTCGTTGTGCCGGTGCTGCTCCACGGATTCTATGACTTTTGCCTGTTTGCTAACTCGACTGTATGGATACTGATATTCTACGCATTTATCATTATATTATATTGGAAGACATTCAGAATGGTCAAAAAACTCGCAGCATCGGACAAACCTATCGGGGACTCATATCAGCATCACAGTGATGAGTCACAGTATTATGACAGGAACAGCGGTGATGCAATGCATCCGACTGACAGTGACTACTTCGACGGACTGTAATTTTATACATAAAAATGCAGAAAAATATGATATATAAAAAAACACATTGACAAAGGCTCTCAGAATATAGTATAATACCGTCGGGAGCAAAAAAATGCCGATATTCAACAACAAATCCGCAAACAATACTGACAAAAAGTCAGTCAAGAGTAACAGACACTATAAAATCCGTCGCTATGGTGAGAGTATCTTCGACAATATCGAAGATATAGAGCAGATAATCAGGAATGATGAGACATTCAACCTTATGATCAATGCGATTACTGATGGAGTCATCGTTATCAATCCTGACGGCTACATCACCCAGTGCAATAAAGTCGTCGAGCGGATAATGGAGTTTGATCCGGGTGAAGCGATCGGCAAACATGTGAGTCTCATCTATACTCAGTGGAAGATCGACTCACTTGCAAGGACGACTGAATTAATGGATAAGATATTCTCCGAGAAGAAACCGTATCGGACCAAGAACACAGTCGCCATCAATACCAAGAAACACAACAAGCGTAATGTCGATATTGCCGTTACACCTATACTGCTTAAAGATAAACGCTGTCTCGGATACATCGTCACATGTCAGGATAAGACTGACACAGTGCGTATGGAAGAAGAGATAATGAACTCCAAGAAATTGGAGTCAGTCGGTCTGCTTGCCGGAGGGATTGCTCATGACTTCAACAATGTGCTGACATCGATTATGGGCAACATAACACTTGCCAAGATATACTCCAATCCGCGGGACAAAGCGTACGAGATCCTGCTTGAGGCTGAGAAAGCATGTATGCAGTCGAAAGATCTGACTCAGCAGCTGCTGACATTCTCACGCGGAGGCAATCCTATAAAGAAGGTATCGCACATTGAGTCGATCATTACAGAAGCAGCCGACTATGCTCTGCGTAACTCCAAAACAGTATGCGAATATCACATCGATGATAATATCCCCTATGTCGAAGCAGATGAAGCCCAGATTGGTCAAGTCATAGGTCATCTCATAGACAATGCACGACAGGCTATGAATGACGAAGGTATTATCACGATCAACATCTACCGACGAATGTCAGAGCAGTATAGAAACATCGTCTCCGACACAAATGAATACATCCAAATAGATGTAACAGATCACGGATGCGGCATAGAGTCTGAGAATCTTGACAAGATCTTCGATCCGTATTATACAACGAAGAACGAAGGCAACGGCTTCGGTCTCGCGATCAGCTACTCCATTATCAAGAAACACGGCGGACGGATGTTTGTGCGATCCGAAGTCGGAGTCGGGACAACTCTTACGATCGTCCTGCCTGTCTCCAAAAAAGCAGAAGAGACTAATCTGACAGAGAGTTCATTCCTGCGGCACAAAAATCTCAGCATCCTCGTAATGGACGATGAGCAGCAGATACGGGATATAACAGGCAAATTGCTGACTCTTATGGGACACACGGTAGAGTTTGCCGCTGACGGAGAACAAGCCATCGCTGCCTATAAGAACCACCTCAATGCCAATCAGCGATTTGATGCAGTCATTATGGATCTGGTTATTCCGGGTAAGATGGGCGGCGAAGAAGCAGTGCAGCACATACTGTCACTCGACCCGACAGCTAAGTGTATCATATCAAGCGGCTATTCGACAGGTGAAACGATGAGTAAATATACTAAACTCGGATTCAAAGGGATCATTACAAAACCATTCAAAGTCGAAGACTTAATTAGGGTACTCAATGAATCGATATAACTTATCCTGCACAATTGTGCTGTTACTCACATTATGCCTGCTCTTCGGCTGCAAGAAGAAAGAAGAAGAGCGAACATTCAACGAAGTTAATGACGACATCGTATATACCGACAGTTTCTCTCCGCCTGACTGGGAGCGTCCTGTTGCACGCCGACATGTCAAATCAGGAGACAACCAGATCGGACCATTCATCGCAGATGATGTCATAGATCCGCGTCTGCGTGCGATTATGAAGACTATATCTGATTTCGTGAAAGTCAATACTACTGAAGATAAAGACACTCTGTCATCAATCCTTACGCCCGCCGCATACAACTCTTTCGTTCTGCGTAATGCGGACATCCTCATTGATGAGCCTTATACGCTGCGAGTCCAGCTGCCGGACAATGCCAGACTCAGAGTGTTTTGGCTGAAGTTCAAGATCATGTTTGAGACGACATCTCTTATAGGTCAGGTTGAACTGAATATCGATGATAACAACAAGTGTCTCATATCGGATTTCGACAATCAGGTATTTAACCAGATGAAACTTAGACTTATGAATAAGTTTTAGAATGGTTCATAAAGCAATAAAAAAAGTCATCAGCTGATGACTTTTTTTATTGCTTTATACAATTCTACAAATCTGTCATAATCCTCATCGGTATAGTCTTTGCTGTATTGAGATCGCAGATACAGCTCAGTCATACTGATAATATCATCACCAAGCATATCTCTCATTCTCTGTGCATACTCAGATACAGACTCGCCGTCACCGATACCCATCTTACGCTTACGCATCCTAAGCAGGAACAATCTGTAATAAACCGAAGTCCGGCTGCGTTTATCATGCTCGAAGATAAGAGACAGCAACATTCGGAATCGATACAAAAGTAAGCCGACTATGAATATAAACACTACGACGATAAACAGCACTACCCCGGTCCGCTTAATCCTCTGCCGAAAGTCCCATGGTTTACTCTCGAAATGAAATGTCGTATTAAATACCGTATCTGTTATCTCTGTCAGCAGATTCTTATTATCGATAATGGACTCGATCAGTGAGTTGCGATCCTCTTCCTGACTGGGGATACCCTGATACTCAGCGTCAGGAGCAAGCGACTGTGATGTCGGATCGAAAGAAACCCAACCGACACCATCGAAATAAACCTCAACCCATGCGTGAGCATGAGGAGACCGCACATCGTAATAGTTGAGAGTTCTATTCTCATCATCAGGCACAAATCCTACAGCGACACGCGATGCTATCCCGACAGAGCGAAGCATCGTCACCATCGCAAATGCGAAATATGTGCAGTAGCCTTTCTTTACATCAAATAAGAAATAGTTAAGCTGAGTCTCATTGCGGTTAGCCGGAGTGCCGGGATGAAGGGAGTAGAGATAGTTGGCTTGGAGATATTCACGGACAGCATCAACCTTACCGGCAAAAGTCGGCTGCTCATCAGTTATCTCAACTGCCAGGTCATGAATGCGTGCATTCACATCGTGATTGCCCCAATCTAGCAGCATCGCTTTGCGGTTATATGACAACTCACGGAAAAACTTCTCCTGTCCTTTGCAGTTGATAATATCTATATAATCGTCATTCTGCAAAAGCGATGTATGCACTTTATACACCTGCTTATACGGCGAGTTCTGCCACTGCGACATATTCATCGGGACGACTTTCTTCATAAGTTCAGAGCCAAGCAGCGTGCCGGAGTTGATATTCAGCAGATACATTGTTTGGATCTGATTAATACCGGTCAAATCAGAATCCCTCACCCACATATAATTGCTTATCGAATTGGGCGGGCTTAGCGGGTCTGCATTTTTATCTGCAACTTTATAGTTACCGTTAGCGGTATACTGCTCCAAAGCAAATCGTTTGAGATACAGCATATCCATATTATTATCGCTGAGGTTCTCCACTTCCAATATCAGTACACGCTTATCGGCGATCTCGATCTTGTCTTTCAGTTCCACATAGTTGCTGAAATCAAACGAAAACAGATCACTGCTGAACAACCCTCCGGAGATACTCTTCTTCTCGATATGATCAGGCAAAGTCCATGTAAACAGAAATATAAAAACCGGCAGCAGTGATGCAAGCACAATTAAGATGTGCTTAAGCCTAAGCTGCTTGCCCAACCTGCTGAAATGGAATGACAAGTGCCGCAGCAGAACCAGCAGCAGGATGCCGGCTGCATTCACGCTGTATCGGAAATATGTCTTGAAGATCGTGTTTTCAATATCGCCGTCATATCTGAACACAACCGCTCCGATCACTATCAGCAGTGACAGAGAGATCACATACCGCATCAAACTCATTCTCACAACCACGCTGCTGTCGAACAGAAAATAAGCAACGATGAAAACGGAAGCAAGCAGTGCATCCCGGAAGAAATAATATACAATAGTATCGAATATATTATGATTATTAGTGCCGGAAACCATCACCGAGAAGAGATACACTGCGGCAAAGAGGAGCATTATCAGCAGCAGAGATGCACACATTCTTATGACAGACCGTACACGGAGCAGACAGAATATCAGATCAAGCATAACTGCACATGCGATCAGTCCGATGCCAACACCGACATCAACCGGCAGAGCGAAGACCTTAATCACGAGGATGTATATCCATTCATAGATGAGCAGATTGCAGACTATACAGAAAACATTTCTCTCGGATGACTTGTCTGATAAAATGTAGTCGGTTGATTCATTCATTATTATAATGCAATTCTAAAACTGAGTCCTACTTGTTTGTCATAATAAGTCACATCCGGAGTCACGCCAAGTTTCTTCTGCAGGAACTTGTTATACTGCTGGATAAGTGACTGTGCCTGCAAAATGCTAAACTTATAGCGATATGCCTTGTATAAGAATACGCCAAACACGATAGATCCGATTAGAGTCACTGCCGATACGCCGAACATCACTATCGCCGAAGTCATATATTCGTTGAGAGACTCAGTTTTGCCATACTCATACTTAGCGAAGTCGAAGCCGTTTCGGAATACTGTGAATGCGATACCCAACACCAACAGCACTCCTGTCGTCGCTGTGCATGCAGCGAATCCGCCCATAAATCCGTAATAACATTCTCCTAACCGCAGCCGCTCCGCCAGCATACTGTTGCCCATCTCATCAGCAATCTCTGAGAGTTTCACTATCTCACCGCTTCCGCGATAAACATCAAACAGCACATTATCGGAGTAAACCGCTTCCATCATGGCTTGGTTGCGTCCGTGATCGATATACTGCCTCTGAACGACCTCTGCGTGCTGTTCTTTATAAAGCTGAGCAGGAGTTTTCTCTGACGAGATTGAATCTGCCGCAGAGACTTCGTCGGCATCAGAATTGATTACATCAGACTCTCCTTCAGCATGAAGAAAGAATGATGAAGTCACGAAAAATAATGCTGCTATTAAAAATCTACACAATATTTTATTCATAAATAATAATCCAAATTATCAAAAGTTTAAAGAAGAATTCAAGAGTAAGTAAATACCCTGTTCAGTAAACGCATAATAAAAATCTATTTAATTATAATTATAACAAAAAATCCGAAAAAAACAAGTGTTTTTTTCGGATTTTTTGAACAATTCCTTACATGTAATTCTACATCTCTTTTACAAAATTCAGCGACTTGATATTATCCATCTTGAATCCGCTTACCGACAGCTTAATCGGCATAAGTGACAACGCTGCATTCTTAGTATCGATCGTCACGATGAAGTTACTGTGCGTGAGCATACCGGCCGGCAGACCGACAAGGCTTATCAGCGTAAGATTGTCATTGTGATTGATCTTGTATGAACATTCTGAACGAACATCGTCGCTGATGACAGCCAGCCTTGTTCCGCTGATGAAGTCCAGTCTCATACCGGAGTATGTATCGATAAATCCGCCATGCAGGAATGCTCTGATACCGTCCAACTCCTGATCGGCAGCCTCAGAGTCTCTGTCGGATACATACTCAGGGAATGGCTTAGGCAGCCGAATATAAGTATTGCTGGCATATTTGTGAGGACCTGACACACGAAGCGAAGTCGGAGTAATCAGATAAACATCCATCGACTTAGGATAATCATTATGATGTTTATTATCCGCATCAACAATACGGAAACGCACACCGGGTTTCTGCCCCCAGAGTTTAGATATTCGCAGAATGCGGTAATTCTCAATATAGTCACCGAACTTTAGACTTATGCTCTTCTGCTCGTGATTGAAACTGATAAACTGTATAGACTTATAATTAATATCATTTGCACGCAGTTTATCCTTCTCTATCAGAGACTGATACTCTGCCGGATACCAGAAACCGGATATATATCCGAAATACTTATCCTCCGAACCATATATCAGCGAACTGACAGAACCTGATTCCGAGCGAATCTCTTCGGTCTGAGCCTTGTAGAATGACCTGTTAGTGTAGTTCCACTTATATACCTCTTTGCGTTTGATATTCACATTCGTCGAAGTAAATGAGTTATTAATAACAGTAACATCGGAGAGAATGTCATACTTGCCTTTATCATTCTCAATCTCTTCGTAGTTGATAAATACAGAATAATCCCCTGTAAAAATATCCACAACATTATACTGCTCATTCTCATAAGAGATGAAATATACGATCTGTCTGTTCTCCGAAGTCTTACCCTCGATAATCAGATAGAGGTCATTCTGCACAAACAGGTTCTGCGTCTGTATAAGCAGGTTGTCACTATCGACGATCGTTGTCTCAATGGAGAATTTCTTGCGGATAACATCATTCTGTATAATGTCGAATATAAAAACATTAACGAAATCAGAATTCTTACGGCGGAAAGCAATAAGGTATTCCTCATCGGCATCGGAGTCAAGATTGACGAATCGATTGGATATAGGCACAAACCCCTTACCGAAGAGGATCTCCAGCTTCTCCCTCGGAATGTAGAGTCTCGGCTCAACCGCTGCAGCTACATTCTCATCCTGAGCAACAGTGCCGTCAGTAGTATCGGAGATATTCGTCTCTCTGTGACAAGCACTCAGGCAGAATATCACACCTGCGGCAATCACTAGTATAATGGTAAAAAAAGTTTTCTTCATAAAATAAGTATAATAAAATTAGCAAATTTTATCAAGTTTTTTATAATCAAAAAGTTCAAAAATATTGCAAATTTATAATTAATTTCATATAATCAGTGATATTCATAGATTCCTCGGCTACGCTCGGAATGACAAAGATGATTTAGGTCACCTCAACCGAAGCGGAGAGGTCTACAATAAGGTTACGATATGAAGATATTCATCAAAGCAGCAATTTTATCAATAATTATAGTTACAGCAGTCATCCTGTCGGCATTCTTCATTCTAAACAGACCGACGAATCATATACCGGTTTCAGGCTACGAACTCGAAGTTACACACGGCATGACGGCTCACAAACTGTCTCGGCTGCTCCGCGGAGAGAAACTCATCCGTTCGCCGAAACTGTTCGTCCTGATGACCAAGATAATCTGCCCTACAACTCCGCTTAAGAGTGGTTGGTTTCGCATTAAGCCGAACAGCAGCACAGTCTCGATCATAAAACAGATCTACCACGGCGAGTTTATCACCGTAACATTTATGATACCGGAGGGAGCGACGCTTAGACAGACTAACGACATCCTGGTTAAGAATGGTATCCTCACACAGAAACAGATCGATGATTTCTTCGCAGAACCTGATTATATGCAGACACTTGGATTGGGCAATTACATCTTCGATAAAAAATTAGCCTCACCGGAAGGCTTTCTCTCGCCGGACACATACACATTCACCAAGGGTGCATCAGCAGAGACTATATATAAAGGAATGATAGCACTGTTCTATAAGAAGATCAAAGAAATATATCCTGACTATAACGATCTGTCACACTCAGACTTCTATGATAAGATCAAGATGGCTGCGATCATTGAGAGAGAAGTCAAGAATCACAGCGAAGCACCGATAGTGGCGGGAGTATTCTACAATCGGCTGAATAATAATGAGAAAAATCCCCGCTATCCGACTCTCCTGCAAAGCTGTGCGACGATCCAATACATTCTCGGCAAGCCGCAGGAGCAGCTGACAGATAAAGAACTCAGTATTGACAGTCCATACAACACATATATCTATAAAGGGCTTACGCCTACTCCGATATGCAACCCGGGCTATGATGCCTTGAAAGCATCATTCTATCCTGCGAAGCATGACTACTACTACTTCGTTGTAGACGATCCGACACTGGGAACACACAAGTTCTCTAAAGAATACGGAGCTCATCTAAAGGCTAAAGACAGTTATAAAGAGAAGAAAGGATTTAAGTAATGAATGTCATTCTGAACTCGTTTCAGAATCTCAGATTAGGCATAAGCCAGTCGTTAGATGCTGAATCAAGTTCAGCATGACAATAACTATAGAAGGAAAAAACATGGCAGAAGATGTAATCATTATAGGCGGCGGACCTGCCGGCATGACAGCTGCTATATATGCGGCAAGAGCCGGATATTCAGCAACAATTATCGAAAAGATCGCAACAGGCGGGCAGATGATACTGACCGATACTATAGAAAACTATCCCGGATTCTCAGAAGGTATATCCGGTTTCGAGCTGCAGCAGCGTATGGAAGATCAAGCTGTGCGTTTCGGAGCAAAGATCGTCTATGATGATGTAACCTCACTGCGTCACTCCGCAGGTCTGTGGCATATTGCCGCAGGTCAATCCTACGAAGCGAAGACCGTCATCATCGCGACCGGAGCCAACCATCGGGCAGCAGGCATTGACGGCGAATCAGAATTCAGCGGACGCGGAGTAAGCTACTGTGCAACATGCGACGGACCATTCTTCAAGGGAGAAGATGTCGCTGTCGTCGGTGGCGGTGACTCTGCATTGACGGAGGCTTTGTTCTTATCCAAGATATGCAAAAGTGTAACGATCATCCATCGCCGTGACAAGTTCCGAGCAGTCGCCGCACTTACAGACAAGATCGCACTCGCAGGCAATATCAAAGTCCGTATGAACTCTATCATAGATACAATCGCCGGCGACCGCAGTGTCGAAGCCATCACAGTCCGCAATATCACCAACGATAAAACTGACGTGCTGGATGTAAGCGGTGTTTTCGTATTCATAGGACTCGCTCCTAATAATCAGTGCATAGATCCGTCGCTGCTTGACCAAGACGGCTACATCATCACTAAAGATGATATGAGTACAGCACTGCCGGGATTATTCGCAGCAGGTGACATTCGCAGCGGAGCATTCCGACAAGTGATAAGAGCCTGCGGAGATGGTGCATTGGCAGCCAAGTCTGCAACAGAATATATCGAAAATAATGTATGATCATCAATAATAATAAAGAAAAGAAAATCATCGACTATATGCTTGCCCGCGGCAACGAGGAGTTTTTCTTAGAAGTACTCGACTGCTGCAAACCGACAGGATATAAAAGTCTTGCTGCGAGACAAGCATATTATGATTATTCTGATAAGAACGACATTAAGTCACTGATAATGGTCAACAAAGGCTGCTGTTGGTTTGCTGACATTCGCAGCGAACACTATGAATGGATGAAACAGCTTGTTGTGCCTGAGTTATCAGATATGTTCTATATTCTGTTCAGAGAAGATATATACAAAAAATTCGCTGCGGATGTTGGCTATCAATTCCGAGATGTATATCATTATCACACAATGCGGCTGGACAAGGAAAATTTTCGGCCGTTATTGCTGACCGCCGAACAGCAGCAACACATCATACATCCCAATTACCTGGACAGAATGGAATGCCGCAAACTATCGCTTGATGACTTTAATAAAATTCGTTTTTTACAAACCAACTATCTGGTCGAAGAAGTCTATGGCCACGGCAATTCATATCCTGCCGAAGTCGAAATGAAAAATCTCAAGCGAAATCTGAGAAATCGCATTCATTACGGATTATTCGTAAACGGATTAGCCATCACCAAAGCAAATGTCAATGGCGAGTCGCCGCATCTCTATCAGATTGGCGGCGTATTCACCGAGCCGCGTGTTCGCGGCCGCCACATCGCCGCCCACTGCCTGTCCATGCTGCTCTCGGAATGTTTCAAAACAAAATCATCCGTCTCACTGTATGTCAAAGCCGAAAACACAAGTGCGATTGCACTATACAAGCACCTTGGGTTTAGAATATTGTTTGATACAGTTATGTGTTATGTGAATTAATAAAAAACCACGAGGTTTAACCGCCATTACGGCTAAACCTCGTGGTTTTTAAATAACAATTACCCCTTATATATCGGATTCTGCTCGCACTTCATGGAATACAACTCTTCCAGCCATTCTTTAGCCCACTTAGGCAGGTCTTCCAAATCACAGTCTGCTGTATCATCGTTAAGTTCCGACAACGCTTTCTCCAGCCATTTCTGAGCATGAAGAAAATCATCCGCCGTAGGTGCAGGAGACTTTTCTGCATCAGGATCGTCTTTCGTGATATACCACACATGACATCGCAGATATGCGTGATTACCTGTGATAAACATCGCATAGATACTGCCAAGCTCAGCGGCTCGAATGAAGTAAGGCTCGGCCTTCTCTTCTTCTTTACGATCAATACAATAGATAAATCCGAGATTAATCAACGCTCTCGTATTGTCTTGTGCAGCCATCGACTCCAGATATGCCATATTTGCTTCGGTATCGATATTCTTACCGATACACTCCGTAGCATATTCGATTTTAGCATCAACATTACCATCATCCGCGAGTTTTTTCAGTTCTTCGATTGATATTTCGTCATTCATATTTAGCCTCCATTAGTAGTGTAAGATATAATAATAGTGTAATAATATAGAAAATAAAATCATTTTTTTTACAAAAAAATGATTTTATTTTCATCATTTATTCCGTTTCTTCGCCGATTCTCTGCGGAGTTTCTTCGCTTCTATCTGCCGCTGCTTTTCTTCCGGTGACATATCACTCTGATCCGGGTCTGAGAATACGATACGCAGCAGAGAGTCGTCTTTTAGTTCTTCTTTTGACATAGATTACTCCTTGTTATAGATTTCTCCGCTTCTGTCGAAATGACAGCGGCAATTACGCACTAACAATACTCTCCATATTCACATCCGACATTCTTCACCTCAATATCATCAATGAGTGTCAGTTTTTTGCCTTTTTTACTGTAAAGTTTTACCGTGCCGAAGCCGTTACCGCCATTCCAAAGGCGATTATGCCGCTTACCCCCATCGGGCGACTCGTAATTCACCAAGAGCATATCGGACTTGCGACACTGAATATCTGTCTCCATAACGGCGTGATGATTTTCCTGCCGAACATGCCAAATAATAAGATCATCTGTCTCCTGCGAAGAGAACTCCGTCTTTGTGCCTGTCCAAAACTTCGAGAAGTTAAACTCATACGGCTTGCCCTCATACCAGAATGCAGACAGCAGCTGCCGTTCCAATGCAATGCCGAATACTTTAGGCCGCCCTCCACCAATGTCGAACACGCTGTCAGTAAGTTTTTTGCCGGTCAGTTTGCTCGTCATATTATTCGACGAAAGCCACACCCACGGACTTGTGAAGTTACTTCCCCAATTCTTGTCGGCATAGCCATAGCAAGTGTCAGGCGTAACAATATATTTTTCTCCATTAAGAATGACATAACCGTCAAACTCCGTCTTCATTCCTTCTGCGTGCCAATACATCTCGAATGCTTTAAGCCATCGGAACAAACCGCTTGCACCATAGCCGACATTGAATGCTGTAACTTTATTGAGTTTCAACTCCCACGACATTGAGCCTGAGTCACACATATACTCAGGATGATTTTTTGCTTCAATCTCAGAGACATTCACAGAACCTTTCAGCAGAATGTCGGAAGCATAGCAGTCAGCCGCCTCAACATTATATGGTGCGTGCTTATGAAGTTTCACATCATTCCAACCAAAGAAACGGTGCAGCTGACAATGTGTTGCTCCCCAAGTGCCGGCTTTAACCATCATATAACTCGGCCGAATATGGTTTTCACGGTTTGACGGCAGCTGTCCTAAAACAGGTTTATCACCGCCAAGTTTAGGATTGCACAAAAAAAACTCGATGAAGAATGGCTTCTCTTCACCGGTTACTTCATTCCGAGCGGTGAAAGAATACCACCACCAGTCATAGCCTTTGCTTGCAAACCGCCCTGTCAGCATATATTCATTTCTTGTTAGGTCATGCTTATTAAACATCTCTATCTCCTAATCCGCCAGCACCTGATTATCGCCAAGCCAAAAGAGTTCCAGATTATTTGTAAAGATAAAGTTAATAATAAACTCCTGATATTTGACTCGTTTCAGATCCGATGGCAAAAATCTCGAATAATATTCCAACTGAACGATCTGATAAGTCAGCATCGTTGTCTGATAGAACTTATAATTGCGAACACCGACTGCTAACTCCTCGCGGGCTTTCTTCATCTTAACGAAATTCTTCTCAAACACAGTCTCCAGCGGCAGTCGCTCATTCTCAACTTGGTTAAGGATCTTCAAGAACCGCTTATGAGACCACATCAGTCCCGGCACGATATTATCCTCTTCCGTATAGAATATCTTATCAAGGATAGACAGTGCTTTCTCCGCATTCTTAGCCAACAGAGCAGAATACAGCGAGAATGCTGTCTCTTCCTTAGAATGGTACAGATAACTCTCAATCAGATCACGGCTAACCACATTGTGTGCCGATACAGTCTGATCATCTTTGGCAAGCTGAGTGTAGTAAGTACAGATCCGCTCGATCTCGGATTGGAATGCATATTTGTTATTCTCCACGGTATCCACGATAAACTCTATCGCACCATCCTCGATATACAATCCGCGTTTCTGGAACTCACTCCGTATCCACTGCGGCTTCTGACTGTCATACATCTCATAGAATACGACCTGCTGCTCATCAGACAACAGATTAGTCACGGAAGTCGGGATCTTCTCATTTGTCTCATTTATCATAATGATATATGTATCAGCAGGGATCGCCTGCCTTTTTGAGTGAGCAAGTGCCTGAATGAGTTTTTTGCGGTCTGTCTCTTTTGTCTTGGGATTATACAGCCAACTCTGCCGATGTTCGTCGAATGTGTAGCATTTCTTGACACATTCCGACAGTGATGTCAGGCGGCGGTCTGCGGACATACCTATCACTTCGGCATTATCCAACCGCTGTGGCACGAAAACAGACTCTAACGCTTTTTGGAAACGCGTATTCATCAGTTCAATGTTCTTAATACAGACGATCTTCTTAGAGGAGAACAGCATCCCGCCCTCGATCGCCTCACTAATCTCTGCCGGATCAAGATCACTGCCGAGATAGACATTCTGAACAACCGGCTCTTCTTCGCCGAAAACTTTCTCTACAATGAGATCAATAATCTCACGCTTCTCACCGACCTCCGGTCCGGTAAAAAGATACAGATTATCGATCTGATTATTTTGTATTTTATTGCGCAACTCAGGAACTTTCATATCATAAATATAACAAGTTTCTCAAAAAAAAACAAGTGAAATGATAAAAAAATATTTGTTTTTATTGGAAATTATGTTATTATAAGGAAGAAAGTTAATATGAAAAGATTATTTTATATCATTTTATTTACCACAATATGCAGCATCTCTTTTGCAATTATTGATTCCAATGATTACTTGGATATTAATCTCAAAGGCAAAGACGGCACTTTCGCCTTGCCAAGTTATCACAGGGATAATTATTTCTTCACTTTCGGCGGTGTTGATACAAAAGGTTATGCAGAGTTTGAGACCAAAACACATCTGAGTATCAACTCTCCAGAATTATTCGGATTTATCTTCGCAGGAGATATTTATGTCGGCTACACAAAAGACCGTGATGTCGGCGGCGAATTTGAGAAATTCGGCGGGATAACGATGTATTACGGAGAGGCTTATCTCGGATATGAAAATAAATTTACTTCGGTTCGCGTTGGTTTCCAAAATCTTAATTCATCGGATGCTATTTACAATCACCTGCAGATCGATGATTACGGCGGTCCTATTTTCGCTCTGAAATTCACTCAGTTTATGTCCCGGTTTGTCGATATGGAGATTGTATATTCATTTATACGACCACACACAACAGACTGGAATGCCAATTTCCTGAAAAATGATATTATCGACGGACAGTTCGGCAAATCATTATTCTACAAGAAATTCAACATCCGACCGCTACCGTGGATCCGTATCGGTTTAGGCGACTCTGTATATTTTTTAGGCAATAATTTCAATATTTACTATATGAATCCGCTTGGTCTGTATTTTATGACATTGGCTCAGGATAAATTCTGGGAAGCAAAATACGGAGCTGAAAGTGCAGTAGACGCATCTTCATTGAAAATTGATCTGGACTTCAATATCGGATTCAATGGCTGGCGGTTTTACGGTGAGATGCTGATCGATGACTCGGACGGATTTTTTGTCACATTCAAGCCGTCTATGTTTCCAAACAGAGTTGCATTTGTATTGGGTGGAGAACTGCGCGGATGCCTGTTTACAAGATACATCCACATGAGCAAGCCGGCAGAGTTCTTCATTGGCAATATGTATATCAACCTCGAATACGGAGTCACAAGCAAATACTGCTATACACGAGATAACAATAACAACTACGAATATGTCCGCCAAGAATACAGAAAAAAATATTCTGCGGCAAACCCAATGACTACAGCCGAGATTAAACGCATTCAGCGACAAGGCAACTTCTTGGGATTTATGTATGGCAATAATGCAGACTGTTTCGATATTGCAATCGGTTGGCGAAATGATTTGGAGCAAACTCAGAGTTATATCGCAGGTTATCAAAATGACAGATACTTCGATGCTCAGAAACAGAAAAAAGAAATAAACCGCCTGTTCAAAGTTCAGCTGCATTACAGACATTACCGACTTGGCGATGAGCGTAATGTGGTTGCACCTTTCTATGCCAACGAACATTATTACTTTGATGTCGATAAAGAATTTGACTCTGACGGCGACGGCATTGCAGATAATGACACATCCAACCGACGAACAGAGTTTCTGCGGATAGTCGAAGAACAAGGCGATATATTCGATATTAACATCTACTCGGATCTGTTCCGTATAGCACGGTTTACAATGGGAATGGAGACGAAGTTTAACTTTATTTGGCAGACTTATCATCCGCTGACTATCGCTCAGCAGACAGACTTTACATTCAAGTGGGAGATAGCCTTTGTCGTCAGCTGGCATTGATTATTGAGGAAGAATATGAAAAATTATTTAATGATAATTATATTAATACTGATTATGTCATTCTTCGTTGGCTGCGATACACGATACAGCTATGCCACGATGACGATCATCAACAACTCAACTCATAAAATGATCTACAAAGGCTTAGTCCGGGATGAGATGTCAGGCGATGCAACAGGCGATTGGATCATTAGAACTATCATGCCCAACTACAGTCCTCTCTATCCAGATAAAAGCGACACTCTTTCGCATACTTGGAAAGACGGCTATGATTCGATATTATTCGCACTGTGCTGGGGATTAGATACTACATCCGACTACAAAGTCTATGACAACACGATGGACTATATCGAAGTTTACGATGGCGAGAATGTAACACTCACTGTAAGCGGCACAACTGCACCAAGCATTACAAGAAACAGATTATGATTTGGGGATACTTACGGACAGTCTCTTCCACTTGCGTTCTTCCAGATAGCTTATCTTGAAACAATCATCCAGCGGAAACTGATACATCCTCACTTTATCATCACTGTCCACAATATCGGATATATCTTTCTTGAGGTTGCCCAATGATTTGGTTATGAAGTCGTTAGACTCATACAACTTGTCCTGCACTTTCTTAATGCCATATTCTTTAAGCACTTTATCAATAGCATCAGCATGATCCGTTGATGCCATATCAATATTAACTGATATAAACATACCTTTTCCTTGTTTTTCAAAAAAATCATCTTGCTGACGCAAGATGATTTTTTTGAAGTATATTTGTCTTACTTATATGCGATAATCGCACCGCCGCGATCACAGCCTTCGATAGCATCACCGGGAATAGCAACGGCTTCCGAGAAGCCTGCTTTCTTGAAATACTCAATCCACTGCTCAGGACGGAGAATCGGAGACTGCGGACGCAGATCCTTATCATTGTAATGATAGTAACTATACAGCTGCCCGAATGTCAGTTCCATATAGCGATACAACTTGCCTTTCGGAGGAGCGATCTCACCAAGCACTGCATAGCCGCCCTTCTTAACCAACTTATACATCGCTTCGCAGCATGCCAAGATGTCATCCGTTGCGTGCATAACATTGACTGCATAGAGCAGATCTGCACTCTCTAAAGCGACATCCTGCTCTTCCAAAGGCTTAGTTACATCTACGCCCTCGAACTCCATAATGTCAAGGTAGTCTGCGAACTTCGGATCTTTGGCAGTCTTCTTAATAAGGCGCTTGTGGATCTCTGTGCAGATATACTTGCCAATCTTCTGATGTGTCGGCTCAGGTCCGCCCAAACTCTGGAACATATCGTAAGTTCCGCTGCCTGTACCTGCACCGATCTCCAAAACAGTGATAGGCTTGTCGAATGCTTCATTAATAAGCCGCTTTACTGACTGTCCTGCGAGTTTCGACCAGAAGCCATAAACTTCACTTGTGAAATATACCTGTCCTACAAGTGAGAAATCACTCCATGGTCCGAACATTACTTCTTCACCTGTCAGTTTGCCACTGATAAATCTGTGCAGACCGCCGATACCTCGTGCCAGCCACTGGAATGCAGCTCCCTCTTCCGGTATCTTGCGGATTGCCTCTGAAACCATCTCGGCAGGAGACCATACTTCAGGATCATTATCCAAGCATGTATATACACCATTCTCCAAAGACAAAACATTGTCCTCAACAAGGATGTCAAGCAGCTTCTCGAAAACATACTCTGCCGGCTCACTGCATTTTGCGTTGGCTTTGAGTTCAGCCAAAGTGTGAGTCTCGCCTTTCTTAGTGAAAAGCGAAAAATCCCACATAATCACATCAACTGCCGCTGACAGACAAATCTTCTGGAAATACTCCTGTATCTCAGACCATCGCTTAGGCCAAAAGCCCTTTGCATCTTCTATCAGAGCATTTACAATTTTTTGATCTATTGACTGCAAAGTATTCTCCTTATCTTATTTGCCTTTCCACTTCTTGATGATAGAACAGCAGTTGATACCGCCGAAGCCGAATGAGTTCTTCAAGATATAATCAAACTCATAGTTCTCGACTTTCTTGTTGGCACAAACATCGATACCCATTGCAGCGATCTCAGGATCAAGTTCGTCGATATTGATAGACGGATGCAGTGTAGAATGATTCATCTGCATAATCGCACCAATCAGCTCTACAGTATTTGATGTCCAGCCTGTATGACCAATCATTGACTTAGTAGCATTAACTTTGAGATTCTTAACATGATCACCGAATACATTCTTGATACTTGTCAGCTCAACAAGGTCGCCCAAATGAGTTGATGTTGCATGAGCATTGATATACTTAATATCACTCGGCTGCAGACCGGCTTTGTTAAGAACTCGTCGGATAAGTCGTGACTGACCTTCTACAGACGGATTAGAAAGGTGGTTACCGTCACAGTTAGACTCAACAGCCAGGATCTCACCATAGATATGAGCACCTCGTTTCAGAGCATGCTCCAACTCCTCAATGATCATAATACCTGAACCGTGAGAAGGAACGAAACCCTCACGGCGTATATCATACGGTCGTGAAGATGCAGGAGGATTGTCATTGAATGTGCGGTGAGCAATAGCTGATACAAGGATCAACGCCTGATAACCTACATCCGAGTAATCCAACAGACCACCACCAATGATAGCCATATCGCAGTCATTGTGCAGGATCTCATTGACACCCTGTTTCATAGCAATACCTGAACTTGCACATGTACCGCCGACAGTATACATAGGTCCGTAAACCTGCAGAGCCTCTGTCATACTTGCAGCAACATCACTGTCGAATACACAGATACCCATAAGACCATCGATATATTCAGGATCTTCCTGATCAAATGTTCTGATATTCTTAACGATATAATTATCGTGGAAGTTGTGACCACCGATAACGGTAGCGATTCTCTCATGGTCATAGTCGAAATCAAACAGACCTGCATCTTTATACGCATCAATCGCTGTAATCAGAGAAATCTTAGTCGAGAATGGAGCAGTTTTGATAATCTTCTTAGCTCTCTTAAGAACATCATCCGGGATATTGCCCTTGAAAGACTCCAACTTTGCTTTAATATCATAATCGCCCAAATCACCGCCGACTTTGCAGCGAACTTTGGATGTATCGACACTCTTCATAAGTTTAATGCCTGATTTACCGGCGATAAGGTTCTCGTAGAACTCCTCCGGCGTATGTCCGTTAGGTGCATGAACACCCATTCCTGTTATCACGATTCGTTTCTCGTAAGCCATTAATTAACTCCTTATATTGTATGTTTTGCTTAAATGATCTAGTTAATATTAATTTTAACAGCAATTCATTATAAACTATTTTCTTATAAATGTAAAGTTTTTACGCTTTTTTTTAATAAAAATCAATTTTTTATCAAATCTATCTTATCATCCTAAGCAGATTCTCAGGTTTATACTCGAAGTGCATCATATCATAACGCTCCCATTTGCCACCCCAGCAAAAACCGTGAGCCTCAAAAATCTCTATAACTTCTGGCGGAATATAAGCCCTCTCTTCCGGCGGCACAGTCCACCACTTTTTGCGTAATTTGGAGGTCCAATACCAATAGTTAGGACGATTGTCACGGGTGAGTATATCCATTGCGATCGAGAATGTGTGCGTCGAAGGTCTGCCTGTATTGGCTATCGTCCGAGGTGAGAATGACGAAATACTTTTAATGCTGTTAAACCATCGTTCAAGTTTCGGCGTAGAATGCCGCAGCAGCTCAAATTCTTTAAAAACAGACTTAGCCGCTTCATAACATTCAGTGCCGGTATTCATCGGAAATGAAAATCTGCCGAACTGAATAAACTCTAACTGATCATTGATAGTCTTCCTTGTCCTGCCGTAAAGGTCATAATAGAACTCATAATTGCGGTCCATTGCATAAAGTTTATCTGTAAATACAACCGGATAACGAGTTATCATCACACACCCGTCAGTCGGATAAGCGTAATAGTAAGGCACAAAATGTTTCTTCCGATTGTAAACCTCATTCGGCAGCATCGCACCATTGGCGAAGTGAAACCTGCGATTATTTTTCTTTAACACAAATATTACATCGTATTCTTTCTTAGGGATATTGTATTCCAGATATATCATACTGAAATGACGGCGATATGCCTGATACATCGCATTGACATTATCGATCCAGCGAGTCTTGCGATATGAAGTCCCGAACAACTTCGTCGGGAAAAACGACGACAATGCCCCACGCATTGTAAGAGTCTGAATGGGATTAGATATATATGATTGAACATTAATTGAAGCGTGTCTAACCGAAGGTATTACGAGGATGTATTCCGGTTCGGTTGGACGATTCATAACGACAGAGCCGAACACTATGTCAATGACAAAAAATATCGCAATACACGCTGCCAGCGTAGATACAGCAACAATCTCTTTCGTCTTGGCTGTCATAAAAAATTAGAGGACTTTTGAATAAAAAGCCCTCTATCTGCACTCCGTTATCAAAGCCTGTTACTGGCTGATAGCACCTACAGGGCAGCCTGCTGCACATGAACCGCAGTCAAGGCATTTGCCTTCATCGATAGAATAAGGGGTTCCCTCTGTAATCGCATCTGCAGGGCACTGAGCAGCACATGAACCGCATCCGATACAATCGCTTGAGATTTTGTAAGCCATATTTAGCCTCCGATTTATTTTTTATTAAAAAAATTACCTTTAGTCAGCGACATTTCGATAGCCACCGCTCTCCTTACTGTATTCATAGATCGGTGTCGTGTCGCTACTGTTGTAGGAATACCCTACCCCAATCGGGAATGTCTTCCCTGCCTTGCCGAGCCGACCAATCAAATGACCGTAAGGCAGTCCGGGACATTCCCTTTCTTTCTTTATATCGAATTCATTAGAATCAATCCCATCAGGACTGAAATATACTCTGTAATCATTGTTAGGAACTTTGTATCCCATGCTGCCGATAAACATCTTAGCAAGGAATTTACTGTGCAGAGCGATAGACAGACTTGTTTGCTCGCTGTTCAGAATACTGTCCGCTGACTCAAACACAGGATTATCATGTGCATCAGTTCCCCACATCAGACTGCTGACACGCACAGCACCGTCAGTCCATACAGCAGAACCTTTGCGGTATATCTTGAATGTCCAATCAGATTTGATATTCTTAAGCAGGACAGGCGATATAAGGATGTCATTCATCTTAGTTTTATCTGTATCGTAATACAAACCATCTATACCTGCCAACAGTGAATTTTTGCCGAGACTTACGATATGCTTAGACTTGTTATATTCCACAACATGTGTACCGGCAGTTATCGAAAATGATGAGAATGGATTGAAATGAATGCCGGTATCAAACCATCCGCCGGCAACATTCTTAGCAGATACGAATGTTATAACATCGTTGGACGCATCATCAGCCGCCCCTGTATATAAACAGTAGAATCCGCCTGCAAAGTCATCGGATGACAAATCTGTATTAGGGAAATTAAACTTATACTGAAGTGTCGGGAACTCAGGATTGCCGACTTTGATAATAACAGATCTCTGCTGTGTCTCTATCAGGTTGCCGGCAACGATCGTTACCTTATAAAAACCTTCTTTATAGAATGAGATCATAACATCAAGCGGATTGCCGGACTTCTCAATGAAGTAGCTGCCGCTCTTCGTAGCCGATGTATAATCATCCGCTGTCAGATCATCATCAGCTTCCGGCAGACGAATATCCATCTCAACTTCTTCCACATACCATGTATATGAAATATCCTGCTTGAGATTTTTCTCACTAACCTTGAGGAAGAACTCTACATCCTGCTGATACGCACTTTCACTCGGTGTGCGGCTCACTGCCGGAGTCATAGTGATCCCTTGCAGCTGTATCGGTGCTTCCTCGTCCTCCTCTGCTGTAGAACAACAGAGCAAAACAAAAACCATAAGAAATGCAGTTAGAAATACAGACAATCTCTCAGTATAGTTCTTCATACTCATATTATACATTAAAATATTATTAAAGTCAAATTTTTAGATGAAAAACTTAAAAATTTTAGAAAATATGACAAAAAATTCTGTCAAAATCCACATTACATATCGGATTTGAATTCTTATATTTGAATTTCAAATTATCAATCGCCTCCTTAAACTCCGGTGAGTTGCTGCCATTCTCGACTGCGACGAGAGCCTCTATATATGCCGACAGTTCATCGATGCCTTTAACAAGACAGCCGTCACGCTGAGTTCCATTCTTATCGACTGTGCAGAACTCGTCCTCTGTCCAGAACTGCAGGTCACTGTGAATGCGGTCAGTAACAAGCGGATAAACCACATCATTCATCTGCTCGCGTTCATAATCCTTGATAATATCAGCTAATCCGGCAACGGACTTCTTCACAGGCGATATAATGTCGCGAGTCAGCACCTCCGGCAGATCGTGAAACAACCCGGTAAAGTAATTATTGTAGAGCCGCTTATCGTCGAAGCCGTTCATAAGAGAAAACAGATATGTAAAAACGGCAACAAACAGAGAATGTCCAAGCACCGATGTCTTGGGTATTCTGTAAAGATTAGCCCAGCGGATCTGAAACCGCAGCTGCCCGCAGAGGTCAATAAACTGCCGATACGACTTATACAATGCGAGCTGCTTGATACCTTCCAAATCGTAGCATTCTTCCATAGTAGTATCGAACTCACGCCGAATGAGATCCATATCATATCCGTTTGGGTTGGTCCGCTCGATGATGTCGAACTCCCACTTCGACGAATAAATATGAGCCGCACGGAGAATCTTCCTATTAATATCATCGTGAGTCTCAGAAAAATACTCAGAGAAACGCTGAATGAAATCATCACCTATCGGCTCAATCTCCTCACGAAGCTGGCTGCATATCCATTCGTTAAACTCTGCAAACTTTTGCTTATCAGCCTTGATCTTGCGGTAAACAGGCGGCTTAATATCAGTTATCACAGTCCGCTGCAGCTGCTCGAATATTCCGCCCTCAATGATCTTCCGCCAGTCAAACCCCGGCTCTTTCTCGGCAAATGTTCCCAAGAAATAAGCGATCATCATCTTATGTGCCTGCTTGTCTATCTCATAAAACGGCAGCGGGCGCAGCTTGTCATTCCACCGTTCCATATAAGCAGAATTGAATATGCGTAAAAATAAATTCTTAGGTAATATCATGGTTATCTCCCTGTAAGACTGCACTGCCTGCGGCAGCACTGCCTCACAGGGGAAATATTAAGATATAAAATGAAAAATGTCAAATAGTTTAAGAAAAAACTTGAATTTTTCGGTAAATTTGCTAAAATAGAAACATATTTTTGTGCGGCTGCGGTAGAGTCGCAGCCATACAAGACAAGGATTTTAATGTGGGCAAGAAAGATCAAAAATTTGGGTATAAATGTATCTTCCATTTTTTATATTGTTTCTTAGGAACAACAGCGACATTCTACGCAGTGCTGCTTGGTATGAATGCAATAGTCGCTTCATCACTCATCACGATCATCGTAGGTTTTTTCACGGTTATCACTAATGATGAAAACCACTACTCATGGGCGGCATTCTGCGGATCATTCGCCGGTATGGCAAGCATCCAACTGGTAAATGTGGGCAAAGCAGACAGTTACTTCACACTGCACTTCCTGATGATGGTCCTCATCGTTGCGGCGATCGTAAGTCTAATGTATGTCGGCGGTGAGCTGCTCTCATACAAAGCACCGAAATACGCATTCGACGGATACGGAGGCCGTCTCGGAACAATCGCATTTATCTCGGTATTGATATTCTACCTCATAAGCAAGTCAGTATGGCACTCGGAGATCTCGATCTTCGACTTCCACAAGATCCGCACATTCGATCCGTGGACTTTGTTTATGATACCGTCGTCAGTTGTCGCCGCTATGGTTACAATGGCGATCAAAAATACAGTCTCATCTCTCAATGACAACCACAAAGTAGTCAGCATCGCTACCAGCGGTATAATCGGCGGCTTGCTCCTTACAACCATTCCGAAATACGGCATGGAACTCGGACAAGCATGGTATGCCGGAGCATTCGTCGGGATGAGCAGTTACTTCATCCTGATGTTCAAGAGGCACTTCTTCTACTCAGGCCTCATATCCGGTATCTTCCTCGTGCTGACACAGGGGCTGTTCATCGGAATAGGCGGTAAGTTGGGATTCATCTCATTCTTAGCTGTCGTCACTATGAAAGTCCTCGACAAATTATATAACAAGCTCAAAACTCTCGGCAAAAACGAAGAATCGATCATCGCATCGCTGCAGACAGGTGACATCAAGAACAGTGCCGTCGATGACGACTATGCCCAGAAACTCGTCGAGTCTCTCATGGCTGCGAAAGACAGCGGTGCGGAGATACCGCAGTTCGACTTGGGCAGTGCCGGAGAATATGTCATCGGTGCTCCAACCGATCTGACTACATACGAAGAGGAGCGTGACTCATCGATACACAACTTCGACATGCTCAGCCCGTCGATGAAAGAGATGACGATGTTCCTGGAGAATATCGACATTAAGAATTGGGTCTATCTCTACAACTTGCAGGGGATCTACACGCCGCTCGCATTCTGCGGTATTAATGCGATACACTCCGATAAGATCAGATTCAAAGAAAACAGCAAATTCATCAATCTGATTAAGAAAGAAAACCGTCCGATAGCATTTGAGAATGAAGGTCTTGCTCAGTCGATATTCTTCACGCGGTTTGATCAGGAAGACCTCGCCACCACAACGATGATGACGATTCTGCCTATCTATGAGAACAACGAGATGTATGGGCTGTTCATCATTATGGATAAGCACACCGATCCTGAAACCACGAAGAGTAACCTCAAGCAGATTAAACAGATCTACGCACAGATTGCTCCGTTCATTGAGAATGAGAGGATATGATGAATGTGGGGCTGCTGCCCCACACCCTGCATGGCGACCGCTGGTCGCCGAGAATGGCGGTCTTTGACCGCCAAAAGTATAAGGGGGACTTTCTCTTTTTTCGCAGAAAAGAGAAAGCCCCCCTTATAATCCCCCGAAAGAGAAAACAGCGTTGGGCTTGCAGCCCAAACCTGCCGCTGTGACTGTCGAAGTCGGACTATTAGACTGTCGTGGTGGCAATAAAAGATAGTGCAATGGAGATATGAAAAAACGGCACTTTCGTGCCGACTTCCTGACTTGTTTGAGAAATATTGTCCAGATAGAGATATAAAAGGAAACAAGTGCGTTTACCGCACCTGTTTCTTTCTAAAAATGTTGCATAAGATTATTTTCTCAACAACTTTTCGATCCCTTCGCTCATTTTTGCATAATTTTCTGAAATTTTCTTATGTTTCTCAATTCCTTTAGCACTACTCTCCTGCATTTTTCTCACAGGCTCTGTAAACATTTCATAAATCGTATCACAAAACTTCTGTTTACTATTTTCATCATCAATATTCAATATCACTTCTTCATTTTCTTGATATTTATAAGTAATGATATTGTTATTATATCTCATATAAATACTATCACTTGGCAGACCACTAACATTCTTAAATAATATGTAATCATCTTCTCCATAATTCTTGATAAATCCTAATTCCATCGGTTCAACATTTTTTTGTTTCATACGAAATACCAATTTAGCTGCATCTTTCATTACATTCTCACAGTATTTGCTGTCATCGCGTAAATATTCAATCTGATTAGTGTCTGTTTTTACTTTCTCAAATACCGATTTAAAATTTTCAAAAATTATATCCATAAATAAACACCTCAAAAAAATAATAATTTTGTCGGTTCAAATATATATGAGCCGACAAATGAAGAACAACTATAAAATAACTTGACAAGCAACTTATTTAGTATATCTCTTCAAATAAATTCTTTATCTTCCCATCCGTATACCAAACTACAAATTTTCTAGTATCAGTTTTGCCCTTTTTTATTTCTGCGTCCGAAAGACCTAACTCAGAAGCTCTTTTTTCAGAGAAATAGGCAACAAACAACTCAGGAAGGTCTTTAATCGGTTTGTCAGTGTCAAAGACAAAACCTTTTTTGTTCTCAATGTCGATAATCATAATCAACTCCTTAAATAAAATATCATTTGTTTTATTATTTTCTCTTTTCTTAATCTAATTCCCTAAAGCACAATATCTCTCACGGCTCGAACACTACGCCGAGTTGTTTTGTCTTCATCTCCTCCGGTATAATAACCATTATCTCCAAGGCTACAACAATATGCCTCCGTGACAACACCATATGAACAACCCGATGTCCAATACAGTCCTTTATACTCAATTCTTATCCCTGAAGTAACTTCTTCATATACATGTTCTCCCATTTTATCTACATATATATATCCTAACATTTTACGCAAACCATCTTTTATATGTTCCCGCATTTTGAAGATAATCCCCATTTCATCACGCCCAGGCAGATACCATCCTTTCCCCAAACTCTTGACATAGTCAAAAGCCGGATATTTCCCTTTTATATCCCAATCTCCGATAAGATTGATTTTTTCCGTAATTTCACTATCACCAATAAGATCTTTATTATACCCTTCTGCATCTTTCGTGCACCACTCTAATTCATGTTTTTCATAGAGACTAACAATCTTAACCTTTATTCCTTTAACCTCAAAAACAATGCCAATGGGAGTAAGATTACTGTCAGAACGATAATCTGTATCGAAAAATACAGTTTTTTTACCATTGATAACACCTTCATAAGCTATGTCACCGACAGCCGGAACTTTACCGATTAACTGAATATTCACATAATAATCAAAATATTTTTTTATCTCTTCATCATTCAATTTCTTGTATCGCATAATTACTCCTCAAATAATTTCTTTATATCATTAATTCTTTTTTCTTTCTGTTTGTTTATAACATTTATTCTGATGACAATCAGAAAAGCAATCACAGCGATAATCGGCAGTAATATCACAGGCAAAGACATCTCTTCCCTAATCATCAGCCCAATAATAATGATCAAGAAAACAAACACCGCCAATAAAATAATCTTAAATACTTTGCTTAACTTCGCAACAACACGCATAAATAACTCCTTATCATGTTATAATTATAATATATATCATTCACCATAGATCAAATTTCATAATCTACTTAATTACACGATCTAACAAGGAAACACCTGTTCCCTTTAGCGATTGTCAAGTCAACAGAAGTTGTTGTCTTGCCACAGACATACATTTTCTTGCCATAAAAAGACACATCGCCCAAAACTATACCGAGAAACTTAATGGGACTTGAACCAAAATATTCATGATCTTTTTTTATTGCTGACAAGTTCCAACACCATCCACCTTCTGTATTTTCATTCAAATTTATTACTTTTTTTGCAACTTTCCATTCTGCTAACGTTGGAAGTCGGTATCCGTTAGCTTTCCTATCCCATGTTACATCTATACCGTTCTTGCGGAACTTAACTTTATAGCATGGAGTAAGTTCATCTTCCTTGCTGAGTTTGTTGCAGAGTGCAATAGCCTCAAACCATGATATATCTTTATCAGCATTATCATCACTGCTAAATGCTATACCAGATTCATTTCTCTCTATCGTTACATAGTTAGAGCATATAGCAAAAGGCTGTAATTCCTTTGATTCAAAGATAAAATAACTTTGATCCGTGATATGATATTTATCCCGAAGAGCTTGTTCTTCTGCTTTCTTTTTCTCCTCAGCTATACGCTTTTCTTCAGCAATTCGCTTTTCTTCAGCGATTCGTTTTTCCTCAGCAATTCTTTTCTCTTCAGCGATTCGTTTTTCTTCAGCAATCCGTTTTTCCTCAGCTATACGCTTTTCTTCGGCAATTTGCTTTTCCTTAGCAATTCGCATCTCTTCAGCAATTCGCTCCTGCTCTGCCCTAAATGTGGCAATTCTCTGATTCTCTGTTTCACGCAGCTGTTCAATCGGAGGTAGATCTGTCCAGCCGAGTTTCTCTGCCAACACCATAACGAAGGCGTTCTCAACCTCTTCTTTAGTGCCGTCTCCTTCATTACACTTCAGATCAAATTTACCTGCTTCAAACATCAGCATATCTTTATCATCCGATGATTTCAATGCTTCAACATCTATATATTTATCAATATAACCATTGATAAATCTTTTATATGCTCTTTGCTTACCTTCTATCATTCCTTCAGTAAACAAGAAGTAATCCTCACGAGAAACCGCATCATGAAACGGACACTGTTGCTCCAACTCTGACTTTACAAAATTATCTCCATTCAATCCAAAACTCATCCAATTAAGATGACGGATTGTTTTCATCCATTTATCAGTACTAACCATTTTCTGCACTTTGTTATAATGTTCTGTCATATATGGAGCAAATCTTCTGCGTATTTCTGAGTGAAATATAGGCACACATTCTTCTTTTTCAGCAAATCGAGGCCATTTTTCTAAGCCAACAGAATTAATTAAAACATCTATGCCTTTATTATACAAATCATTACTATATACAATACTTGCAATAGTATCCCATCCGTCTATATATTTATTAACATCTTCAACTATTCTTTTTTCTTTATCCGCATAATATTTATCCATAGCATCCATATTTGAGCCGAATTTATACAATACAGACTTCAAATATTCCATGCCAACTTCATCAGCATTGTATTTCCTATTTTTTTTGCAGAACAGATCCAACATTCTTTCTATCATATTATAGATATTTTCTGCACCTGTAATATCAGCAATATTATATGAACTTATATCACGCTCAATATCTGCAATTAAATTCTGCTGTTCACGATTTTCACGATCTTCCTGTAATCTTTGCTGTTCTACAGCCGCACGCTGCTGTTCTGCTTCAAGACGAGCCTGTTCTCGTTCGGCACTTTCCCTGCGAGCCTGTTCCTCTCTCTGTTCTCTTGCATATCTTGCTTCTCGTTCTTCTTCAAGACGCTGTTCTGCCAAACGCTCCATTTCTCTCTGATGCTCTCTTTCATCCTGCTGCCGCTGCTCTTCCAGACGCTGCATTTCTCTCTGACGTTCTCTCTCTTCTGCCTGATTATAACTGTCTCGCTGTCTGCTGTCTCTCTCTTCGCTACACTTTCGTGAACAAAAACGAGTTGTATAACCAGTTCCATCTTCAAATTGTTTCCCGCACCATTCACATATTCGCATTTCATACCCCTTTGTTTTTATATAATTGTATTTCATTTCGCAACAGACATATATAGAGTCGCGAAAAATTTTCAATCCTGTTTAGTCTCTTCCTAACGTTCAAGTTGTGTGTCCTACAACAAAAGCAAGAGGAGATGTTCATTTAGATTGTTCTGTCAAGAACAATCTAAATGTGGTATACCACATTTAATTTTTTTGATTTTTTTGGTTGAAATTAAAAATGATTATAAGAAAAAATATTTAATTCTCATTTTGAAGAATCTCCTGTAATTTAGTTTAACTACAGAAACGCCCAAACCAGATGATGCTAGTACAGGCAGAAGAATTCCAAATTACATGACAAACAAACTCTCTGTCTCATCATAAGGCATAGGCGTTATCACAATGGATAACTCTCATACAAAATGAGACATGTAATTTGAAACTTCAATTCGATAAAAGGGGTACTAGTCCCTTTACCGAATGATTTCTATAATTATATTGATATAATAAATGATAAAACAGAATTTGTCAAGTGGAAAAATGTGCAATGAAAAAAGCCGTGTTTTTTTGCAAAATCATGACTTTTTTTGTATCAAAATGTCACTTCCCTGTCACTTCCTTGTCACTTCCTTGTCACCATCAATTCACTCAAAGAATGCCGGTTATAAATTTGACACAATCAATACGAAGTGATATAATTCTATCACAGAATATGGGGACAGGATAAATCAGGAGGCACAATGACCATAGCTTTCATCGGATGCGGACGAGTCGGCACATCGCTGGCTAAGTATTTTACGGACAAGGGACTGACTGTCATCGGCATGAATGACAGAACCGCTTCAGTCGGTCAGGACTCCGCCGAGTTCGTCGGAGTACCGTTTTTCGCAGACAGAACAGAATTAATTACAGGAGCTGATGTGATTTTCCTGACCGTGTCGGACGGAGCAATCTCAACTGTATGGAATGAGATCAAGTCAGAATGTGGCATGGCACAATTGTGCGGCAAGACTTTTGTTCACTGCAGCGGAGCATTGTCGTCAGCTGTGTTTTCATCAGATGATGAAAATGATCTGCACATCGCAGCAGCCTCACTTCATCCGGCACAAGCATTCTGCGACAAATATGAGTCGGACAAAGCATTGCCGCAGACAGTCTTTACCGCAGAATACGACATCCCGCCGAATATGCCCAACCACATAACAGAGCTGCTCGACATTCTCGGCAACAGATACGCCGTGATTGACGCTGCGTCGAAAGCATTATACCACGCCGCCAATGTTATGGCGAGCAACTGTATGGTCGCATTATTCAGCCTCGCTCAGCAGTCACTCTTAGAATGCGGCATCCCAGAAGAAGTCTCCCGCTCTTTGCTGGGCAGCCTCGCCGTCGGCAATGCTCAGAATATTCTGCAAAACGGAGTCGTCAAGGCACTCACCGGCCCGATTGACCGCGGCGATGCAGTGACTGTCGCTAAGCATCTGCAAGTCCTAAGCGGCGAAACGCTGGAGATATACAGGCATTTGTCACTGGAGTTGGTTAATATCGCGAAGAAGAAAAATCCTGAGAAGGATTATGGGGAGATAATGGAGATTTTGGAAAAATAAATAACCGCCGCAAGCAGGCAGTTATTTATTTTTCCAAAATTTCTTTCATTACATAATCCGCCATCATATTGCCGAAAGCGATCGTGACTGTCGCCATGCTGCCGACGAGAGACTTAACATGATGAGTGCGGGTCGCCTCTTCGGATTCGGCAGGCTGCACAATTGTGCGGGGCAACTCATCGGAGAATACGACAGGCAGCTTCGGAAGTTTACCGTTATCACGGAGTTTGCGGCGAATTGCGGCAGCGAAAGGACATCCGCTCGTCTCAGAAATATCACAGACATGCACCGAGCCAGGACTTGTCCGATTGCCGGCACCGAGACTAGATATGATCGGGATATGGCGGCTCTGACATTCCCGGATAAGACTAATCTTATGAGCAATCGTATCTATCGCATCAAGAACAAAGTCCGGCCGGTCTTCGCAATGCTTACCGAGAATGTCAGGAGCAGTATCGGCACTGAACATACCTCTTATCAGACGGATCTCGGCATCAGGATTGATGTCGTGCAGCCGGGCCGCTGCCGCCTCTGTCTTGGGCAGCCCAACTGTGGAATGCACAGCCAGCAGCTGCCGATTGATATTGGACTCGTTGACAGTATCGAAATCAACCAGCGTCAGATGAGTCACGCCGCACCGCATAAGCACTTCGGCAGCGGTATAGCCGACACCGCCAAGACCGATAACAGTAACCTTAGCAGAATGAAGTTTATCCAAATTATCCTTGCCAATTAGAGCTTCTATTCGTTCATACATATTATTATTTTAATATATTTATAGAAAAAAATCAAGCACATAACTCTGTTATGTGCTTGATTTTTTTCTTTTTCACATCTGTAAATGATTCTTTACGGCATTCAACTCCTTGTCGAGTCTTTGAACTATCGCCTGAATATTTTCATCGGTAACATCATTCTCATCTGTCGGCAGGAACAGTTCATACACACTCACCTGCAGAGCAGCAGCGATCGCCTCTATCGTCTCGAATGACGGCAGCGAGCGTTTCGCCTCTATCACGCCGATTAAAGCCTGCGACTTGTCGCACATCTCCGCTAATTCCATCTGAGAAATGTGCTTTTCATTGCGAATGCGTTTCAAATTTGTAACAAAAATATCCTGTAAACTTGCCATATTTTGTGATTATAAATGGATTATGATAAAAAATCAATGTAATAAAAGTGATAAATTATTAGTAAAAATAATTATTTTATTAATTAAACTAATATTTTAATTGACATTTTATGATTTTCAGTATATTATTGGTATAAAAATATATTTTAAAGATAAAGGAGTTATCTATGGGAAATGGAACAAGAGTAGCTTTTGTCTGCCCTAATTGCAGAACTGAAATGGAGGAGAAACAACATTGGTGCCCTAAATGCAAAACTGAAGTAACACCTACAAAAACAGTCACTTTTAAAAAATCCGGTTCAACAGAAACAGGAATCATTGGATTTTTGTCTGATCCATTTGAATTATGCTTAAAAATCTGTTCAGTTTTAATTATAGTTGTATTTACAATAGCAGGCAGCGTTACGGGATACTTTATCGGGAGCGAAGAATATCTGAAATACATTTTTGCAGTAGTTGGATTATGTATAGGATTCTTTATCGGATGGCTTATAACATCTTTAACATTTGGGCTTGTTTTTTCATTTCTTGATCTCAAGCACACTTGTGAAAATATCAATAAGCAATTAGCCGACATCACAGAAATGCTTAATAAGAAATAAAAAATCTAAAAACGCTCGCTTATCGGCGAGCGTTTATTTTCAAAGTCTACTTAAAGTCTACTCAAAGTCTACTTAAAGTCTACTTTCAAAGTCTACTTTATAATCCATAAGCCGTCGCGCTTAGAGCCGCTTCTTTCCAACAAATCCAATTCTTGCAATCTTGCACATATTTTCTTCACGCCGGATAAACTGATACCGGTGCTTTCTGCTGCGAGCTGCAAAGAACTTTGTGGATTGAGTGCCAAATAGTCATAAATTTTCTTCTGATTTGCAGACAACCCATGCTTTTGCAATAATCGCTGCTTGCGTGCTTTAACTTCAACCCGTTCAAATGCCAATGGCAAGGTTACCTTAACCATTCCATCATCAAAAGAAAAAACATTTCGTCCGTATTTTTCAACAATCGTCGGAATGCCATGCCCACTCTGTTCTGCATACTTAGCTGCCATAAATATTATCAGTAAACTTTTATTCACCGGCACACTCGTCCCGTTATAGAATCCTTCTTTAGACAAAGAAAATGGCAATCCTCCATAAGACACGATCTCTATTCTGTCATCAAATACATATATAGAAGGTGGAATCGCATTATTCCAATCATTATGCAGACATGCATTGACCCAAGCCTCACGAAAACTTGCATAATCAAACAAAGGAGTTTCCTTTCTATGAGCATCATTTAGATTAACATTGACGGTATTGATCGTTTTAAAATATTCTAAAACATCAGACATAGCTGTCAGCAAACATTTATTGCCGTAATCCGTTCGCTGAGACATAACGCTTTTATCTTTTCCATCGAAAGTAATAACTTTTATCGATATTTCATTATGGTCTGACAGCAGCAGAGCATTGATATTATACTTACCGTCTCTGTTCAACATTCCGTAATTACCGAAAAATTCTTCGGAATCTTTCGGATGAATACCACAGCCTGAAAGAATAGCAAAAAAAGACTGAAAATTCAAATCCTGAATCGGAGAAGGCTTTTGCCGAATAATATCAGCATCAGAAGTCGATAACATTTTACGAAGAATATCGTTTGATGCATGCTCATCGGCAGAAACATTTCGCACATAATATCTTCCATCGAAAGAATAAGGAATATCTGATCCGATTGCCGAGACTTTAATAAATTTTTTATCATTCTCATCCGACATTTGATTAATATCAGCATATATGCGAGGTTCAACTTTATCCCTGATGCGATTACGAATATCCATCAGAGTATCTTTACCGATGTCCAAACCGCAGATATTTCCAGCATCTGTGACACCAAAGTAAACAATCGCCCTGCCGTGTTTATTTAACATTGCAGTAAGAGATTTCAGCCCCTTATCTAACTGACCTAAACTTTCCTTGAATTCCTGAGATTCATCTTCTATACCTAAATTCATAGTCATAACCTTAAATGTCATTTTTTTCAAAGTCTACTCAAAGTCTACTTAAAGTCTACTTTCAAAGTCTACTTTAACAAAAAAAACAAAAAAAATCAAGTGTCTGACAAGTCAGACACTTGATTTTTTTGCCGGTATATCTTTCACTCTCCGTCTTCCAGAGCCTCTCTGACAGGCACGACGATCTTCTTCTCATAGCAACCGAACATCTTATCCACATCAGAGGCGGTAAGTTTCGGCGTGAATGCACTCACAATCGGAACAATGATCAATCCGCCAAGCATCGAGATAACTCCGCTGTGAATCGAAGTTTTGAATACAAGCGACAGCACAGGTACATTCTGAACATGCAGCACGCCGAAAGTGCAGAGCAACTGCACAATTGTGACAACGATAGCAAATCCGAAGCAAGCCCACACTGAACTTTTCGTAACATTCTTAAGATAAAGTCCATACATAAACGGAGCGAGGAACGAGCCTGCCAATGCCCCCCAAGACACGCCCATCATCTGAGCAATGAATGTGATACCCGGATATGCGTCTTTGATAATAGCGATCACCGCGGAACATATAATAAAGAATACAACAAACAGCCGCATCCAAAGCAGTTTGCTCTTTTCAGTCATGGACTTCTTGTAGTCAATAAAATCAAGCGTCAGCGTCGAACTGGAAGTCAGCACCAGCGATGACAGAGTAGACATCGACGCAGCGAGGACAAGTACCAGCACAACAGCAATGATAACATCTCCCCAAGCAAACTGAGTAAGACCGGACAACATCGTCGGGATAATGTTATCAAATGCGACTTTGCCATTCGACAGGACTATCCCATCAGCACCTGCATACAGTCTGGCAAATCCGCCGAGGAAGTAACAGCCTCCGGCAACGATCAGAGCAAAGAATGTCGAGATGATCATGCCTTTCTTAATTGATGCTTCACTCTTGATAGCATAGAATTTGCCGACCATCTGCGGCAAGCCCCAAGTTCCAAGCGAAGTAAGGATCACAACGAACAGCAGAAACAGCGGATCAGTACCAAAAAAAGAAGTGAACTCACCAAGCATCTGCGTTCCATTGTATGCTGCCGGATCAAACCCTACTCTGGACAAACTGCCAACAGCTGCAGTGAATCCACCGTTGGCAAATAAAACTGCCCATACAACGGCGATAATACCGCCCAACATGATTATACCTTGGATAAAATCGTTGATCGCAGTCGCCATATATCCGCCGAATACAACATATATACAAGTCAGTACTGCCATCACTATGATGCAAACTGAGTATGGAATATGGAATGCCATATTAAACAGACTCGACAAACCGTTATACAGCGATGCAGTATATGGGATAAGGAATATAAATACTATAACCGAAGCAGCAAACTTCAGAGCATCGGACTGATACCGCTTGCCGAAATAGTCAGGCATCGTAGTCGAGTTCAGATGCTGCGTCATAATGCGTGTTCGCCGTCCAAGCACCATCCATGCAAGCAGCGATCCTATGATCGCATTACCAAGACCGATCCAAGTCGAAGCCAGTCCAAACTTCCAGCCAAACTGTCCGGCATATCCGATGAATATTACAGCCGAGAAGTAAGATGTTCCGAATGCAAATGCCGTCAGCCACGGTCCGACTGACCGTCCGCCAAGCACAAAACCGTTGACATCTGTGGCATGCCGTCTGGCATACAGCCCCACACCGATCATCACACAGAAAAATATCACTAACAAAAGAATTTTGAAAATCATACGAACCTTCCTTAAGATGTATGGATTATGATAAGATTATTTTTTCTTTTTATCTTTGGATTTGTCGCCGGACTGATACTTTGAGCCGAACGGCAGGATAGTGTCTTTGAGACTCTTCGCTCCGTAGAGTTGCTCCAGAGTAACTGCAGCATTGTAGAATGAGGCTTTATCAAGGATACTGCCATTGAATGTCGCACCGGACAAGTTGCAGTCAGTAAAATCAGCACCGCTTAAATTCGCTCCGTCGAAGTTTACATTGACGAGATTTTGACCTTTCAGCTGCAATGCCGACAGATTGGAATACGAGCAATCCACAGAATACAAAACCGTATCTGTAAAATCCGCCTGACGCAAATCCGCATTGCTCACATTAGCATAACTCATATCCGCTTCACGAAATGAAACCTTCCGCAGAGTGCATTTCGAGAAATTAGTATGAGTCAGATCCGCTCCGGTAAAATCAGAACCGCTCAAACTTCGTCCTGAGAAGTCTCTCTTGGACAGATTCTCATTCTGCAGCTGCAGTTTCTCGCTTCCGCCAAATAATCCGAACAGTGAAAATACCAATAAAACAGGGATTGTGAATTTATTCATAATAACTCCATTTCCTAATCAATGACGACTCATTCTGCATTGCGTTTTGCAGTATTATAGCAAATATTTGTGAAAAACAAAAGAATTTTATGTATATTTTATATAAAATTTGTGTCTACCCTCTGACAATCCGCCTCATTTCATCCGACAGATGATATATATCGGCGATCACATTCTGTATATCTTCGTGCAGACAGGTCTGACCGCTAAGAATGCCATCCACCATCTCAGTGATCATCCTGTCAGTATCTGCGTTGATCTCGGCAAACGGCAGCTGAGTAAGATTGCCCTGCAGGATCTTGATCTCGCCAAACATCGTCCGATACAGGAATGAGAACAAGTCAGAGTTCAGCAATGCCATCACAGTCTTAACAGACATCCCCGGAACGGATGGGATCAGTATATTGGCACTGTTCAGAGTCATGCTGCCGGTATCATCATAAGCGAAGACAAGCCGGCGGTTGATAAACTTATAAACCAGTTTCTCTTTCGCTCGATACATCTCAGCCGGTGCACACTGCTGGAAATGATCCGGCTCAAATCGGATAAACTTCTTCGGACGCAGCAGTCGATAAGCAGTGATCTCTTTGCCGGTATAGATCGGCTCGTCACCGTCAGCAGGCTCATCGCGGAGTTTAGCATTATTATCCCCAGTCACGATGCCCAATGCCCACTGACTGCCGACAAGAGTCCGATGCGGATGCCTATACACCAGCTCAACAACAGAATGTGATTCTTCACTCATCAAATGGAAAGCACAATTGTGCGTCTTATCAATCCACTGTTTATTCGTCTCATATTTCCTGCCGCCGCTGCACACTGTCATCGCCTCCTCAGACTCACAATTGTGCAGTTCTATATCCACGCAATCAGTCGTCACACCGCTAAACACTCTATCATATACAGTTATCATTCGCAGATTACCATGCTCCAGCATAAATCGACGCAATTCTTTATGAGTCTTCACATTCAGCACAGAATAAGGAAACAAGAATCGCATCCGACCTCCGCAGCGAAGTATCTCATAAGATCGCACAAAGAAATGAGCAAAAGTCTCGCCGCTTATCCCCATTCTCTCAGGCTGTCCATGAGAAGTCTCTACGGATTGAGACGCAGCCCCCCACGGCGGATTTGTCACGATATAATCGAACCGCATATCGGCAAACCGCTGTGTCAGCAGGAAATCTTCGCAGTAAATCTGAGGAACAAATGCCTTATCACGATATTTAATCAATAAATTTATGCGGCAAATCATTACGGCGATTCTGTCTCTATCCATGCCGAATAACTGCTGCGGGTTAGAGCAATTCAATGATATAAGATATGCCCCACTGCCGCAGCACGGATCTAAGAATGTCTGCCCCTGTGAAAAATCAAGTCTCTCTGTCATATTCCGCACAATTCCTGGCGGCGTATAATACGATCCAATGATATTCTTATGACCTTCTGTCATTAGGCATTGATATATATATCCAAGCAAATCATTTTCATTCGTCGGACATTCCACCTGCAAAAGCGTCTCATCAGGCTGAATATTATATTCGTTCAGTGTCTTCCGCACATGATCACAGTCAGCAATACAGACATTACGAAGCAGCACTATCCCGACAGAATACAAAGCCTTATCAGTCGGCAGATTATTCTCTCGGATGGAGCGGACTATATTCTCAATGACCACACTATTTTCAGAATGAGTAAGATATTCAGCTGGGATTATATTTTTTGCAGAGCGGCGTTTGTTGGCACGACCTGTCAGCCGCCCATCAGAATTGGTATGCAACTTCGCCCAATTACGAGTTGTAGCTGCGGAAATGAGATTTGACATATATAACGCCTCGGAATATAAACAAACAGATTAAAAAAAACAACATTCTCATTTCTTTATTTTCCATTGTCCTGTTTTATCACTGCCTATTCGTTCAATTAAGCCTTTTTCTCTTAATGAATCTAAAGTTCTCTGAATTGTTCGGACTGTTTTTGATGTTTCCTCTGCCAACTGGTCTCTATTATATTCAGGATGCTCTGACAACAAAGCATAAACTGTCTGTTCTGTCTTATTTACAGTGACATTTACAGTGACATTGGGAACTCCTTGTATTAATTATAACAAAAAACAGAAAAAAGTCAAAGACTTTTTTCTGTTTTTCAAGGTTCGCCGCCGACTTTTACATCCCTTCGTCGGCGGCATACCCCGCATACTGCGGGGCAAAAAACAAGTGTTTTTTTAGGATTTTTTGAACAATTCCTTACACGTAATTTATCACATTCTAGTAAAATTATATTGCTCCATCACACCACAATCCTCTGATGTAATTGTTAAATTATTTCCAGTAACATGATAACTGAAACTTGCATAGCCACCATCATCTCTAAAATTCATAACAACTCTCCCAGCTTCATCATTTCCAGTCCATTCAGCACTACTAATATTTGTACCCGGAATATCTGCAGTTCCATTGGATTTAAACTCCCATATAGAACCATCAGAGGTATCTTTCCATTTTCCTACAATACCAGTCTTAGCACTCTCGCCACTATCCGATGTGTTTTCTTGAGCACATGCTGCCAACATCATCATAATCATTACCATAATAATTGATAAACATTTCATTGAATTTTTCATTTTAAACCTCATTAAATTTGATTTTTCACTGATAAACAGTGACCCTTTACGATACAAAAAATTTATCATTACAAAATGACAAATAGTATCTTGAATTTACCCACACGATGAATTGTTGATTGATTAAATATTAATTAATGCATTATATTGAAGCATTATGCAGAAGAAATATTTGTTCTCATTTTGTCAAGAGTCTCCATAATCTGAAATTAACTATAAAAATGCCCGTATCAATCCAATGCCGAAACGAGCAGAGAAACCTCAGATTACGCAGAAAACTCCTATGCCCCATCTTTTGATACGGGAACTATCCAACGGAGTCTCCCTCTCAATTAATGAGACGTAATCTGAAATATTTCTGTATTCTGTGAATAAGGTTTCGGTCTTTTCACAGAATCCACTTCTATAATTATTTTAATGATATATGATAACTCCAACTTTGTCAAGCGTAAAATAAAATTTTATCAATGAAAATTTGAAGGGTGGATATAAAAGAGATGCTTCATCACAAAATCTCCATAGTTTTAGGCGGTGATTTTCACAAAATCGCCGCCATATAATACGGCATATACACAATCTCTCCGTCAACTTTCAGATCGCTTTCATGCAGGATATACTGTAGTCCGACTCTGTTGGTGAATTTTTCTTTGAATTTCATAATAGATTTGGCTGTATAATCTTTACCGGATTTAACCTCTATCGGCACTATCTTACGGTCTTCGCGAATAAGGAAATCAACCTCCATCACAGCTTTACCGTTATCGTTATACTCAACATAGAACAGGACTTTATGTCCGCTGCTGCGAAGGCACTGAGCGACGATGTTTTCTATAAACATACCTTCGTTAATATGCAGTTTATCTGTCAATATTGCTTTATACATATCATTATCAAGATATGAGCCGTCGCCGAAACTCAGGTTAATCAACAATCCTGTATCAAGCAGATAACATTTGAACCGCTCATCATCCATAGTCAAGGTAAGAGCCGGACTCGGATCTGTAACATTACGGGCTACATTCACGATCATAGCTTCTGAAAGCCAATTCAGAGGATCTTTATATTCCCGGTAGCGTGCATTTTTATCAAGATGCGACAGTTTAAATGTGTTCAAGCCCGATTTGCTTTCGTGTTTCGATAATTCTGATGGGATATTATCGAGGATATTGCCAAGATACGCACTGTTTTCCTCCTTCTGACCTTTGATGTCATTGCGATATAATGCGATTATCTCTTTTTTCACAAAGTCTACCTGTTCAAAATCTTTTGTCTCGGCATACTTTACCACAGCCTGCGGCATTCCACCTACGCACATATATTCTCTGAACTTACGCAGTATATCCTTATGGATTTTGCCGAATGGCTTTTTCTTAGCAAAGTTATCCCGCAGGATCGGGATAGTCCACTCATCCCCCATTGCCCACAGATACTCCTCAAAATCAAGCGGAAACATCTCGATCGCATATTCTTCAGAGGGGACAAGTATCTCGGACTGTTCCGTTTTTTTCTTAATGCCTGCCAAAGATCCCGTCTCGATATAATCATAGCGTCCGTCGGCAATCAGCGTCTTAAGAGCCTGCCGTGCCAACGGATACAGCTGTATCTCATCCAGTATAATCAGCGACTCTCTTCTGTAGAGACGAACTCCATACTGCATTTGTATAACATTAAAAAAATAATCCAAGTCCATCAGACTATTGACGAAGAGATCACGAATAGTATCATTTGCAGAATGGAAATCAATCTTAATAAATGATCTGTACTCCGCCCTGCCAAACTCTTCAGCAATAGTTGTCTTACCGACTCGTCTCGCACCTTTGATAAATAAAGCATACTTAGGAGCATATTTCGTTTTCCATTTCTTAAGTTCTTCGTAAGACTTCCGTCTAAGCACAGTTTCACTCATCACAAAATCTCCATAGTTTTAGGCGGTGATTTTCACAAAATCGCCATAGTTTTAGAGCGGTTTCATCACAAAATCTCCAATATGCTTATTATAACAAAAAAGGATAAAAAGTCAATGACTTTTTATCCTTTTTTGTTATATATTCTTCGGCAGTTTATTTCTTGCCCCAGAGTTCTTTAAGACTGCTCACACTGCCCATAAGAGCCGATGACTCGAACGGCATGAATACTACCTTCTCGCCATTCTGAGCAGCGATGTCTTTCAGTGCTTCGATGTACTTCAGAGCAACCTGATACTGTGCCGCCGACATGTCAGAGCCTTTCAGCGAATCTGCAACAGCTGTGATTGCTTTGGCTTCGGCATTGGCGATGGCAAGTTTGGCTTCTGCTTCACCTGTCGCACGCAGTATCTGAGACTGCTTAGCACCTTCTGCCTCAGCGATGAGTTTATCACGCTCACCTTCTGCTTCCAGCACTTTAGCCTTCTTAGCACCTTCTGCCAAGAGGATCGTCTCACGGCGTTCACGCTCGGCACGCATCTGTTTCTCCATCGCTTCGCGTATTTCTTTAGACGGCATAATGTCCTGCAGCTCAACACGGTTGACCTTGACACCCCATTTATCGGTAGCATCATCAAGGATGTCGCGGAGCTTACCGTTGATCGTATCACGGCTCGTCAATGTCTGATCCAACTCCAGCTCACCAATCACATTTCGCAGAGTCGTCTGCGTGAGTTTCTCAATAGCGAGGCTAAGATCTTCGATCTCATACATCGCTTTAAACGGATCTGTGATCTGATAATAGAGAATGGCATTAATCTCGATCGACACATTATCCTTAGTGATGACCATCTGCTTAGGGAAGTCGTAGACAGTCTCACGCAGGTCGATATAGTTGCTCCGCTCTACTCTGACATTAGAGTGACCTTTGCTGTCAGTCTGAGATATTCGCCGCGTGAAAAGCCGTATCTTATCAAGAACCGGTATAATGATATTGACACCGGTACTCAGCGTCTTGTGATATTTGCCGAGACGCTCCACGATCATAACTGTGGACTGTTGGACGATCTTTAGCCCTTTGATGATGATCGCCAGGATCAGCACAGCGACAACTGATAATACAATGATAATACTTGTCATATTGACTCCTTATGTTATATTTACTTCTTTAACTCCAGGATCCTCTTCACGCTCGCATTGAGACGCTCTTCCGATATATCCCCATTCTGCACGGCTGCCAGCACCGCATCAAATGCCTCGATGTAGTTGTAAGGCATCAGGATCATATCACATCCGGCAAGGAACGCTCTGACGGCAGCCTCTCCGCTTGTATAATCATTATGGATCGCTCCCATGCAGATCGCATCAGAGACTATCACTCCGCCGAATCCGAGTTCACCACGCAGTTTATCCTGCAGAATGTGCTGAGACAGAGTAGACGGCAGACGATCTTCACCGGTTACACACGGCAATGCTATATGAGCAGTCATCACCATCTTAGCTCCTGCATTTATCCCGGCCCGAAATGGGATCATCTCACACTCAGCCAACTGCTCCCAAGTCTTGTCGGAACGAACATACCCATCATGAGTATCGCCTGTTGTATCTCCGTGTCCGGGGAAATGTTTAAGACATCCGATGATGCCATTCTCAGACAGACCTGCGATGACACCTCTGACAGCTGATGCAGCGACATCAGGATCACTGCCGAATGCACGATTGCCGATAACGATATTGTCAGGATTGGTATTGACATCAGCAACAGGAGCGAAGTCAATATCGAACTGATAATGACGCAGGTAACTTCCGATTGTCTGACCAATCTCCACTCCGATAGGATATATCTCTTCAGCAGTCTTATCTTTGCCGAGACTTTCCATATAGTCAAAATGCGGCACATCAAATTTATCATTCCTGCCAATACGGGTGATGCGGCCGCCCTCTTCATCAATGCTTAGCAGGACATTGGGATTGAGTCTGTGCAAAGATGTCGTGAACCTGTGTAACTGCTTCGGATCAACAATGTTTTTCTCAAAAATGCAGAATCCACCGGCCGGGTACTGCCTATACAGCTTTGCCATCTGCTTAGTTACTTTGGAGACTCCGTATCGGTATGTGTCATTAACCTGTTCAAGCGGCATATCGGGATCGATGGATTCGGGTCTGATCATAAATATCATCCCGACTTTCTGTCTAAGCGGCATATAATCGACATCAGTCAGCCGCTGCCTGTCAGTCGCCGATACAGTCTCTATACATATTGTCATTATTATCCATATAAGAATAAGATATTTCTTCATAAATCTCATCTCCACCAAAATAATCTGCCCGACAACAGCTGCTTAAAGTTCATCGGCAGGTTCCACCAAGAGTTTGTTGCCGTCTATGCCTACTATCCGAACAATTTTCCCCTCGGCAATATCTTCACCGTTATAAGAAGCCGCTTTCCACATATCAGAGTAGACTTTGACAGAACCAAGCGAGTCTGCTGTTACAGCCTTACGCAGCGTAACTGTTTTGCCGATTATCGAGTCAGTACCTGACTTAGGAGAATTTTTGGAATACAACATCCTAAGACATACTGGTCGCAGGAATACTACAAGAAGCACAACCGAAATCAGGAATACGATCAAAGGTATATAAGCAAGACTCAGTGGCAGAAAGAATGCAGCTGCTCCGGCCAAGAGACAACTGACACCGATAAGACACAGATAAAATGAAACCGTAAAAATCTCTCCGACGATCAGTGCCGCTCCGACAACAAGCCATGCAATCCAGATAAAAGTCGCCATTGTCATTCTCCTAAAATACAATATACAAATTATACATTACAATTATCAAAAAATCAAATAAAATTGAAAAATTTATTTTTTTTTGATATAATCTTGCAGGACAGCAGTAATGCTGCCCTGCAGAATTATACCAAGGTAAAACTTATGACAAAACCAGAATTATTAGCACCGGCAGGCGATATTGACAAATTAAAGACTGCATTACATTTCGGAGCGGATGCCGTCTATATCGGCATGAAAGACTTCTCCCTGCGTGCCAATACGAAAAACTTTGACGATGCACAATTGTGTGAAGCGATTGCATACACGCACAGTCTCGGCAAAAAGATATACATCGCATTTAATATATATTTCACACCGGAGCAAACCGATGATATAGTTGCAGCTCTGCACCATCTCGCACAATTGTGTCCCGACGGGATGATTATCTCTGATCCGGGCATTATATTGCTTGCGAGACAGCACGCTCCGAATGTCCCGATCCACATCAGCACGCAGGCTAACACAACCAATCAGTATGCGGCTGACTTCTACAAGGCTCAGGGAGCAGACAGGATCGTGCTTGCCAGAGAACTGTCACTGGAACAGATCAGGCAAATACATCTGCATACCGATATAGAACTCGAAGCATTTGTTCACGGTGCGATGTGTATATCTTACTCCGGCCGATGTCTGCTCTCTACATATATGACGACAGCAGGACTGGGCAGGAGAACTGACGATACCAAGACCGAGCCGCGCTCCGCCAACAAAGGCGACTGCGTCCAGCCGTGCCGCTGGGAATACATCCTCAAAGAAAAATCCAGACCTGATCAGAATTACGAGGTCTCTGAAGACGAACACGGCACATACTTTATGTCCAGCCGTGATATATGTATGATAGATCACATCGCCGACCTCATCGATGCGGGAGTGTGCAGTTTCAAAGTCGAAGGCAGAATGAAGTCACTGCTCTACATATCGGCGATTATCGCAAGTTACCGCTCGATGATAGACCATATCTGCGACGGGACTCCGATTGACAGGCGTATTATCGAGCGAGAGTTAAATGTCGTATCACACAGAGACTTCTCGACAGGATTTTTTTATCAGTCGCCTATGACCGATGCCAACATTACTTCGACTATGCAATATAAGCGTGAAATGCGGTTATCAGGCAAAGTACTCGGCAGCAGCGGAGACAAGATGACTGTCAAAGTCTACAATACTATCAGCACAGACTCTGACTTAGAATATGTTGCTCCGGGACTAAATATTGTCAAAGTCGGCAGGATCGAGTTGTTTGACAGGAACGGTACTCCGACTGACAAGATCCATCACTGCGATGAGGCGACTGTGCGGCTGTATGACACAGACGGCAATGTCATTATCGGGCAGAGTATGGACATTCTCAGAATGGAGGCAGACTTCTGATGGCTGACAATGATCACACATATAATATAATCAGATTTGACAGTCTCGACTCTACTAACCGATATACCGTCGATAATGCCGACACTCTTGCGGACAGAGACATCGTAGCTGCTGAGATACAGACAGCCGGCAAAGGGAGATTTGACAGAGTGTGGGTGTCCGATATACCGGATAATATCAGTATGTCGATCGTCCTCAAGCCGAAAGGAGATCCGCAAACACTTCCAGTCGCCAATCTGACACAATTTGCAGCAGTATGTATCTGCCGGCTGCTCAAGCGATACGGACAGACTCCGATGATAAAGTGGCCTAACGATGTGAAAGTCGGCGGCAAGAAGATAAGCGGCATTCTGACTCGGACTGTATTCTCAGGGATGAGCCTGAAAGCTATCGCCGTCGGCATAGGCATCAATGTCAACCAGACTCAATCATTGCTCGACTCACTTACACAGCCGGCAACATCGTTTAACATCCTGTGCGGACAGCATATTGACAGAGACAAGCTTATGACCGAACTGCTCGATATTTTTTTTGCTGATTATGACGCATTTATGACGGCAGGATTCGCATATATACGCGATGAATATATCTCTCAGTGCAGTTCACTGCACCGGGAACTGACAGTGCATACCATGTCAGGTGATCAGTCAGGATTTGCCGCTGATATTGATGAGACCGGGGCACTTGTGCTGGAAACTGCATCAGGAGTAAAGCATCTGACAGAAGGAGAGAGTTAGATACACTGATTATTCATCAAACAAAACGGAGTAAAGATTTGCCGTGCAAATCTTTACTCCGTTTTGTTTTTTTTATATTTATTGTTGCCGCTATTATTGCTTCAGATCAAATTTGGACATAAAGCAGAATCGGCTGCCGTCTTCTCCATCGACTTCATCGCTATACGAGATAATTCTTTTACCGCCGTTTGTATAAAACGCATCCCATCTGTTATCGTCTCCTTCTCCCATTATAACAGAAACTAATCGTGCTGCAGTATCTACTGTAAATGATCCTTGTGTATCCTGGTCAAATTCATCTCCTTCGATGTTGATTATGAGTCTTGCATTGGAAGCATCGGTAAATTGTAACACTGTATTAAAATATCCATAATCAGTGATACTGTCGAAATCAAGACCATCATCAGACGAGTCAAAAATGCTCAGTGTTTTCTTAAACTGTTCCGGAGTAAGCTCTTTTCCATTGAAATCAACACTATCCAATGTATAACATCTTAAATCTTCGGTTTCATCTTTCTCTGAGAAGCTATATTTAAAAAGAATATAACCTGCCTCGGCAAACTCATTGAACTCAGAATCATCATCATCAATCCAAGAAACAAACATCTCGGCTTTTTCCTGAGTATAATGACATGCCATAGCAAGATCACATGCCTCGTCTTCATCTGTATTAATCTCGTCATAGATATATACCGATACAGTTTCGTAAGTCTTCCCGGCAAATGTCTGTGCATTAACACTGTCCTGCACAGCTTTATTCTGTCCTCTGCCGTCAGCAGAGATTGTCCCTCTTGTCAAAATAATCACTCCGTCATTATCAATCACAGCCGTAAATGTCCCGCTTGAATTATTGCCTGTAAATGTATATTTGCCATTTGAGAGAGTCCAAGTCCCGGAGCAGTCCGGCTGCTCATCATCAACAGATGCAAGCGTATACGAACCGTTGTCTGCAATCGACAGACTGTCGTAAAATACTTCCGATACAACGAAAATACCTTCATATACTGTTGCATGACCGGCTATATTTTCATCTTTTGAGTCATCTGTATTTTCGACCGCACAGGCAGAAAACATCAGCATAACATATATAAGCAGCATAGTACCGAACAATCGGCATAATTGATTTTGTCTCATTTTATTATCCTTATTATATAGATTGATTTATTCATATAATACCACAAATCAGCAAAAAAACAACTGATTTTTGCATTATATTAATTTTCTTCATTAATTATTATATAATACTTCTTGCCTGGGCGAAAAACCGTAAAAGCAGAATTCTGCAATTTGTCAAACTTGTCAGAGTCGGCATCTGTGATGATCTTGCTCCATTCTGCAATCTTTGATTTGGTCAGTCCCATTTTATTGATGAGGATGCTGCCGTCATCATGGAATATCGCATAATGCCTGTCAGGAACTTCCGGCACAAAGAAAAGCATCATCAGGTAAGATGTGTCGTTTTTAATCCCAAGCAGATAATACGCTTTGTTCTTATAGAGGAACATTGGCGAGAGATAGACTTTGCCGGACTCAGCACGCTGCAGACCGACGAAGTGCTGGTTGAGTATCTTTGAACTGAAAATGCGATTTTCATAAGAGACTTCCTTGCACATGATGTGCTTGTCATCAAATACAAAGAATTTCGCCATAGCACTATCCCGAAGTTTGAGAACTGTTTCAAATGCAGGATTATCGTCATTGAGAGTGTGGATCACATTCTCCAAAAGGAGCGTTTGAGACTCACTGACAAGCCGGATATTAGACTCCATTTGACTTCGGATAACCCACACAGGATCATCAGATAAGTCCTGTGCAAGAGCCGCCCCCGCACTCATCACCAATAGAAATGTAATCAAGCAATTCTTATTCATCAGCAAACCTGTTATTTAGGATTAGCGGTGGATTTCTTCGGATTAACTCCGGTTATAGTATTCTGTCTGTATTTAAATCGGAATCTATCCATAACTATAAGCATCGACGGCAGGATAAACAGTGTTGCAACGGTACAAGTCACCATCGATATAGCGATCAGCACACCGAAATATATAATCGGCTTAAACGATGACATAAAGAATACGGCAAAACCAAGAATCAACGCTATCGAAGTGAAAGTTATTGGTCTGCTGGTCTTATGCAAAGTCTGGAGAACTGCATCTTTGACAGGGATGCCATCCCGCAGCCTGTGACGATAGTTAAGCATAAAGTGAATAGAGTCATCAATGCCGACACCGATAGCAACTGCCGAGATCATAACTGTCGAGACATCCAACGGAATGCGGAAGATCGACATGATAGCGAAGTTAAGCATAACGCCGAAACTAAGCGGGATCAGCGACATCACAGAGAAATAAATCGATCGGAACACAAGCAGTGTCGTCAGGAATACAAGCACCAATGTCGAGCATATATTCATAATCTGGTCTTTGATCATATAATGCGATATATTACTCATAACGAGTATCTCACCCCATGCTTCAGCAGTCACAAGACCTGTTTCCTTTGCTATAGCATCAAGATCTTTCGTCATTTTCTTGTAGAGCTGAGACAATTCCTGTTCTGTCATGAGGTTCTTTTCTTTCGGATTATTGGTCTTTGTGCGGACCGTAAATGTGATAGCACTGAAGTTTTTATTGATCATACCTTTGATACCGTCTTCACCCGAAGCCTTAAGATATGTCAAAAATCTTCTGATCACAGCATCATCTTTCGGCAGTCCATACTCACCTGTCATAACACAATTAAGATCTTCGACGAGTTTGACAGGGGAGATATTCCAACCGATCATAGTGTATCCGCCGATCTCGACATTATTATCTATATAATCCTGGAACTTCTTAGCGATCTCAAGCCCTTCCCGCGTCTTAAAGAAATCCTTCTTATTATCCAGCGATCGGATCGTGATATTATAAGAGTTTGTACCATCGAAGTTTTCCTGCAGAAATATCAACCCCTTGCGCAGATCATCACTGTCCTTGAAGAAGTCAGCGGCATTAGTCTGAACTTTGAGCTGCGGTATGAAGATGACAAACAGCACAACAGCGATCACATACAGAATAACGAAGAAGTATCGTGCAGGATAAACCACATTGGCGAATTTATTCAGCATTTTTGAGAATATGTCATTCTTGACCTTCTCAACTCGTGCATCGTGCGGGATCGGCATAAAGCGGAGAACTTTCGGCAGGAATATGAAAGTAAATATAACAGTAATCGCAACTCCCATAACTGCCAAAGCACCAAACACTCTTATCGGCTCGATAGTAGCCGTTACAAATGATGCAAATCCGATAGCAGTTGTAAGTGATGCGAGGATTATCGTTTGGAAAATATGCTTCGTTGTTCCCAAAACAAGTTTCTCAGGATCGGTATATAGCTGCGAATCTGCATAATATGCCGACAGATAGTGCAGTGTATAAGAACTGCCTATGGTCAGCATCAGAGGTGGCAGGAGGATACTCATAGTCGTCAGACTGAGCCGCATCCAACCGATAGCACCCATAGTCCAAGCCAATGACAACAGCATTACAGACAGCGGCAGGATCGTGCCTCGTTTGGTCCTGATATTCATATACAATGTCAATATCATCAGGAATATAGCAGGCACAAGCAGGATAAACATATCCTTAACCAGATATATCTTCGTCTTCGCCTCATAGACAGGCACACCGGCGATATACATCTTGTCAAAGCAGCCCTGATATTTATTCATGACACTTTCAACCTGCATATAATAATCAGTTCGTGTAATCTTGTGCGGACCGAAAGTCTTGCCAAACAGGAACTTCGCTGCCTTAATATACAGTTTGGACTCATCAACCGGCTCTCCGATAGTCGCATCGAAGTCCATCTTGATAACAATGCCGGCAGTTTTGTGGTCTTTGGATATTACCGAACCGACAAGATAGCGGTTAGATGTAAGGTTAGCAACAAATTCATCAAGTTCTTCCTGAGTCTTCGGATAATAGTTAGGATTCATTCGCTGTATTGTGAATGAGTCGTTAAACTTCTTGAAATATGTCGAGTTAAACGGAGACATTACGCTTTTGACATACGGCAGCTCGCTTATCTCTTTAGTCATCTTCCACAGCGTCTCGATATGTTCGAGTGTGAAAGCATTCTGCACGCCCAACAGCATCGGCTGCTCCGAAGGGAACTCCTTGCTTAGTCTGGCGACTTTATCACGCTCGTACTCTGTTTCTGCATTAACAGGCAGCAGATTAGTAATATCATTATCGACTGTAAGATTAAGCATGCCCATAGCCATCAAAGCCGTCAGCACGCCAAATACAACAAAGAAAATGGTATATGATTTTTTCTTCTCAGGCAATAAAAATCTTGATAACTTCATACAAAAGCCTACTAATCTATCATCAAAAGAAATACTATATTCTCTATTTTCGTCTAAATTTGTAATTAATTAAGCCGCAAATCGAAAATGTCATTATCCGTTATTTAACCATCTTACCATTGAAATCCCGTCCCAAGATAAGCGTCACATCGATCTTTTTATCAGAGTACGGCTCACCCTGTATAACACGCTTGCAGTTGATCAGTTCAGCAAGTTTAGTCGCTTTCTGCTCCTGCGTTCGCATTATGACAACAGTGTATTCCGCTTCATTCTGAGCGTTGCCTATCTCCAAAATGTCAAATCCGAATGTCGAGAGATACCGCTTAGTCCGCACGGCAAAACCGGCAATATCAGTTCCGTTGAGGATCTCTACAACAATATTATTCTCAGCAGTATCGGCTTTTTCATTCTTGATATTTTCCAGTGCATCGCCCAACTCCTTCTTGATCCAATCTCCGGAGTTCTTCGCCTGCAGAATGTAGTCATATCCGGGCATAGCCTTCTTATCACAGTAAAGTATGAGATTATTCATACCGCGGGAGAAGTCGGTATAACCGGCCTGATAGCGAGTCCTTATCTCCGTAAAGAATATCATAAAGTCATCCTGACTCATATTCGTCGTAACTGTCTTGTAGAGCAGTCCGGCAGCCACATCATCGTTAAACAACTCAGCGAAGTCACTTTTGAGCTTGACGAAGTTGCGCACATAATCATTGAGCCGTTTAAACTGGTCATACTCTTCATCAATGCTGTCACCGGCCTTGTAAGTCAGGAACTCCATCGATTTATCGCCGTCAAGCAGCGTTATACCTGCCGGTATATATGTATCCTTCGGAGAATCCTTTATCTCGTTGCTGTATATCTCGATACCGCCCATAATGTCGATAAGGCGGATAAGATTGCTCTCTTGTATAAAGAAATAATAATTAATATCATATCCGATGATCTTCGACACCGAAGCACGGATATTGTCGAAACTCACCTTTTTATTCAGTGCTTCTTCCAGAGTGAAGTTCTCCATCCTCGAATACGATAAGAATGTCTTCGGCAGAACGGCTATCGTCGCAATGCGGTTAGTCTTGGCATTGAAGATCATAACCATACCGCCTTTGATCACTTTCTCCTCATTGTATCCACACACAAGGAATGAAACATTTTGCCCGTTGCGCATTGCTACGCGGAGTTTCTCCTCACCCTTAAAGAAAAATCCGGTCAACACCGCCCCGACTATCAGCAGCAGCATAAATCCTAAAACAAAAAAACCTGTTATATTTATCTTGCCCTTTGGCGAAGAACCATGTCTCATGTATTGTCCTTAAATTCTAAGGAAGAAACTCCCATTATATTAATGTTATTTTACTAAAAAAATGCAGAATAGACAAGAAAAATTTAAAAAAAATTACATATTTTAGAGATAATACTTCCATTACACACAGCTGCCTTTACGGTAAAAAAAACTTGTAATTACTGCAAAAAAAGAGTATAATGCCGCCGTAACATTCTGAAACGAGAACAAGGAGTCAAATATGAATACAATCCAAGATACCATTAAGCAAACGATCAAATCAGGCGTATTATCCAACAGTGAATATACACTGCATCCGATAGACTGCTCAGTGAAGATCAACCAAAATGAGTCGCCTTACGATCTGCCGGTGAAGCTGAAACAGCAGGTAACCGAGAAACTCATGTCACGCAAGTGGAATGTTTATCCCGACTTTATACCCGACTCGCTGTATCAGAAGCTGTCCGCATATCTCGGATTTCATAAAGACAACATCCTCATCGGCAACGGCTCCAATGAAATGATATTCACCATTCTGGCAGCGATGCTTGAGAGCGGCCACACGGTAAACATACCGGTACCGACATTCACAGTATATGGTCTGATCTCGTCTAATCTCAATGCGACAGTCAACTACATCGCTCCGAACAGCGATCTGTCTGTCAATGTGCCTGCACTTCGCGAAGCAGCGAAAACCAAAGGCAGCGTAACGATAATATGCTCGCCGAATAATCCGACCGGACGGGCACTTACTCCCAATGATTTATTTAGCATTATAGAAGCAAGCGGCGGCATAGTTGTCGTTGATGAAGCATATATACACTTCGGCGGACAGACGATCATCGACAGCATCAATAAATATGACAACCTGATTATCCTGCGGACTTTCTCAAAGGCTTTCGGTCTTGCCGGACTGCGCATCGGCTGCATGATAAGCAATAAGGCTATCATTACTCAGCTTGCGAAAGTAAAGCTGCCGTATAACCTTAACATCTTCACTCTGACGACATTGGAAGTCGTCCTCGACAATATTGATTTCTTACAGAAAAACATCGATCGCATTATGGAACAGAAGCCGATCCTTATGGAAGGTCTGACGAAGCACAAAGAACTCACAGTATTCCCAAGTGACTCTAACTTCATATTGTTCCGCACTGACAAACCGGATTGGCTGTTCGATGAACTGGTCAAACGGGATGTGCTTATCCGCACTTATGCCAACGGCAAATATCTGGAAGGCTGCCTGCGCGTATCAGTCGGCTCACCTGATGAGAATAAGAAATTCTTAGATGCACTGGATGAGATATTGGGATAAAAGATATTGAACTAAACAAAAGCGATTTTGCTGAGCAAAATCGCTTTTGTTTACATAATCTTAATCTCATTCTCCGCCAAGATATTGCTCGACATAAACTGCAGCACAATACCGTCCTGACTGCAGAATATCTCATCACCATTATATATTACCGATTTGGCAGTCCCTGCTCCATCCTCATCATCAGCAAGGACTATCTCAAATGTTATCATCCTGCTGACAGGACTCGTTTTATAGTTGATTGAGATCGCTCCATCGATGACATTCACATCAAACTTATGGATGATGTCTTCGGATTCGGCAAAAGTGATATGGCATCGCTGCGAACAGAATATTATAATCCGCAGATCGTCATGCTTATCTTTCGCAACAGTCACATCTCTCAATATCAGTATGTGATTGTCAGCAAGGAAGTAGTTGAGACCTGATTTGGTCTTGTTAAGATAACTGCCCGACGACAGCACGCAACGATTAGCAATGTCATACCATTTCACGGCGGATTTGTCGACACCATTGTTAGCACTCGGCAGGCTGAACATCTTGCGCAGCAGCGAGCGAACCGACAGTCCGATATACAATGCGCCATTGAGGATCAGTCCGACAGTTTGCTTGCCTCGGCAGAATGTCTTATACGGATAAACATCGAGACCGTTAGGATTATGATACATATCATAGTAAAGAATATCCAATGACTGTCTGAATGACACTGCGGCATTAAAATATTGGAACAACTCGTCTTTCGCAGATATACGCTGCACAAAATCCTGAGTCACTATGAATGTCTGAGTCATAAACAGCAGCATAAGTTTCTCGGACAATGACCAAATATCTGTCATCATCGCATTAATATCAGACTCAATGCTGATATTGAGATACCCCTGCCTGATTATCTGCTCACATATATTGACAGGATCATCACCTACATTATCAGACAGCACCATATCAAACTTGGCACTCGCTTCAGAGAAGACATTCTTCACGAAACGATACCGATCCTTTACCGGCTCTGTAAGCTGCTCTGCAGCATTAAGGATCCTGCTCACAGAATGCTTATACTCGATAAGATTGCTGTCTGAATGAACCATGATCTTATCGAAATCAAGCTCCCCGCCATGCTCAAATAACATCTTATACCTGATGCCGTCACTATGCGATATACAATCACGCAGTCTGACAGATGCCTCATTATACCCGCTTTCTCCAAGCACATCGATAAATGTAGTGCCATTAATATCAAGTTTATACCCGGCCCGCATCATGATACAGTCACAGTCTGACTGAGGAGACATCACTCTGCCGTCATACTCAAGGATGAGTTTACTGCCGCACAGAGCCGCTCTGTTTTTCAGAGTATCGAGCAGCAGACCGCTTCGATTAACAGCATCAGACTGATAATTATTAACGATCAGCAGAATATTCTGACATCCAAGACGATGGCATATATCAGCATAGACAACAGTATCAGATCTCTTATCCTGATAATCGATGTCCACTCCTACCGAGAAGTCATGCCATCTATACTCCGGCAAATGATATCTCCACATCGACAGCAAAGCATCATCCTCAGACTCGAAACAGTCAAGATTGACAGTCAGTCCGCTGCCGGTCACTGTCAGTCTCGTATGCTCCCTATCAGTCAGAATGTCACCGTCATCGTCAGTGAGCACCTCGACAGTCAGATAATACGGCTCACAGCTAATGACAACGAACCTATGAAACAGGCAAGTATCAGACGGCTGTATTGGGAAACTGTATCCAATATGCAAACTTGCCTGACGGCCTGTCAACTCCGTCGGCAGCACTATACGCAAAGGCTTGCCGTCTGCCGATGAGAATACAGCCCGATCTGCAGTAGCCTCATAACACAGCAGCAGCTGATTATTATGATACAGTGCGTGCAGAACAGAACTCCCCTCATGCTGCACCGACGCAAGTTTCTGCGACAGATGCAGACATCCGTATTCATTGTCAATATTATCCGGTATAAGTTCAGAATCCATTATCAATCAATCCCCTCTCCTTATTATAATAAAAAAATATCCTGTCTGCAAGCAAACAGGATATTTTTTATAAAAATTTTATTTTTCTTAATTTTTTTAAGACTGACAATTATTTGTCAAGAGCCTTGTAGTTTACATTCTCTTTGATCTGAGCAGACTTACCTGTTCTCTCTCTGAGGAAGTAGAGTTTAGCTCGTCGAACTTTACCCGGTCGAACAAGAACGAAACTGTCTACCTTAGGCGAATACAGCGGGAATGTTCGCTCAACACCTACACCAAATGAATTCTTGCGGATCTTAACAGATCGTGTCAACCCCTTACCCTTGAAAGAGATAACATATCCTTCATAAGCCTGGATTCGCTCTCGCTTACCTTCGATAATTCGGACATTTACACGCACAAGGTCACCAACAGAAAAAGCTATCTTGCGGTTTACGAAATCTTTCTTAAGATCTTCAACCGACTCTTTTACCTTTTCTGTATCTGTGTTGCCGGCAACGACATCTGCTAATTTTGCAATCTGTTCTTTTTCAATTTCATTGACTAAGTTCATTTATAATGCTCCTTTTACATTGTTCCAAAATGTGTAGATTCTTAAATTGTCACTTCCTCATTCTCATTACATCTCTTATCGTCCAACAGATCAGGCCGATACTTCATAGTCTCGGATAATGCGTCAGCTTCATTAAATTTCGCAATCTCCTTATGGTTGCCGGATAACAACACTTCCGGCACATCCATACCCATGAAAGTCCTGGGCTTGGTCCATTGTCTGTATTCCAGTCTCCGCCCGGTAAATGACTCTTCATTAAGAGAGCCGCTCTTCAGAACTCCGTCAATGTGACGCACTGTAGCATCAATCAGTGCCATCGCAGGGAGCTCTCCTCCGGTCAGGACAAAATCTCCAATACTAACCTGCTCATCGACTATCAGATCGATGATCCGCTGGTCAATCCCTTCATAATGCCCGCATATCAGCACTATGTCGTCATAACTCTTAAGCGACTGCACATACGCTTGATCCATCACTCTGCCTTTCGGCGAGAAGAATATCACTTTGCGGCGTGCCTCATCACTCAGATCCAAAGACTTGTAAGCATCATATATAGGCTCAGGCCGCATCAGCATCCCTGCACCTCCGCCAAACGGCGTATCATCTACCTGACCGTATCGATTGACAGCATGCTCACGAATGTCTTTAATATTTAGTCTAAACAGTTCCTTATCTATCCCCTTCTTTATAATACTGTGAGCCTTAAAAGCCTCAAAAAAATCAGGAAACAGCGTCAAAACATGAAAATTAATCATTATAATTTTCGCTAATTATATTTCAAATATCAAAAAAATCTTCCGTCTGATTGATCACAATCAGCTTTTTCTCCGTATCGATATTATCTATAAAAGTCCTCACAAACGGATAATATATCTCCCGCCCATCGCCGATTCGGATAAGCATATTATCATTAGCACCGCAGTTCATCATATCGATGACCGTCCCCATCTCCGTCTGCCCGAACATAACACTGCAGCCGATAATATCCTGCGTGTAATATTCCCATTCACCAAGAGGGACACCCTTACTCTTCTCCACTGACAGATACTTACCTACAAGGCTCTGTGCCTGCTCAACGGTATCGACACCGGCGAGTTTGAGTATCACATCTTTGGGAGTTATCGCAGAATGCTCTGTCTCAAAAACAGCATCAGTTCCATCCATATATACCGCTTTGACTTTCTTAAATCGCTGCGGATTATCGGTCAAAGGGAGAACTTTTACTTCTCCCTTTAATCCGTGGACTTTCTTAACAAGACCGATCCTAAGCAGTTCCATCATCAATCCATTATATCCAGCAGGACTCTCTTCCTGCCTTTATTGGACACGGCTGCCAAGACCGTTCTGATCGCTTTTGCTATCCGACCGTGCTTACCGATGATCTTGCCAATATCGGACTCGGCTACGGATAACTCCAATATCGTAGATTTTTCGCTCTCTACGACATTCACACTCACTTTATCAGCTTCATCTACAAGAGACTTGGCGATAAATTCTACCAGTTCTTTTTCATTCATTTTAGCAACTCCTATTACTCAGCACGAAATAATATTATTTTGCTAAAAGTTTATCTCGATCAAAGTAGAAATTATGTTTATTCAGCAGTTTGCGAACGATCGGTGAAGGTTCAGCACCATCAAGGAACCATTTCTTAATCTTCTCAGCGTCGAATTTCAACTGCTGTGCATCCGGCAGGATCGGATGATATGTACCAACCTGCTCAATGAATTTACCGTCTCTTGCATTCTGTGAATCAATTACAACTATTCTGTAATACGGTCGCTTCTTAGCACCCATTTTTTTCATTCTGATTTTAACCATTTCAGTCTCCTTAGTTCAACTGTTTATTTATTGTATCAAAATTTTCGACCTAACATCGGCGACAGATCCATACCGCCGTATTTTCCCTTATTCTTAAGCATTCCTTTCATCATAGTTCGTGTTTTCTGGAATGTCTTAAGCAGATTATCCACTGCCATAACCGTCACACCTGCACCTTTGGCAATGCGGCGTTTGCGTGATCCCATTACAAGCCTGAAATCAAGTCTTTCTTTCATAGTCATAGCCTGTATAATGGCTCTCTTCTTCTTAAGATCGGCTTTCTGCTTCTCGAAAGCACTCATATCTATATTTTTCATCGCCTCTTTGCCGCCCGGCAGCATCTCCATAATGCTCTCGATAGAACCGACCTTATCCATCTGTTCCATCTGCTCCAAGAAATCCTGCAGAGTGAACTCCGAACGCTTTATCTTCTTGGCGAGTTTCTTCGCCTCTTCTTCGTCATATACTTCCTGAGCCTTCTCAACGAGTGAAACGACATCACCCATACCGAGGATTCGTGATGCGATTCGCTCAGGGTGGAATACTTCCAATCCGTCAAGTTTCTCGGATACACCGACGAACTTCAGCGGCTTGCCCAATATCTGCTTGATCGAGAATGCAGCACCGCCTCTTGTATCGGAGTCAAACTTCGTCAGCACAATACCCGTCACACCAAGATAATTGTCAAATTCTTTGGCAATCGTTGCAGCTGTCTGACCGGTCATCGAGTCGGCTACGAACAGTATCTCATCCGGCTTAACATCGCGTGCAATCGTCTGAACTTCTTCCATCATATCTGTATCGATATGCAGACGACCGGCTGTATCTATAATCAATGTATCAAATCCGCCGACTTTGGCGAATCCTACCGCATCTTTAGCAATCTTGATCGCATTCTTCTTGTCACCTGTAAAAACAGGCACACCAACCATCTCGCCGACTCGCTCCAGCTGATCGATAGCGGCAGGTCTGTATGTATCACATGCAGCAAGCAGTATCTTACGATCTTCCTTTTTCTTCAGCAGATGAGCCAACTTACCGACAGTCGTCGTCTTACCTGAACCCTGCAAACCGGCAAGCATTATGATAGACAATGTATTTGTCGGCTTAAGTTTCAGATCCTGCGACTTGCTGCCAAGCGTCTCAACGAGTTTATCATGCACCAGTTTGATAAACTGTTCGCGAGGATTGACAGATCGAAGCACAGTCTCGCCCATCGCTTCCTCAGTAACGAATTTAACGAAATTTCTCACAACAGAGATATTGACATCTGCTTCAAGCAAAGCGACACGGATCTCACTGACTGCGGACTTAATATTGTCCTCATTGATAGTGGATTTACCGCTTATTTTCTTAAAAACATCTGTAAATGCGTTTGAAATACCGTCTAACATTCATTACCCATTATATTAATTTGCGTGTTATTTTACAATATTTTTATGAAAAAGTCAAGTGAATTCGACAAATACAAACCGGATAAAAAGGAATAAGATTTTCTTACGAAAATCTTATTCCTTTTGTTTTGAAGTTCTCTTATTTTATACTCACTCCGTCACCGTCTGTGCAATGCGGAAGCCGGTATTCTCATAGCGATCCTGTACTCGTCCTCCTCCGCGAGAAGAAATGCAACTAAGATATGCATCACCGGTATATAGTCCTCCACGTGCTTCTTTAAAATATCCGTCGTAAGTATCATTGACTTTAATGTAGCCGGACGACACCCCCAAAGGATTAACTATAACTCCTTCTGATGTATACGCCGTATCATTGGATGTCACTGTATTATTTTGATGCCAATCCCAACACCACTCCTTGTCATTACCACTCATGTCGAACAGTCCAAGCCTGTTCGCTGTTTTAGCACCGACACTGTGTATCTGTGACTCGCTGTTACCGGTATACCATCCCACAGTTGCCAAATTGTCATCGGTTTTCAGCAAAGTGCTGCCGTTATATATCTTGTTTCCAGCTGCCACATCTATACCTGAGAAAGCATACTTCCAATCAGCTTTACTCTGATCTCCACCCCTTGCTGCAAACTCCCACTCAGCCTCAGTCGGCAGACGATAACCGTTTGCACTCATATCGACAACTGCACTATTCCAAGTACTATTATTTTCTGTCGGTATGCTGTCGTATATCAGACCAGACCAATCTGTGATACCGTTCACACTGTAACAAGGCGTGAGTCCCAACAGGAGACTGAGCTTATTGCAGAATGTGATCGCGTCATACCACGACACATAATATGCCGGATGAGCATCTCCACTGCCTTTGTCATAAGTTTTACCGGCATTCATCACAGCTTCATACAACTGCTGTGTTACTTCATATTTACATATACTATATGGACTTAGTCTGACATTACGACCTGCTATAAATACTCCTGTATATAAAATATTAGATGAATTACTTATATAACTGTTCCAATTATCGTTCGAGCCTGTAACTGTTACGGCAGAGTTCATCACTTTTACAAAAGATGTCTTGTTATACACTGTGCCATTAATCACAAAGTTACCGTCATCGTTTATGCCATACATCAATATCCACTTAGCATACAGTGTGATCGTGTCATGATACTCATCCGCTCCGAGAGTTGTAATCTTACTGCCCGTGCAGTCTGCATCCGCATACCATCCTTCGAATGTGCATCCCGTTTTGGTCGGTGACACAAGCACTGTCGGTGTGCCTGCCGTATGTGTCTGCGGATAGCCGCTTCCGTGGACTCCGCTAAACTCCGTATCGCCTTTATCGCGATAGATGATAGTATACTCATCGGGAGCATTCTCAGTCCACTTAGCCCACAGCTCGACATCTGCGGTCTTAGCTCCTGCTGTCCAGCCGATCACTGTCTCTCCCGTGCATTCGGAGTTGTCATACCATCCGACGAATGTGTAACCCGGTTTAGACAGACTTTGCAGATTAACCGCTTCTTCTTCGGCAAACTTTGCAGGATTGGGATTAGTCACACTCTGCGGATCATGATATGTAATGCTGTGCATAGTCAGATATATCTCTGTCCACTTGGCATACAGCATCCCATCACTTGGCTTACTCCACTCTTTCACACCGTGTCCGTTGGAGTCGATATACTGATTGCCCTGTCCATCCTGCATATCATAGTATCCGCCGAATGCAAAACCCGATCTAGTCGGCACTGCAACATTCGGCAAAACAGAGTCATACTCTGCATTGACAGTGCCGTCGCCGCCTGTGCCGCCGGCATCATCCAGCTGTGCTATATAAGTATTGGCAACCCACTTAGCCCACAGTTCGACATCATCGTCTTTGTCTCCGGCACTCCACCCTGTAATCGCAGAGCCGGTCAGTGACTCATTGTCATACCATCCGCCGAATGTCCAGCCTGGGATGCCGACTAGTCCTGTAAGAGTTACATCATCAGTCTTAAGGAATGTTGCCGGATTACCGCTGTTATCCGCATTCTTCGGATCGTGATATGTGATATATAAGTCGGTCTTGTCCTTCCACTGTGCGTAGAGTATCACAGTCTTGCCTTTGGCAGTAAGGTTGGTCACAGTCTGCTCGTCTGTATAATACGGCTCAGTATCAGCCTGTGTCTTCGTCCAATGTGCAAAGCGTTTGCCTGTCGCTGTGAATGCACATTTCGGCAATGCCTTGGATTTACCGATGAACATCGTTGACTTAGGCATATTGCCTGAGCCTCCGTTAGGATTATACTCAACATAATACAGTTCATCGACTGCTTCTTTCCAGATCGCATACAATACGGTACTTGAGTTTTTCTTTTGTCTGCTGAAAGTATCTCCTGCTTTATAGGAAGTCCCCTTTCCGTTAGGTGAATCATTCCACTCAATGAACGGTCTGCCGACAGGAATCTCAAACTCTATACGATCATCGGTGCAGTCCGGGACAACGAAGTTATCGGTAGTCGGCACTGCTATATCGACACTCTGATCTGCGATATTATAATGGAAGATAATGTGATAATATGCCGGCTCGGTTACATCATCGGTCTGCTCATTGCTGCCTGTCGTCTCGGTCTGACAGCCGATTAACATCACGATGAAGATATACATTACTAATGATACAATTCGTTTCATTTTTACGCTCCTATATCATAAAAAATGACATAAAATTGTAAAAAAAAACGATTTTGTCAAGAGAAATGTTGTAAAAAAAACCGACAAAAAACGAGATTTGACGGCTGTCAAATCTCGTTTCAATATCATACAAACTCAAGATTATTCTGCTATTATGCCGATAATCAAAAAAATCGGCAAAAAAATATGGACTACGAAGAATTATTAAGCAGGGCGGACATGTCCGTCAGAATACATGACTACGAAGAGGCTATCAAATTTGTCAAACAAGCCATTGACATAAGCCATACTGACGCATCCGACAACAAATCGGACAAAAAGCAGAATGACTCCGATGCTTCATTGTATCTGCTGCTCGGCAGTATTTATCAGAAACACGGTGACTATGACAGAGCGTCATCCTGCTATAATACCACCATTGAGAAAGATCCTCACTGCGTAGAAGCATATAATAATCTCGGAGTTATATCCAAAACCAGACTGAACTATCAGGAAGCGATTGATTATTTCCAGGAGGCACTGAAAGTCAATCCAAATCGGTCAGATATTTACTATAATCTGGGTAATACATACAAACTGATGGGCAATCTGGAATATGCCAAGGACAACTTTGAGCAGACTCTTAAACTGAAGCCTGACTATGTAACAGCATACAATAATCTCGGCAACATCCTTGATCGGCTGGAACAGTATCAGTATGCACTCGCAGTCTATCACAAAGGACTTAAGATAGACTTCAACAATTGGAAGATCCACTATAATATAGCCATCACATTCGAGAAGATCGGCAATACTGTCGAAGCGGAGAGCCATTATCGCAAAGCGATCGAGATCAATCCGACTTTCATTGAAGCATATAACAACCTCGGCATTCTCTATGAAAAAAACGGCAATTACGATGCTGCGAAGAAATGCTATAACGATCTGCTGTCATTCAACCCTGACTATAACAAAGGTCATAATAATCTGGGGCGGACTTACGAATGTCTCGGTATGCCTGATGAGGCTCTCGCAGAATATAAGAAGGCACTTGCAGGCAATCCTAATTATAAGATCGCATTAAACAATAGTGCCAAGTTGTGTTATGACCGCCACGATTATCAGAATGCCGAGAAACTCTACGAGCGTCTGCTCCGAATGGAGAAAGACAACTACACTGCTGCTGTCAGACTCGCTAATATAAAGGAAGAAACTGATCCGAATGCGGCATTGTCATTATATCAGACCCTTATCGAACGAAATGAGAAACCTGAGGACTTGCCGGCTCTGCACAAACACATCGCCGATACATACTCGAAACTTGACAGAAATGAAGAAGCACTGGAGCATTACAGGATCGTCCGCAAACTGCAGAGTGATGACACAGACAACATAATGAGGATGGCAAAACTCAGCGAAAAGATCGGACTTCTCCATGAAGCGGTCTCCATTCTCGAAGAAGCCAAAAAGAATAATGAAAATGATCCGCAGATAATGAAATATCTCGGCGAAGTATATATGGAATCAGGTGATAATGAGAAAGCTATCGAAACTCTAAAGTCACTCCAATCAATCTCTCCTGACAAGGATAATATATACAACTTAGCAAAAGCTGAATATGCAGCGGGGCATTCCGATCAGGCAATACAGTATATGGATGAACTGCTGTCAACTAACGGAGACGAAAGCCTGCTTGATCTCGATGGTCTGACAGAAAAACTCTCTCTATATGAACAGATGCTTGCAGAACTGTCACAGCAGTCTGCCGGGCAGGATGAAGTCCTCGACAAACTCAAAGACTATACAATGGAAGAACTCCTTGCAGATCCTGAACCGGAAGACGATCAAAGCCAATCTGACGCATTAAGCGAACTGGAGGAAAGTCTCATCGCAGAAACTGATAACGGCAAACTGATCTCATTCGGCGATAACGCTCCGGTCTACGATGTCGAAGAAGAAGAAGAGATCCTTGATGCGTCAGATGCCGAAGAAGAGGATAAAACAGCCGGCGGCAATTCGTTCCTCAACCTGCTCAAAGGACAGGATACCTACGGAGAAATGGTCTACCGCAAGGAAGAGAAAGAACCTGAGTTTATACCGCCGCCGCCGCCGCCCAAGCCGCCTAATCCTTATGAAGGATTGCCGCCGCCAACTATAACCGTAACGGCTGAGAATGCAATGGATGATGATCGGCTTGTTCGGCTCGAAGATGCGATACTCAAACTTACAGAGCAGATCGTCAATCTGATGAGAGGCAATCCTGAGCTCTACGGCGGACTGCCGCTCGCCGATGAGAATGAACAGCTAAAGCAGCAGATAGATGACCTTACGAAAAAACTCGAAGGGAAAGATAATCCCGACGAGCCTGAGTTTGCCAGCTTCGATGATTTGGATCAGAAAGACAACGACGATTATGAGTTCGCCAGCTACGAAGATCTCGACAGTGCTGATGATACAGCATCTCGGCTTCTGCAGGAAAATGAGTCGGATGATGATGACAATGCACAAGTCACAATGCACAATGAAGAAGTATCACCTGACGGGGATGAGATCCTGAATCAGGTTCAGGATGACAATGAGGAGAACGGAGCCGAACCGTCAGAGCAGGATTCATCATCTGATGAAAACGCTGTTGAATCAGATGATGATGATGATACCGACGAAGATGTAATCGACATTCCTGTAGAAGTCTCCGATGACGGCGAAGAGCTTATCTTCACGGAAGAAGATGATGATGATGAAGTTGAAGATCTTGAGGTAAAGGAGCAAGCTCCTTTGCCTCAGAAAGAAGAAAACATTGAAGATTCTGCTGTCACTGTCTCTGCACCGGAAGAAGAACTTGTCTTCGCCGAAGAAGATGACATTGATGATTATGACGATGATGACAATGAGCCGGTCAGCACAGAGATAGCAGAAGAAGATGATGATTCTTCGTTCACTGAGCAGAGTCAAAGTAATGCAGAACAAAAATCATCAGCTGATGAAAATACAACAACGGGGCACGCCACATTCCCAACAAATGAAAAAACATCAGCTGATGACAATGAGGAGAACATCGGCGACCAAAGCGTCCTTGCGTCGCCGATGAACTCGACATCCGTGCCGAGTCCTTCTGACGGGGATGAGATGCACAATCAGGTTCAGGATGACAGCGACCGGTCGGTGAGCGGAGCCGAACCGTCCGTGCCGCACAGAAATGCACCAAAACAAAAACCTATGAAAATCAAAACTATCAAGATAAATGGCATATTAATTGATATAATTGAATAATTTTATTGACAAAATGCTAATTCGTGGTAAAATAAAACAAGTTGTATATTTGAGGAGTAAATATGCCTAAAGCAGATGAGAAGAAGCCAAAATTACGAATAAAGAAGCCGCTATATATTTCGATATTTATTGTGGCTCTGTTTGCCTTGATGATACTGTCGGAGAGATTAAGTTTCTTCGATATTTTTGAGCACAAGCTGCTGGACTTCCGATTCAAATACTTCAATCAGGAACTGCCTGTCAGCAAAGATATTGTCTATATAGATGTTGATGAAGAGTCCATTCAGACACTGTCCCCATTCTACGGAGGCTGGCCGTGGCGAAGAGGTGACCTTATCGCAGATCACATTATATCCTATATAATGGACTGTCAGCCAAGCGGGTTCTTTTTCGATATGTTGTATGTTGATCTGACCAGTAAGGACATTAACGAAGACATCAATCCGCAGGACTTGGAACTGTCCGACATAACGGCATTGTATCAGGCGGAAGACGGCTATGTAAGTCACGCCATTCTGTTTGAGGATGATCCTGCTTACCGCGAAATGGAGAAAGAAGATATAAAGGACAATATGTTCGGTCCCGATGTCTTTGAGATAACTGTCGATGATCCTGCCGGCTATCTCAAAGAAAGCGAATATAACACAGTGACTATTCCATTTGCAGAACTGTATGACTACACTATGCACTTCCATTCTGTAACACACCTTGAAGACAGCGACGGCGTATCGAGAAATTACCGACTTATCATAAAGTACAAAGACAAATGCTATCCGTCACTGGCTCTTGCTGCCGTTATCCGTAAAATGGGCATAACCAAAATATCGATAAACAACGGCATTATGACTCTGCTGAATGAAGAAACAGGATATAAGACCGATTTGCCTATTAACCGCAACGGTATAATGCCGCTTACATATTACAAGAATATTCACGACTTCAATAATATAAAAGCAGTATCGATCGTCATCTCCAAACAAAAGTCTGATAATGGAGAAGAACTCGGCGAGCAGGATGTCAAACCGGAAGAACTTGCAGATAAACTCGTTATATTCGGCGGTTCGGCAATAGGTCTCAAAGACATCAAGATCACTCCTATGGATAAGAATATCGCCGGTCCGTTTATACACATTACAGCGATGAGCAACATCCTGCAGAATCATCACCTGATTACTCTCAATAAATGGCTAAATATGCTCATAATGTTGGTCAGCATTATTACGATCATCATCACTTCAACAGTGATTAAGAATGCGATAGTCAAGAATACGATCGGTTTCGGATATATTGTGGCATTCTTAGCAGTAAGTATGCTGTCTTTCAAATATGCAGGTATAAATATTAATATATCGCAAACTCTTGTTGCTGCCATCCTGTCATATCTCGGAGCGTTGGTTATCGTGTCTCTCACCGAAGCTCGCGACAAAAAATTCCTGCAGTCCACATTCGGAACTTATCTGTCGCCTGAGATTATCGATGAGATGTTTAAGAATAAGACTAACCCGCAGCTCGGTGGTGAGTCCAGATATATCACTGCGTATTTTACGGATATACAGGGATTCTCGACATTCTCAGAGAAACTCACAGCGGCTCAGCTCGTAGAACTGCTCAATGAATATCTAACCGAGATGACGGACACTCTCTTGGCTGAGAAAGGCACGCTGGACAAGTATGAAGGTGACGCTATCATCGCATTTATCGGAGCACCGATGAATCTGCCGGACAATCCGCTGCGTGCGTGCCGCGTCGCTGTCGGTATGCAGAATAAACTCCTCGCACTTCGCAAAAAATGGGCAGCAGAAGTTCAGTCTCCTGATGAGCCGAATCGCAACTCCAAGAATCTCGGTCCTGACGAATGGGAGCCGGGTGCTAAATGGCCTAAGATTGTTCACCAGATGAAGATGCGTATCGGTATTAATACAGGTGACATCGTAGTCGGCAATATGGGAAGTAAAACTCGTATGAACTACACTATGATGGGCGACTCGGTAAACCTCGCCGCTCGTCTCGAAGCCGGTGCAAAGCAGTATGGTGTCTATACGCTTGTCAGTGAGTTCACGATGAATTATGAGTTCACAGATGAGAATGGCAATAAAGTCCGGGTTAAGGACTTCTTCGACTATCGATATATCGACAAGATCGTCGTAGTCGGTAAGTCAGAGCCTGTCGTCGTCTACGAAGTCGTCGCAGAAAAAGGTCAGATGTCCGATCAGGAGCGGCTCTTGTTCAAGACTTATAATCAGGCTATGAAACACTATCTGTCCAAAGAATTTGACGAAGCGATAGAACTGTTTACCAAATCACTTGCGATAGAGCGAGTGCCTGACGGCAAAACTACTCCGAGTGAAGTTTACATCGGCAGATGTAAGCACTTCAAAGAAAATCCGCCGCCTGAGAATTGGGACGGAACTTGGGTACTTACAAGTAAGTAAATTATGTTCACCGCCCGCTTGCTGCGGGCGGTGAACGACAATATTATTATTATGATTAAAGCAGCAATTTTCGATTTTGATGGGACATTGGTTGACAGTGAGGATAATTATTATCTTGCAGATAAGACTTTGATTGAATCAAAAAGCAATGCTGTCTTTACCAAAGCCGATAAGGAAGAATTTATCGGGCTTGATGGCAAAGAAGTAATCCGCCGCATCAAAGACAAGTATCACCTGAGAGGCACAGTCGAACAGCTCTTAGAACAGAAAAACTCTCTGTATCTCCGGATTGCACTGCAAAATACTAAGGTCTATCCCAAAATGCTGCATCTCGTGCAGATGTTTCAGAGTCACAATATACCGATGGCAGTAGCCAGCGGCACATATAATGACAATCTGCACAAACTGCTCGAAGCGACCAATCTCAAGCAATATTTCAAAGTCATCCTTGGCGGAGACGATGTGCCGCTCGGCAAGCCGGATCCTGCGATATTCCTTACAGCCGCTGCAAAGTTAGGCATTGACCCGCACAATTGTGTCGTCATTGAAGACTCACTGCACGGCGTTGAAGCTGCTCTTGCTGCCGGCATGCACATTATCGCCGTGCCGTATCTGATCAAGCCGCATTATGAAGATGAGTTTTACAGATGCGACTTCCTCTCGGAAAGTGGAATGGATGGTTTTGAACCGGAAGAAGCATTTAAACAAATACTATGATAAAAAAGCGATAAACTATACACAATGTGCAGGAGCATCCACCATGACTAAATCCGACCTTCTTGACAAATTTACCGATGGGATCAAATCATTCTCAGAAGCGGATCAGGCTCTGATACAGCAGGCATACCAGTTATCGGACACAAAACACGCAGGTCAGAAGCGTGCCTCAGGCGAAGATTATATTATTCATCCGCTGAATGTCGCTCTCAATCTGCTGCATCTCGGCGGTGACCGCGATATGATCATCGCAGGACTGCTCCATGATGTCGTTGAAGACACCGATACTACTCTGGAGCAGCTGCGTGAAATGTTCGGCGAAGATGTAGCAATGCTCGTCGATGGAGTGACCAAGATCTCCAAGATGAAGACTGCCAATATCCAGGAACGCAAGGCAGAGACTATCCGCAAAATGCTATTGGCGATGATCCGTGACATCCGTGTGATCATAGTTAAGCTCGCAGACCGCATCCACAATATGTCCACGATAGAATATATGCCCAAAGATAAAGCCTCCCGCATCGCCGGTGAAACACTAGATATATACGCTCCGCTGGCAGGCAAGATCGGAATGAACATCGTCAAAAATCGGCTTGAGAATTATGCCCTGCAGACGCTGCACCCGGGGATATACGCCGACATTGACAACTATATCAATTCTACAGAGGCGGACAGTCAGCGTATGCTCGATAAGATCAGAGACACTATCTCGAAGCGGCTGACTAAGCACAATGTGTCATTCCATATCAAGACGCGGCAGAAGCACCACTATTCGATATATCTCAAGATGAAGAAGTCCAATAAAAAGATTAATGAGATATTCGACATTTTTGGTATTCGCATTATCACAGACACCGTCGAGAACTGCTACATGATACTCGGTATGGTTCATTCTATTTGGCAGCCTATAACCGGGCGGTTCAAGGACTATATCGCTGCTCCGAAGGACAACGGCTACCGATCACTGCATACGACGGTCGTGCTGGATGACAAGCATGTCGTGGAGATTCAGATTCGCACGACGGAGATGGATCAGATCAACGAATACGGCATTGCAGCTCACTGGTTCTACAAACAGGGCGATCTGCCGAAAGTGTCTGACTTTGCATGGCTGAAACATCTCAACGCTCTGAATAACAAGCAGATGACTTACGAGGAGTATTACAGTATTATCCGCAATGAGATACTGCAGGAGATGATATATGTATTCACACCTCGCGGCGAACTTATCGAGCTTCCGCAGGGGGCAACGCCACTTGACTTCGCTTATCAGATCCACACAAATATCGGCAATCACTGCCGCGGTGCGAAAGTCAACGGCAGCATCGTCGCACTGGAGACCGAGCTGCCCAACGGCTGTATCGTCGAGATCATCACAGGTAAGAATGCTTCACCCAAACCGCAGTGGCTCAAGATGACCAAGACTCTCTCCGCTCAACGCAAGATCCGCCATGAACTGTCTATGCAGAAAGACTTCGTCCCGGATAAAAAGCGTCTGGCAAATGAGACCGATAAAGCAACACCGAGAGCAGACCGCACACCTAAGCCGGAGAAAGCTGACAGTTCAGAGCACACGCCTCGCATCGAAGTCGAAGGTCAGAAAAATCTCCTCTACCGTCTGGCTAAATGCTGTAACCCGACTAAAGATGATGCGATTATAGGATATATATCCAACAGCCGCGGCATTATCATCCATCGTGCAGACTGCCGATGCCTGTCTCATATCACAGACTTTGATCAGCGGCGTGTGGAAGTCAGCTGGAGCGGAAAATAATTCATAATTCATAAT
>JAFYAI010000157.1 GCA_017540815.1 Spirochaetales bacterium
GAGAATGTCTGTGCATCTGCACCGGCTTTTTTGCCGAGCCGTATTATCTCCGCCAGACCGCGAGTGATAAGAGCGGCTTTCGTATTGTCACCGAAGTTCAATCCGTCGGAGATGCCTGCAAGTATTGCGATGACATTCTTACATGCTGCGGAAAGTTCCACTCCTACAATGTCATTATTTGTATAGACTCTCATATATGGTGTCATAAATGCTCTCTGGACTTGTTCGGCAAGCGATAAGTCTGGACATGCAGCGACGATAGTCGATGGTATCCTGCGGCTGACTTCTTCGGCATGAGTAGGACCTGAGAGAGCTACAACACCTTTTTTGTTCGGTATGACAGTATCGATGATCTGAGACATTCTTAGGAAAGTCCCGTCTTCCAAGCCCTTGATGACAGTAACGAGGATCTGCTCAGATGTATCCAGTTTTTTTACATTTTCACACAGTCCGCGCAGTGCAAATGACGGCACTGCAAAAACTGTCATCCAAGCGTCATGCAGAGCGTCTTCGAGACTGTTGGTGATCGTCAGATTGTCCGGGAAAGGTATGCCCGGCAGGAGTTTCTTATTCTCACGGTCGTGAGTCAGAATGTCTGCAACATTTTTGTCGAACTCCCACAGTGTTACATCGTATTTATCACAAAGGAGCATCGCCAGAGTATTTCCCCATGATCCTGCTCCCAAAACTGCTATTTTATGTTCATTCATTTTTATCTTACCTGTCTGTAATTAATAAGTATTATTATATTATATCACAAATAAATTCTATGTCAAGTGAAAAAATACCGTGTTGATTTTTTATGCAAAATAACTTAAAAAAAATGAAAAAATTTTGCAAAAATATATTTATTTTTTTTCTCAAATATGTTATATTATAGAATTAGGGAATATGTGCGAAAAAGTGAGTGAGATATTAAAAAATTATCCTGCCGAAGAGACGATGCGGCTGCAGAAATATATGGCAGCATGCGGTGTGGCTTCACGGCGACAGTCTGAGCGGCTGATCACAGACGGACATGTGAGTGTCAATGGTCAGGTCGTGACAGAGTTAGGGACTAAGGTCTCTGCAAATGATGTAGTTCTTGTAGATGGAGTGCAGTGCAGTCAGGAGCCGAGAGTGTATTTCGTGCTGAATAAGCCGCGTGGGTATATATGCACGGTGAGTGACGGTTACGGACGTAGGACGATATACGACCTGATCAAGTGTCAGTATAAGCTGTTCTCTGTCGGGCGGCTCGACTATGACTCTGAGGGATTGATCATCGTTACCAACGATGGAGAGTTCGCCAATGAGTTGATGCATCCGCGATACGGACTGACGAAACAGTATCTGGTAGTATCGGAGACTGATGTGCCTGATAAGTTGGCATCATCGTTTGTGAGAGGCGTTAAGGCTGACGGAGTGCTGTATAAGGCTTTGGACATTCAGCGGACGGAGCACGGTAACGAACTGCTGATAACGCTCGGCGAGGGGAAGAAACGGGAAATACGCAATGTGTATAAACACTTCGGTGTGAAGATAAAAACACTGCGAAGAGTGAAGATCGGTAATATGCGTTTGGATGAGTTGGGCTTGCGAGTCGGCGAGTACAGACAAATTTTATCAGAAAATTTAAAAAAATTGATTTTTTGAAAAAAATATTTGATATATTAAAAAAATATGTTATGATATGCGTAAGTGACTAACAATGTCACAAGGGTTAAGGAATGGCAGACGATCGACGACAAGTACGACCGAAGAAGTTAAAAATTGCGATTGACGGACCTGCAGGAGCAGGTAAGAGCAGTGTCGCAAAGATTATTGCAGATAAGTTGACGCAGCAGTGGTCAGCGAATTCAAAAGACATCACATTCTCTACTGCACAGCAGAGATTGGAGTATATCGACTCCGGTGCTCTGTATCGTGCGATAACCAAAGTATTTTTAGATAACCATTTCGATATAGATAACGCTGAGCAGATACGGACTTTGCTTGCCGGTATTAGGCTGTCTCTTGAGGATGGGCATGTGTTCGTTAATGGCACTGACCTTACAGGCGAGATCAGATCTGCAGATGTGACTAAGAATGTTTCATTCGTATCATCAAATGTCGATGTCCGAACGAAGGTAAACACTTTCCTTAATGAATATTCTGCTGACAAGGCAGTGATCATGGATGGCAGAGACATAGGGACTGTTGTGTTCCCTGATGCTGATTACAAGTTCTATCTCGATGCAAGCATCGAGGTGCGGGCTAAGAGACGCTTTGCCGAGAAAAATAATGCGATGACTCTCGAAGAGATCGCTGCGAATATAGCAAAGCGTGATGAAAATGACAAGAAAAAGAAATAGGTGCGTTAAAAATTGCAGATGATGCAATTTATATAGATACAACTACACTCAATATTGATGATGTTGTACAAAAAATTTTAACTATTATTAATAATAATGGAGAGGAACATGGAGTTTAGTGACAACATGAGCGGCCAGGATATGGAAAAGGCCTACAACGAAAGTTTCAATGAAGTTGAGGAAAACACTCTTATTGAAGCGACAGTCATTGATGTTAGCGATGACACAGTATTTCTGGATTTTGGAGGTAAGTCAGAGGCTAAGATTGCAACGACTGAGTTCGACAGTAGACCGAAAGCAGGTGATGTTGTCACTGTGTATCTGATTAAGCAGGAAGGTTCTGACGGCGATCCTATCGTCTCTAAGAGAAAGGCTGACAGCATTATGGAGAAGAAGGAAGTCTACGATCTGCTGAAGAACAAAAAATGTGCTGAAGGTATCGTAAAGGAAGCCAATAAGAATGGTTTCATCATTCAGTACAAAAATCTCAAAGGATTTATCTCATTTCGCAAGTTTGACCTTGCTAAGATCGAGAATCCTCAGCAGTATATCGGCAAAAAAGTCGGTTTCTATGTAGATCGAGTATTTGACGATACAGATCAGAACGGTAAGAATTCAAAATTCAAGCGAACTGAGGACTTCTCAGGTAATCGTATTGGTTTCATTCTGCACGAGCGAGATCAGAAGCGCAAAGAATTCCTCGAAGATAAGCATGAGGGCGACATCGTAGAAGGTGTTGTTCGAGGCATTAAGAGTTTCGGTGCATTTATCGACCTCGGTGGTATCGAAGCATTGCTGCCGATCCGGGATATTTCTTATGCACACATTGACAAAGTTGAAGATGTGCTGAAAGTCGGCGACAAAGTAACTGTTAAGATCCTCAAACTCAAGCGAGAGGAAGGCCGAGTATCTGTCGGTATGAAGCAGGCTCTGCCTGATCCGTGGACACAGTTCATCGAGAAGTATAAAGTCGGCGATGTTGTCAAAGGCAAAGTTGCAACTCTTACAACATTCGGTGCATTCATCACAGTTATGGATGGTGTAGAAGGTCTGCTGCATATCTCAGATATGTCATGGACTAAGAATATCAAATCACCGGCTGAGTTGCTCTCTAAGGGACAGCAGGTTGAGGTGATGATCATTGGTATCGACAATGAGGCGAAGAGATTCAACCTTAGTCTCAAGCACTTAATGTCTAATCCGTGGGATGAGGCTGCCAAGAAATACAAAGTCGGCACTACAGTTCAGTGTAAGGTTAAAGACATCGTATCATTCGGTGTGTTTGTTGAACTTGAAGACGGCATCGACGCTCTGCTCCACAGAGATGATATTTCATGGAACAATGATGTAGGCGATCTGCACAGCAAGTATAAAGTAGGTGATATGATCGAGGCTGTAGTTATCCAGTTCGACGAAGCTCACAATAAGATCAAAGTCGGTGTTAAACAGCTCTCAGGTGATCCGTGGCTGTCAGCAAGCAGCAAGTGCAAGAAAGGTGAGCCGGTTGAGGTTACTGTTCAGGCTATAGATCCTGAACGAGGTGTGATCGTGGCTATCGTTGAGAATGTTACGACACTTATACCGTTCTCACAGTTGGGTATCGGCCGCATTGACGAGATCAAGTCTACAGTTAAGGATGACTTCAAGCCGGGCGATAAGGTTAAGGCTCTTGTTCTTGACTTCGATATGGCTAAGAGATTTGTTAAGCTCTCTATCCGAGAATACATGAAGAAAGAAGAATTCTCGAAGATTGAGCAGTATATGGATAACGGCGGCAATGCTAATGTTTCATATACTATTGGCGATGCTCTGAAATCGAAAGAAGAAGAGAATAAGTAACTACAGCTTATAGAAGTTATGAGTTATAATACTATAATCGGAGAAAATCCTCAGTTCAGGCTGGTAATCGAGACCGCAGCGAAAGTTGCCGCTCTCGATACCCCTGTACTTATAACGGGCGAGAGCGGAACCGGCAAGGAGATGCTCGCCCGTTTTATTCATGAGAACAGTTCGCGTTCTGCTAAGCCTTTTATCGCTGTGAATATGTCTGCTATCCCTGACAACCTGTTGGAGAATGAGTTGTTTGGTCATGTCAGAGGTGCTTATACCGATGCCTCAGATGACTACGGCGGCAAGATAGCAGCTGCCGAAGGCGGTACGCTTATGCTGGATGAGATAGGCGATATGCCTCTTATGCTTCAGACTAAGCTGCTTAGATTCCTGCAGTTCAAGACTTATGAGCCGATCGGCAGCAATGAAATGAAGACCGCCGATGTCCGCATTATCGCTGCGACGAATAAGAATCTGTTCAATCTCCTCAATGACGGTCTCCTTCGCGAAGACCTATACTATCGGCTCAATGTCGTGCAGATGAAACTGCCGGCTCTTCGTGACCGCAGAAGCGATATACCTGTATTGGCCGGAGCTTTCATCGGCAGATGTGCCGCTCATTATGATAAGGTTATAACCGGCATAAGCGAAGAGGCTATGCAGCGGATGTGTGCATTTGATTGGCCGGGTAATGTTCGCCAGCTTGAGAATGCGATAGAGCGGGCAGTTGTCCTTGCCGAACAGCCGGAGATACAGTTGTCTGACTTTGAGCAGATATTTGATGGAGCGTCGGCTGAGACGGAGATTATCATGCCGCTTAAAGATGCTATAGATGGTTTCAAAAAAGAATATATCACTAAAGCACTGCAGGCTAACGGCTGGAATCAAGGCCGCACTGCGAAAGCTCTTGATATAGAAAGAACATATCTTAATCGTCTCATTAAGACTCTGCATATTACTAAGTATTAATTAAATAAAACGGATATAAAACCTAAGCAAATGCAAAAAACATTTGCTTAGGTTTTATTGGAATTTGATACTGTCTTCCCAGATAAATTTCTTACGCACCTTGATGTCTTCGTTGGGGAAATCTATCGCGAAGTCAGGTGCGTCATAGAACTCAAATGTTAGTGTGGCATCGAAAGCAACATCGGATAATACGGAGAATGTAACAGCATTGTCTGCAGACTGATAGTGGAGATTGCGAGGCAGACGCAGCGACCAGCAGTCTTGGTCGGCGGATTCTGCAGAGTTGTGCATCTCCGTATGGAGCAGTGTGTAGCTGCTGTCAAACGGATAGTAGCCTTTGGGCATGATCAGTGTCATTGATGAGAACTTAACCGGTCTGTCAAAAGTGAAATCTATCGTATATACCGTGAATGTCCCGGAAGGTGTTGTTGTCACATTTATCTGATATGGTGCACGTTGGAATGCAATATCTTTCGTCCAATGCTGCGATGTGATGTCAGCCGATGTATTGCCTGTCGGATCGGTTATGAATACTTTGCCGAGTTTGCCGATAGAGTCTATCGAGACTACACTGTCTTCATTTGGAACATCGGTAAAGAGTGTGACTGTTGTCAGACTGTTGTCCTGCCTTGCAACATTGGCAGCTGCGAATATGATAATGATATAGCTGACTGACAGTATCAGCAGAATTAAGCGGTATAAACCGCGCCTTGAGAAGAAATGAATATGGTTATGAGCGAAACTGTCAAGCCGCATATATATAAGCATGAAAGGGAATGTCGATATTACAAGAACAGCATTCTGTATCCATATATGGCTAAACTCATAGGCCATCCGATCAGACAGACTGTGCAGATAGTGCGGCAGGCTGAATGCCGTAAATGATATGTAAACCGCAGCACTAAGTATATAGAAGATGAATTTCACGATATAGTTGCGTCCTGTGAAGTTGGAGCAAGTGATCATAAAGATCGCCCACAGATATATGAACATCAGCATAACATCTATAGATCCGAATATGAACATATTGATAAACGAATATATAATCGATGCAGAGGTGTATATATAACTGTGTTTCAGCATGTATAACTTAGGATAGCGGTCTCTTATCAGGAAAAATATCTGAGCCGAAACGAAGAATACAACAAGCAGATAGATGAAGTAAATATTAAGATATGCTGTGGTATTGCTGAAGATACTGCCTACGGCGAGTGATATTATATACGGGATGAAACTGACTATATAATATGCCGGCAGCAGCGGCAGAAATCTCAGTGCAATGACAACCGACATTGACAGTGACATTCTGCGAATGTTAGGCAGGAGAAGCCTCACAGTAATCAGTATGAATACACATATACACAGAAACAGCAGCAGGATATTCTCCGGGATGATAACATTCTTACCGAATAGACGGAGGAAGATATAGTTGTCACTGTGCTGAAATTGGAAAGTCCTCTCGGCGAGTTTGTCATGCCATGATATAAAGAACTCGTCAAGGCTTGACTGGTATTCTGCAGAGAAAACGAAATCGTTGAATCCTGCATTGTCTCTGTTAGTGAACAGCACGATCGAGGTTGTCAGATCACCGAATGCAGAAGTGTAGTCAAGACTGTTTTTGCTGATGTTTGATGATTGCCGTCTGTTGACATCGAGTTCTATATTAGCACTGCTATGGAGAATAGAACCGTATATCTGACTGGCGGTTTCACATATATACGATCCGCCGTCACCTTTCAGATATACGGTCGTTCCGGTGCTGAGTATGTCTATGATCGTGATAAATGATGAACTGAAATCACGATTGTCCGAAAAATCTCCGGTTGTCCTGTTGATGAAATGGCTAAGTCCGTAATATGGCTGATCGGTATAACCTGATGCTCCGGCAAATAAGAATGTCACATGTTTGTCTGTCGGCACATTATTGGCAGTCTGCTCAATCAGTTTCAGCATTATATGTATCGATATGGTGTTGTCATAAGTGTTTGTTTCTGATATGATCGAGTCCAATGGTGTAATGTAGATGATATTGTCGCGGCTTTTCGTATTGCCGAGTGTGACGATCACATTCGATGACAGCGAACAGTAGTCCTCTCCGATGATGCGGTCAGTCCTGCAGTCTATGCTGCGGTCGGAACAGAACTTAGTTATATAGTCGATAAGCCGCGACTCATTTCGTGAGCCGTCATCTCTCGGCGAGTATATGGAGTTAATGTCAGAGTAGTCAGGTATGTGTCGTATTTGACGGATAGTCTGCGCATTCAGCATAGTTTGGCAGAATATCAGAATAACGATAGTCCATAATGATAACTTCTGCATTCTCTTGATCATCATATCCCTGATTATAATGAGATCTCCGTATCTTCCTGACCTTCAATGCTAACTACAAGTTTGGAGTTATCTTTGTTAAAGTATGGCACTTCGATTGCAGAGCCGCCCCGTGTCAGTATATCCAACACTGTTACTCTGGAAGTCTCTGTTTTATCCACTACCTGCACTTTGACATTGTATGGCAGCGGCTTCTTCGGCAGCATTATCGATTGCATACCGTCTATCGGATACACGCCAAACTTCTCATTGAGATTAATGACGAATGATATGGTTTTGTTCTCTTCGATAATCTGCCGATAAGGCATACCGGCCGGAACAGACTGAGATGCTATCTTCATATTATTGCGGATATAGTTGCCTGTGCGGAATGTGAAATTATACAGTAGTCCGGCCTGCGACAGATCTGAGACCGCTTTGGCAAAATCTACATTAGTATAGTCGGCAAGAGTTGGCTCTGTCTTGTCGGCACTTTCCAATCCGTTGGAGATGATGACTTCCAATGATGTGACAGTCTTCATCGGAGTGCCTTCCGCCGGTGTCTGACGAATAATGCAGCCTCGTTCTACGCTGTCGCTGTATTCGTATTTTGTCTGGATAGAACTGAATTTCAGATCATCCGCAGAATATTTCTTATCAATAAAGTCCGCCATCTCAAACACCGTCATTCCGCGGAAGTCCGGCAGAGCGTTGGCTGTAGAACCGAGCGATACATTGAAGTTTACAACTCGACCTTTCTTAACGACACTGTTGGGAGTCGGATTCTGGAAATATACAACGCCTTCAGGATAGTCGCTGGTGTATTTGGCATCGACATCGGCGATGAGGTCTCTGTCTGAGATCTTCTGCAGAGCGGTGTATATGTTGTCACCCTGCACATTGGGGACTTTGACAACGCGGTCGCCGAATGTTGCGAATACGAAGATCGCCCATGATACAACTCCGATCATAATGATCGAGCCGAGGAACGCATATCGGATAATCTTGCGTGCTTTATCCTCGTCAGTGTCATTCGATGTGATGAATATCGCCGAGAAAATGTTAGAAAATATATCGCTAAAACTGTTCATTATGACTCCAGTATTTTATTTAAGAATCTCTGTCCGCCGTTGGCGAAGTCCTTGTCATCGAGAATGTTCTTTCCCTGTAATTGTAGCCGCATTATTCGCAGCAGACCGTCGCTGCATTTGATATAGATGCCGTCTTTGCGGTTGAGTATCACTATTTGACCGTCAGCACAATCCTTATATCGGTCGAATAATCCTGTTCCGTCAGGTATCGCCTTGTGGAAAAGTATTTTTTGACCTTCTACAACTGAGAATGCGACAGGCCATGCCGAGAATGCTCTGATTTGGTTAAATATTTCCCGGACAGGTTTATGCCAGTCTATCCGTCCGTCTTCCTTACTGATCATCCTGCAGAATGTCGCTGCTGACTCGTCTTGCGGCTTCGGCACAATTGTCCCATTTTCGATATTCTTAAGCACATCGAGGATTATATCGGCACTGCGGTTGGACACATATTCTGTCAGACTGAGAATGTCGGTCTCATCGGTTATCTCAACTTGCTCCTGATAGAGTATGTCTCCGCTGTCCACTTTATATGCGATCTGCTGAACCGTGATGCCCGTCGGCTCTCCGAGCAGCAGTGCAGTCTGCATAGGAGATGGCCCGCGGAGTTTGGGCAGCATAGACGGATGGATATTTATCCCGCCGCGGGGAGTCATATTGAGGAAGTCTCGCGGCAGTATCACGCCGTAAGCAAATGTAACGAATATATCTGCTCCGAGTTGGCACAATTGTGCGGTGAGTTCCGGCGTGATCTTGTCAGCCTTATATATCGCAACTCCGTCAGCGGCTGCCGCTTGTGCTATCGGAGACGGAACGAGTTGTTTCGATCGTCCGACAGGCTTATCCGTCTGTGTCAAGACGGCGAGCAGCTGATGTGATGAGTGTAATGCGTGATATACCGGCAGAGCTATCTCCGGCGTGGCGAGCAGTATTATCTTCATTATATTAGAATCCGTTTTGCTTCATATATTTCTTAGACTCTCGGATCTTCACATTGCGTTCGTTGGGGTCGAGCCTATCAACGAATGTTATGCCATCGAGATGGTCATACTCATGCTGTATGCAGACGGCGAGCAGTCCTGTCGCTTTAAGAGTTTTGCGTTTGCCTTTGAGATCAGTGTATTCCACAGTTATCCTCTTGGAACGCAGCACCTCGCCGCATGTTCCCGGCAGAGATAAGCATCCTTCCTCACCAAGCTCTTTTTCGGCTGACATCTCTTTAATGACAGGGTTGATCATCGCTATCTTTGTGCTGCCGATCTTGCCCGGCACATCGATCACAAACAACCGCTTCATAACACCTACCTGCACACCGGCTAATCCGATACCGTTAGCGGCATACATTGTGTCGAACATGTTTTTCACAAGAGTGCGGATCTCATCATTGACAGACTCTACATCTGTAGATTTCTGTGATAACCGCTCATCTCCGATTGTTACTATCTTTAAAAGCATATTATACTCCGATTGTCTTCCATTATAATATAAAAAATTACAAGAATTTGCAAGTATTATATGGAAGAAAATGCTAAAAAAATGCCGTATAGCTCCGTAATGCAATTATATTTTAAGCATTTATATTTTATTAAAAAGAATTTGACTTTTATCATAAATTTGTTACAATATCCAAGATAATCGGAGGCATAAATGAGTTCAGAGCAAAGTATAGATTTCGTTCATCTTCATAATCACACTGAGTATTCTCTGCTCGACGGTATGATAAGCATCAATGCTAAGAATAAAAATAATATTGCTGAGTATGCCAAAAGTATGGGCATGAATGCTGTCGCCATAACAGATCACGGCAATATGTTCGGTGCGATCGAGTTTTATCAGTGCTGTGAGAAGGCCGGAGTGAAGCCGATTATCGGCAGTGAGTTCTATGTTGCTCCCGGATCCCGGTTTGATCATAACGATCCCAAGGAGAACTGCCATCTGATACTGCTTGCTAAGAATGAAGCCGGATATAATAATCTTATTCAGCTTTCATCAGCGTCATTCTCTGACGGATTTTACTATAAGCCGCGTATCGACAAGGAACTGCTCCGACAATACTCCTCTGATCTTGTGTGTTTGTCGGCTTGTATCGCCGGCAGTGTGCCTCGTCTTATTATCGAAGACAAGATGAAGGAAGCGATAGAAGAGGCTATGTTCTTCAAGGAGACATTCGGTCCGCAGAGTTACTTCTTCGAGCTGCAGTATCATAAGCTGCCCGAAGAGAAGAAATGCGTCAATGCACTTCTGAAGATGTCCAAAGAATTGAAGATACCGCTTGTCGCGACTAATGACTGCCACTATCTGCGTCGGGAAGATGCTGAGATACAGGATGTTATGGTCTGCATCTCTACTAAGAAGAAGATAACCGATCAGGATCGGTTCAAGTTCAAGAATAATGAGTTTTATTTCAAGTCGGCAGCCGAGATGGCCAAACTCTTCAAGGATGTGCCTAAAGCTATCAGCAATACTCGGTTCGTTGCAGAGATGTGCGATGTCAAGCTCAACCTGCCCGGACCTGTTCTGCCGAAGTTTCCAGTGCCGGAGGAGGCTCTCGACATTCATGATATTTCCGCAAAATGTCTTGAGAAAAAAGAAGCCCAATCACAGCCTGACTATAAAGGCAAGATACTGTCCGACGAAGAGATAGACCGGCTGAGCCGTGAGGAACTCTACTTACGGAAACTGACCAGAGAAGGCATTATCCGCCGATACGGAGAGCATCCGTCAGATGAAGTATGGGAACGCATGAATGACGAGCTAAAGACTATCTGCTGGATGCAGTTCCCCGGTTACTTCCTGATAGTATGGGATTATATCAAATACGCCCGCGATCACGGGATATGGGTCGGTCCGGGGCGAGGCTCAGGTGCGGGAAGTATTGTTGCCTACGCATTGGGGATAACCAATATCGATCCGCTCAAATACGATCTGCTGTTCGAGCGATTCCTCAATCCTGACCGAATCAGTATGCCTGACTTCGATGTCGATTTCTGTATGGAGCGGCGCGGCGAAGTCCTTGAATATGTCAACCAAAAATACGGAGTTGACCATGTAAGCCGCATCGTCACATTCGGCAAGATGAAAGCAAAGTTGGCTGTCAAAGATGCAGGGCGGGTTCTTGATGTGCCTCTGGAGACAGTCAAAGAGATCTCGGATATGATCCCTGATGAAGGCAAGACTATCGCCGAGAAGATGAACTCGCCTGAAGGCCGTGAGCTCAAAGCGATATATGATGGTGACAATGAGGAAAACAGAAATCTTATCCGAGTAGCGATGGGCTTGGAAGGTCTTGCCAGACAGACAGGTATCCATGCCTGCGGTGTTGTTATCGGTAAAGAGCCGATAACGAATTACGCTCCGAAGATGGTAGTGAAAGATGTCAAAGAAGGTGATACCGTCGTTACACAATATCCGGGACCTCAGCTTGAGGAGTGCGGTCTTGTCAAGATGGACTTCTTGGGGCTTATCACATTGACGATGCAGCGGAACTGTCTTGCTCTGATTAAGAAGACAGAAGGCAAGGATATAGATCTTGATCATCTTGACTTGGAAGATCAGTTCGTATATAAGAAAGTCTTCGCAAGCGGTGATACAATGGCTGTATTCCAGTTTGAAAGTGCCGGAATGCAGAAGTATCTCAAAGAGCTTAAGCCTACTTGTCTAAGTGATCTCGTCGCTATGAATGCGTTGTATCGTCCGGGACCGCTGGAGTATATCCCGCAGTTCGTTGCCCGTAAGAATGGTCAGGAGCCGATCGAGTATGACCATCCGCTGATGGAGCGTTATCTGAAAGACACTTACGGAGTCACTGTTTATCAGGAGCAGGTCATGCTGCTGTCGAGACTTCTTGCTGGATTCACACGAGGTGAGTCTGACTCGCTGCGTAAAGCAATGGGTAAGAAGCTCAAAGACAAGATGGATGCTCTGAAAGTCAAATTCATCGACGGCTGTATGAATAATCCTGAGTTTATCAAAGGCTGTGAGCAATCCAAGATAAAAGATCCTCATCAGCTGATTGAGAAGATCTGGAGCGACTGGGAAGCATTCGCCAAATATGCGTTTAACAAGTCTCATGCCGTATGTTACGCATTCGTTGCATATCAATGCGGCTGGCTCAAAGCATATTATCCGGTGCATTATATGGCTGCGGCACTGACTGCCGAGATTGACCATCCGGATAAGATGCAGATCTATATATCTTACTGCTTCGAGCACAATATCAGGATCGTTAAGCCGAATGTCAACTATTCTGACAGTTTCTTCACCGTCAATGATAACAGCATTGTTTTCCCGCTTAATGCGATCAAAGGAGTCGGAGACATAGCGGCTCACAATATTGTCGAAGTCCGCAATGTGCAGGGCAATTTCACCGACTTTGTGCAGTTCCTCCGCAGTGTCGATCTTCACGTTGTCAACAGAGGCGTTGTCGAAGCATTGATATTCTCTGGAGCATTGGATGACCTCTTCCCGTCGCGTAAGTGGATGATCGAACATCTGGATGAGTATTACCATGAAGCTCAGATCTATCAGACTGACAAGAAGAACGGGCAGTCTCTGCTGTTCGATGCTTACGAAGAAGAGAAAGAAGATCATACTCAGCCCAATCCTGAAGATCTCGATGAATATGATTATAATACCAAGCTGGACTTTGAGAAAGAACGTGTCGGATTTTATATTTCCGGGCATCCGCTTGATCCGTATAAGTCCGTCATCCGCGAGAATGCGACATTTAATACGAAGTCGCTTCATTCTTTGGATGCCGAAAATGTTCCTGCCGATGATCAGCAGAAATTCCGCTACGGCAGCAAAGTCAAAGTCGCAGGCATTGTCCGCAGCAGGCAGATGATGATCGATAAGAGCGGTAAGTCTTGGTGTAAGATGAAACTTGAAGATAAATATGGAGCGGTCGATGTTCTTGTATTTGCAAAGAATTATGAGACTCTGCTCAATGAAGGCAAGATCCCGGAGGCTGGTGAGATAGTGCTTATAACCGGGACATACCGCAATAACGGCGGACCTGCGATAACTGTGTCTGATATAGATGCTCTTGCACCTATGCTTGCTCACAGCAAATCGGAATGTCATATCTATCTGCGTGATACTGATATGAATATTGCTCAGCTTGAACAGATGAAAGGATTCTTGAGAAATCTAAGTGGCGATCTTACGATCTACTTCCATATCCGGGATGAGCATTCGCCGAAGGGTTGGAGAGTGTTCTATGTGACTGAGTTCCGTATGCCGAATGATAAAGCCGTCTATACGGCATTTCAGAAACAATTTGATATGGTAGAGAAGATCTCGGTGGTATAAGTAATAAGGAGTCATTATGCAAAATGCAGAATATTTTATCAAACATTTAAACCTTCTTCCGCATCCTGAAGGCGGATATTATCGGCAGACTTGCCAGTCAGATGAGGATGTCAGCTTCGACAGGTTTGACGGCAGCCGTCTATTGTGGACGAGTATTTATTTCCTGCTGCGGGACGGTGAGATCTCGCATTTTCATCGGCTGCTCTCCGATGAATTGTGGTACTATCATGGCGGCAGTGCTTTATCGATATATATTATTGATGCTGACGGCAAACTTCAGATACGGCAGCTCGGTCTGAATGTTGAGAATGGCGAAGAGCCTCAGATACTTGTTCCGCGAGGCACAATATTCGGCTCTAAAATGAATCTGCCGGGATTTTCGCTTGTCGGCTGCATGGTTAGTCCGGGATTTGACTTCCATGATTTTGAAATGCTGAAGAAAATTGATATGCTTAGGGATTATCCGCAGTATGCAGAGATTATTGAAGAGATGTGTATAGAGTAGAGGGGAATTGTAAAAAACTGAAAAAAACACTTGTTTTTTTCAGTTTTTTTGTTATAATTATAGAGAGGAGTTTCAATGACAGAAAACAGCAAAGTTAAGGACAATTTATTTGTAGATTTATTGACTTGATAAATAATGAGAAATCGAGCGGAGAAAATGAAGATAAATATAAACATGCGATAGAGAAAGCGTTAAAAATGGGTATATTGGATGGATATTTAGACAGAAAAGTAAGTGAGGTGATTAATATGCTGACATGTGAATATGATTATGCAACTGATGTTGCAGTGCAGAGAGAAGAAGCGTATGAAGCTGGTGAGAAACGAGGTGCATATAGTAAAGCAATCGAAACTGCTCGTAATCTTATTAATATGGGAATGTCTAATAGTCAAATCAGTCAGGCAACAGGGTTATCAGGAAGTGAGATCTTGGCGTTGCACTAAAAATGAGTACCCCGCACAGGCTGCCTGCGGCAGCCTGTATTTTTTATGGATCTTAGTTTGCTAAATTACTGATTGTTTAATTTTGCTTTCATATCATCAAATTTAATAAATTTATCAAAATATAATCCATATCCCATATATGAACTTTGTGCAAAATAAATCGGGAAATCATAATTCTTCGTTATATTGTTTAATTCTTCTTTCAGCATTGTACTTTCATAATCATAATTTATGAGAATGAATACAACTTCTGGTTTTTCATGGCTGATTGTAATTCCCGAAAAATTGTATTTCCCATCAATACCTTTATTACCTTTTATTAACCCCAATTCTGCTTTTTGCTTTACAACTTCAGATATATCATCAGCTAGTCCACAGAATATTTTTTCATCACTTATTGTTTTATCAAAATCTTCTAAATGAGTTTTTAATCCTGGATTATTACCTACAGATTTTATAGCATCTTTCCCATACTTTATTTCAAACAAAACTAATTTTACATTTTTGGGATTTTTTCTGGCAGAACCTTTTGATTCCCATTTGAAACCAATAAGATCAAATCTTCCTTCTGATGTTTTTTCATTGTATTCCATATCTGCAATATAATAATCCGTAGAGTCAGATATTTTTGAATAATTGTTTTCTCGAACAATCAATTGCTGAAATTCCTTTTCTAAATTCATTTTTTCAGATAAATACTTATCCATATCATATTTAACTAAAGGTATTCTGTTTAAACATTCTTCAATACCGATAATTTCTGTTTTATCTTCGCAGTTTGTTTTATAAGAATTATTTACTTCAATTGTTTCCTTATCATGATAAATAGTCAAAAGTTTTCCACCACGATAATAAACGATAACTTTGTCTCCTCGTAGTTCTGTGTCTAAAGTATTGTCTTTTTTAATTTCCTCTATCAGAACTTTAAATTTTCCCTCTTTTAATTCCTTCATGAATTCATTAGTAATCTTTCGCATAACCTTTACCTCCACATATTATGTGATATTAAATTTCTATCCCCATTATACCCGATCCCCTCTCCGCCTGTCAAGGTTCTTTAAAAAATGGCAGAATTTTTAATAATTCTATTTTTTTTTTTTTTGACATTTAGCAAATTTCCCCTGTTTTACACACCAAATTCAGCAAAAATACCAAAAAAACATCGGGCAAAGCATTTGCCCGATGTTTTGCTTTGCTCTCTAAATCATTACATCAACCCCACTTATGCACTTTTTTCTAACCGATGTTTACAAACATAGTATAAAAATGATAATATGCCAACACTTTTGACAAAAAAATTTGGTAAAGATGCTGTTAGCAAGGGAAATTACCAAATAATATGAAAACAGGAAAAATATGAATGATAGGAGGTAATAGATGGGGTGTCCAATATGTCATACTAGTGGTGGCAATATGCGAAAGTGTACAAAATGTGGTGTTGTTTTTTGCGAGAAGCCAAAATGTGTCGAACAGAGATTCGGAATAACTCACCGTTCGTGCAATATATGTCCGCAGTGTGGTGGTTATAATACTTTAATAATCGCAAAATAATCCTCAAATTTCAGCGGCTGCAAAGAAGGATCGCTTATGCAGTCGTTGAATTTTATGCTAAAATGAGTCGTAATTTGTTTCGACATAATTATTTAGAAACAATTTTCTAACCGCCCTTGACAAAAATTATTTAATTTGATACTATGCCGACACTTTTCGTCTAAAAAATCAGGAGGTATAATAAGATGGCAGATGATTTAATTATTCATGATGGTAAGATAAGGAAGTGCAAATCGCTGAAGTCTGTAGTCATTCCTGATGGAGTCCGCATAATAGGCGGTTGGGCTTTCAATGCTTGCAGTTCGCTTACATCAGTGTTTATCACGATGTTCCTGCAACAACCGTGGAATGTTCAGATGGAATAGTCGGATTGATTTAAGATAATGTTATCATTTAATTATAATATAAGGAGATTTTATGGCTGAGAATTTTTTAATTAAAGACGGTGTAATAAAGAAAGTCAAATTGGCTGCCGCTGAATTAGTGATTCCTGAAGGAGTAACAGCGATTGAAAAAACAGTATTTGACACACAGCATTCTATACTTCGTTCGATTGTTATTCCTTCAAGCATGAAGAGAATCAGTGCTTTCGCATTTAAGGATTGCAGAAAACTCGAAACTGTAGTCATTACCGAAGGTGTTGAGACGATCGGCAGTAATGCTTTTGAAGGCTGTAAATCTCTAAAATCTGTTATTATGCCTAAAGGCATGAAAAAAATCGGTTATAAAGCTTTTTATCACTGCGAATCTCTTGATTCCGTTGTGATTCCCGAAGGCATGGAACAAATCGGTGAATATGCTTTTGAAGGCTGCACGGCACTTGAGTCAGTGTCACTTCCGGAAGGTATGAGTAGAATCGGTTCCGATGTTTTTTATGACTGCACGGCACTTAAGTCTGTTGATATTCCGAATAGTGTGACAAGAATAGACAGTGGTGTGTTCTCAGGCTGTAAATCTCTTAAATCTGTAGTAATACCTGATGTCGTTACAGAAATCGGCAGTTCTGCGTTTAGTAGATGTATTTCACTTGAGTCTATTGTTATCCCGAATAGTGTTACGGAAATCGGCGATGCTGCGTTTGCAGGGTGTTGCATACTTCCCTCAATTGATATTTCATTGGGTGTGACAAAAATTGAAAGAAATACATTTAAGGATTGCCAATCTTTTGAGTCTGTGGTGATTCCTGAAGGCGTTACGGAAATTGAAGAAAGTGCTTTTGAGAGGTGTACCTCTTTGAAGTCAATAGTCATTCCGTCGAGTGTGACGAAAATTGGTGATTGGGTTTTTAATACATGCAAGTCTCTTGTGTCGGTGGTTATACCCGACAGTGTGACGGAATGCGGCAGTTATGTATTTGCTGACTGTCAGTCTCTTGAATCTATTGTTCTTTCGGCGAATCTGAAAACGATCGGTGAGAAGTTTTTCACTTTATGTCCGTCTCTTACCTCTGTGGAATTTCGTGGCACAAAAGCTCAATGGAGTAAGGTTAAGAAGGGGAAAAATTGGAGCGGCGGCATTCCTGCAAAGCGGTTAAAGTGTTCAGACGGCGAAGCGAGGATATTGTAATTTGTAATAATTATCATTTATATGGAGGACTTTATGAAAAAGATTTTAAGTGTGTTAATTATTGTGTCGGTTTCCGTGTTATCTTTTGCTTCCGATTTTTCAGATTTGTTGGATAAAGCAAAAGATTCGTATGCAAAAGGCAATCTGAATGAAACTATCAATCTGATAGATTCTGCAAGAAAAATACTTGATAAAGAGAGTTTGAGTAAGTTAGCAGAAGAGTACATCGAAGTTGCCAAATGGGATATTGTAAAACTCAAAAAGGACTATTATATTGGAAAGAAAGTAAAAATAACAACAAAATTTTGTGGAGTAAATTCAGACGGAACTTCTATTCATCTTTTAGATGTTTCCATATATTGTAAATTTGATAGTAACTTGATTGAAAAAATTCTTTCTTTGAAAGAATTTTTGTTTTACACATTTTATGGAACTGTAGAAGACGATAGGTGGAACGGTCCAAAATTATTTATAGAAAAAATCGAGTGATAAAAGGGGGGGGGAGAATGATGCCTAAAGAAAACAATAATTTCATTCATCTGCATAACTACACGGAGTATTCGATGAATGGCAGTATAATCAGAGTTAATCCTACGAACAAGGATAACATTGCCGAGTATGCCAAGAGTCTCGGTATGAATGCCGTCGCCATCACGGATCTCGGCAATATGAGCGGTGTGATTGATTTTTACAAGTGCTGTGTCAATGCTGGAATCAAGCCAATTATCGGCAGTGAGTTTTATGTTGCTCCGAATTTTCGGTTTGATAACAATGCCCCGACTGAAAACAGCCGTTTAGTTTTGCTTGCGAAAAATGAGAACGGCTATAAAAATCTGATGAAACTTTCGTCGGTTTCATATTCAGAGGGATTTTGTAATGTTGCACGAATTGATAAGGAACTTCTTCGTAAATACTCATCCGATTTGGTGTGTCTGTCAGCTGGTCTTGACGGAGTGATTTCACGATTAATTCTTGCCGACAGACTCAACGAAGCTATTGAAGAAGCAATGTTTTATAAGGAATTATTCGGCGGCGATTCATTTTTTCTGGAACTGCAAAATCACAATCTTACTGAAGACAAAAAGTGCATTACTGCATTAGTTAAAATGTCAAAAGACTTGAATATCCCTGTCGTTGCAGCGAACAGCTGCTATTGTCTTCGCCGCAGTGATGCTCCAATCCAAGATATTTGGTCATGCATTCTCACGAGAAAGAATATTACCAATATAGATCGAATTAAACTCCCTAATGATGAGTATTATTTCAAGTCTGCACAAGAGATGTCAAGTATTTTTAAGGATGTGCCTAATGCAATTAGCAATACGGTAGCTATTGCAGAGATGTGCGATGTCAGACTTAACTTGCACGAACCTGATTTGCCTGATTTCCTGATTTCCGATGAGGTTATTGACATTCATGACGGTTCTGCCGATCGAGATGAGTTGTATTTGCGTAAACTTACGCAAGAGGGCATCATTCGCCGATACGGAGAGAATCCGTCTGATGAAGTTTGGAGTCGTATGAATGATGAACTTAATACGATTTGTCAGCAGCATTGTCAGTCTTATTTCCTTATAATATGGGATATGGTCAAGTTCGCTAAAGATAACGGTATTGGGGTTGGAGCGGGGCGGGGCACTGCTGCCGGCAGTATAGTTTTGTACGCATTGGGTATCACAAATATCGATCCGCTGAAATACGGTTTGCTGTTTGAGCGTTTTTTCAATCCTGAGTATGTAAGAATACCTGACATTGACATTGATTATTGTAAGGAGCGGCGTGGTGAGGTCTTGGAATATATCAGGCAAAAATACGGTGCCAACCATGTCAGTCGCATTGTTACATTCGGCAGGATGAAGGCAGGACAGACACTGCGAGATGTAGGGCGAGTCCTTGATGTGCCGATTGAGACCGTCAATGAGATCGCCGCATTGATTCCGTGTTGTTACTCGTCATTGTCAGACATTATCAATACTGAAGAATGTCGTGAGCTGAACGACATTTATAAAGGAAGAAACAGTGAAAAAAGTAATCTGATTCGGACGGCGATGAGGCTGGAAGGGATAGTCAGAGTCGTCGGAGTTCATGCCTGCGGTGTTGTCATCGGTAAAGAGCCGATCACGAATTACGCTCCGAAGATGGTAGTGAAAGATGTCAAAGAAGGTGATACCGTCGTTACACAATATCCTGGACCTCAGCTTGAGGAGTGCGGTCTTGTCAAGATGGACTTCTTGGGGCTTATCACATTGACGATGCAGCGAAACTGTCTTGCTCTGATTAAGAAGACAGAAGGCAAGGATATAGATCTTGATCATCTTGACTTGGAAGATCAGTTCGTATATAAGAAAGTCTTCGCAAGCGGTGATAC
>JAFYAI010000158.1 GCA_017540815.1 Spirochaetales bacterium
ATTCTAATTTATCTTGTCAGAAAATGCAAATAAAATTCTTGAATTCATAAAAAATTATAAAATTCTTATTTTTTTTGTTTTTAGTTGAAATTTAACTGAATTTTTGTATAATAATAGAGACCACGAAACAGCGTCGCCTAAGCGTCCTTACGGCGACAGCACGCCGACTTCCTTGTCGGCAGGGGGCGTGGTGACAACTTAGTGAGGCAATAATAATGAAGATCACATTTTACGGAGCAGCCGGATGTGTAACCGGCAGTAATTATCTATTGGAGACTAACGGCAAGCGTTTTCTCATTGACTGCGGAATGTTTCAGGAGTCCAATGACCTGCAGGAGCGAAATTATACGCAGTTTCCTTATAATGCATTCGAGATTGATGCGGTGTTTATCACGCATGCACATGTCGATCACAGCGGACTGCTGCCGAAGCTCGTCAAAGAAGGCTATAAGAATCCGATATTCCTCACCCGCTCCGGCAAAGAGCTGACAGAGATTATTCTGTATGATTCGGCACACATTCAGGAGATGGATCTGGAATGGAAAAACAAGAAGCGGCTTCGCAAGGGCTTGAAGCCATTCGATCTTATCTATAATAATGATGATGTTGCGGCGACTGTCGATATGATCCGCGAGGTGCCTTACGATCATGAAGTCGAGATCTCCGAGAATATCAGAGTGAAATTCAAAGAGTCCGGACATATCATCGGCAGTGCATTTATCGAATTTTTCATTACGGAAGACGGCATTACCAAGAAGATCATATTTACAGGAGACCTCGGCCGCAGCAATCAGGCAATCATCCGCAATCCTGACACTTCTGACTATGCCGATGTCATTATCACCGAATCAACTTACGGTAACCGCTGTCACAAGAGCAATGAGCATACCAACGAGGAACTGCTTCAGCTTATTAAAGAAGTTGTGCTGTCCAACGGCACTCTTATTATCCCGTCATTTGCACTCGGACGAACACAGGAGATGATATTCCGGCTGTATAAGATATTCAAAGAATATTACATTCCGAGGATAAAGATATATATAGACAGTCCGATGGCTGACCGTGTGACAGAGGTATATAAGCATAATCCGCAGCTCTACGATGAAGAGACCAAGTCAATGCTTGACCGCGGCGAAAATCCGTTCGAGATGGACAATCTCTATTTCACCAAGACGACTGACGAGTCAGTGGCGATCAACAAAGATCCGAGTCCGAAGATCATCATCAGTTCGAGCGGCATGTGCGAGGCAGGCAGAATACTCCACCACCTCAAACATCACCTTTGGCAGCAAAACAGCCATGTCCTGTTCGTCGGTTATCAGGCAGCCGAAACTCTCGGACGCAGACTTGTTGACGGAGCAAAAGAAGTCAAGATATTCAATGAAACGATCAAAGTCAATGCCAAGATCCACACGATCGGCGGTTTGTCTGCTCATGCCGACAAGAATGAACTGCTTGCATGGCTGTCACATTACAAAGAATGCAATCCGGAAGTATTTGTCGTGCATGGTGATCCGCTTGTCATTAACGAGTTCGCCAATTATATAAAGTATAATTTCGGATTTAACACACATACACCGCGGCTCGATGATGTGACGACATTTAGATTCAAACGAAACTCTATCGACATCAGCGTTCACAACGAAGACAAATCAGTGCAGAGCCTTGACTCGGAGATTAAACGCTTTGAGACACTTATATCGGCTGTCTCCGATGAGATTAAAAGATCTCACAACAAATCGTCGAACAAGCAGAACACATTGTATAAATTCCTTAAAAAGATTAACGGTGAGCTTCGCAGCAGCATCGAAGATATAGGTGCGACGATCAAACCGGAAAATAATGAGAAATGAGCAATGTGCAATGTGCAATTTTAGGGAAAGATTTTGCACGCAAAATCTTTCCCTAAAATTGAATTATTGTATATCAAATATAATCCCTCGTTTTATCAGTCGCACCAACCGCCCATAGCGGAATATTCTCCAACCAGTCCTGACGCTCGTAACCCGACATCGAGATACGAATCGCATACGGCGGCTGAAATTTATCATAATACACACGCAGACTCTTGGATTTGAGATTGACTTCGGATTTCACCTCGATTGGTATCACATCTTTGCCATTCTGAATGAGGAAATCCGTCTCGTAAGTAGATTTCTCACCTGAATACCAAAACGGAGTATAACTTGTGCAGGCTTTCAGTTCCTGCAAAACAAACTGCTCAGTCAATGCACCTTTGAACTCGGTAAATATCGCATTCCCGTCAACGATACTCTGCTTATCAATCTCACTCATAGCAGCCAAGAGTCCGACATCAAGCATAAATATCTTAAATGAAGCAAAATCAATATATGCTTTCAGCGGCATGGCAGGCTTACTTACCTTATGCACCTTATAAATCAAACCGGCATCAGCAAGCCACTGTATCGCCACCTCGAAATCCTTCATCCTCGCACCTTCTCTAATCTGACCAAAGAAAAACTTCTTATTTTCCTTTGCCAACTGCATTGGCAATGCCTGCCAAACCATCCGAATGCGCGGCAAAACATTCGGCTGAATATGCTTACCAAAGTCACCGTCATACTGATTCAGAATTGAAAGCTGTACCGCCCGAACAGCGTCATAATCCTTCGTCTCGGCAAATAATTTGACCGCCTCAGGCATTCCACCGACGAAATAATAAGCCTTCAGCAGCGGCACATAACTGTCACGCAGATCAGAAACAATCGGATTGCGATAATCGGAAAGTTGCTCAGCAAGCCGCTGTTCACCCAATGCCTGAAGAAATTCCATAAAACTCATAGGATATAAACGCAGCTCATTGACCTTGCCGACAGGAAACGAAACTCCGGTATGAAGAGCAACACCCAACAGCGATCCGGCAGCCACAATATGATATTCCGGTGCATTCTCACAAAAATATTTCAGTGACTCCAACACCTTCGGAGCATCCTGTATCTCATCAAAAATGATCAAAGTTTTCCCTGCTCTGATCTCCGTATTATTCATTACCGACAAAGTGTCAATAATACGGCTCGGATTATAATCCTCATCAAAAATCTTTGCCGCTTTGGCATTTTTGAAAAATGATATATAAACATAATTCTCAAACTCGTTTCGAGCGAACTCTTCCATTAACCATGTCTTGCCAACCTGCCTTGCTCCCCACAAAATCAACGGCTTGCGGTCAGGTCTGTTCTTCCAGACAATCAAATCTTTCATCAAACTTCGCTGCATATTCACCACCTTACAAAGTGATTATATCACGGAATTTCTGTATTGTCAATACACTTTTTCCGACGAAAAAGTGTTGTGCTGATACAGAAATTCGTCGGAAAAAGTGTAAATTCAAAAACCACGAGGTTTTGCTTTGCAAAACCTCGTGGTTTTTGCGAATATTGTTTTTTTGTATTAAAGTTACGGTTTGATATGTATTATATTATTTACTTTGTAATAAATTACTTAAACGGTTCGTCTATTGATTTCCTAGAAAAACTATTATAATATCTCATTTTCTATATTTTTTATGTTCAATTAATAATATGACAATAGTCAGAAAATGTCAAGAACATAATAAAAAATACTCCAACGGACTATTTTTTTTACAAAACATTTTGAATAATTGCACAATTGTGATATAATACAGCCGAGGATACTATGAATCAGGATACTTTTGAATTTGTCATTTACATTCTGCATGCTTGTGCAAACAAATGGGGTATGCTGCCGTCGGCAACATACAAAAAACTAAAATCGGTTGACTGCATCAACAGTCTGTTAGTTCCGCATTATGACAGTATGCACACGCAGGGAACACAATATATCGTTCACGAGGTCGAAAAATATTTGTCGGCACGAGGAGTAGCGATATGATAGTATATCACGGTTCAACAGAGATTATTCGTAATCCTGATATAAATCATTCTTATCGCTCATTGGATTTTGGCAAGGGCTTTTATGTAACAACAAACCAACAGCAAGCTAAGACTTGGGCAAAGCGGAAGCAAGATATTAACGGTACAACCAATGCTTATGTAAATACATATACAATGAATGAAAATTTCGAGAAGTTAAAAATTAAAGATTTCGGAGAAGAATTGTCCGAATGGATAGATTTTGTCTGTGACTGCCGTGATGGCGGAAATGAATATCAAAAATACGATGTAATACAAGGAAAGGTCGCCAATGACAAGGTATTTCGTGTAGTCGATATGTACCATGACGGAATATGGGATAAGGAGCGTGCGATAAAGGAAATAAAAGCTTATCAAAATTATGATCAGATTGCATTTATCACACAGAATGCGATTGACAAGATGTTACACTTTTATTCTTTTATAGAGGTAAAATAATATGGACGAAGATATTTTAGAACGAAACTACCAAGAGCGGCTTGAAGAGCGGATAATAAAAGATTTATCCGAAAGTCTAAATATTTCAAAAGAAAATGCTATGGATATATATTACAACAGTGCATTGGCAGATAAGATTGCCAAAGGCAGATATGGAATACAATATTTAGACTATAAAGTTCTAAGCCGGATTTTACGAGAGACAGAAATAGGACAACTACCATGCTAACACGAGATTATGACATAATAGTAATAGGCGGCGGACATGCCGGATGCGAGGCGGCCTCAATCGCTGCAAGCCGCGGCTACAACACGGTTCTCATCACACAGAATCTGGACACTATCGCAAGGATGAGCTGCAATCCGTCAATCGGCGGCATCGCCAAAGGTCATATCGTCAGTGAGATAGACGCTTTAGGCGGTATGATGGGACGAATAATCGACCAAACGATGATACAGTTCCGCCTGCTCAACACCAAGAAAGGTCCGGCTGTGCAGGCAAAGCGAGCTCAGGCTGATAAGCTGGACTATCATGTCCGCATGAAGCAGGCTCTGGAGCGGATGCCTCACCTGTACTTGTTTCAGGATACTGTTACTGACTTCATCCTCGAAGGTGAGAATGATAACCGCCGCATAGTCGGTGTCATAACCGAGCGGGGCAACAGAATATCCTGCAAATCCTGTGTGCTGACAACAGGCACATTTATGGAAGGCAAGATACATATAGGAGAGTTCCATACTACAGCCGGACGAATCAGCGAATTGGCGGCGTGCGGTCTGTCCGCTAACTTATCCAAGATGGGCTTCACAATCGGGCGACTTAAGACCGGCACACCGGCACGCGTCGCCAAGCGAAGTATCGACTTCGACAAACTGGAGATGCAGATAGGCGACGCTGAGATGATGAGTTTCTCGGATTATGCCGCTCGTCAGGTTGACCGCCCTAATCATCCGTGCTATATCACTTATACTAATGAAAAAACCCATCAGATCATCCGCAATAACTTTCATCGGTCGCCGCTGTTCTCGGGACTGATCAAAGGTATCGGACCGCGTTACTGTCCGAGTATCGAGGATAAAGTGCGCAAGTTCCCAGATAAGGATCGTCATCAGGTGTTTATCGAACCGGAAGGTCTCTACACTGACGAGATATATCTGAATGGCTTATCATCATCGCTGCCGGAAGATGTGCAGGATGAGTTTCTCCATTCTATCGTTGGTTTCGAGCATCTGGAGATCCTTCGTCCGGCGTACGCTGTTGAATATGACTTCATCAATCCTATACAGCTTAAACCGAATTTGGAGACGAAGATCATCAGAGGTCTGTTCATCGCGGGTCAGACAAACGGCACTTCCGGTTACGAGGAAGCAGCGGGGCAGGGACTGATAGCCGGTATCAATGCGTCGCTGTATATTGAGCAGGCTCCGCCGCTTATCATTCGCCGCGATGAAGGTTATATCGGTGTGCTTATTGATGACCTTGTAACAAAAGGTGTCAATGAGCCGTATAGAATGTTTACATCCCGTGCGGAATATCGACTCAAACTTCGATCGGACAATGCCGATCTGCGTCTGTCGCATTATGTGCATCAGTATGGACTTATGAATAGCGAGGAGACGGCGAAACTTGATCTGCGTGCAGAGTTAGTAGCACAACTGTGCCATGATTTTACTAATGCTAAACTCTCTGACGAAGAGATCGCCGCAGTTAATCTGCCTGGCATTCGCAAGGGTACGAAATGGGATGACCTTATTAAGAATCCAAATACAGACTTCGATGAGGCTTATCAGCTCTATCACAAGCGAGATCCTAATATGCGTAAGGATGTATTTATGACAGCGGCGACAGACATTAAATACGAAGGCTATATCCGCCGCAATGACAAGTATATCCTGCGGGATAAGAAGAACGAAGAGCGGACTATCCCAGACGACACAGACTATAATGCGATATTCGGCATTTCTACCGAAGGACGGGAGAAACTTAACCTCGTCCGACCAAAGACTCTCGGACAGGCATCACGCATTCTCGGAGTAAGCACATCGGACATCTCCATCCTGTCTATGCACCTCTACGCAGTATCGCGGGCAGACTCTCAGAATGAAGCAGGATGCACAGACACTCAAGAATAAGGAGACGCAATGCAGGACAATATTATTAAAGGAAGGATCCATTCTTATCATACATTGACGGCGATCGACGGTCCCGGACTGCGTTTTCTCCTGTTTATGCAGGGCTGCAGACTTCGCTGCCGATACTGTCACAATCCTGATTCGTGGTCATTTGATGCCGGGACAGAGTATTCTGCCGAAGAGATGCTCGACATCATCCTGCAGTATGCCGAATATGTCAAAGGCGGACTGACCGTTTCGGGCGGAGAGCCGCTGCTGCAGCAGGAGTTTTTGACAGAGTTGTTAGAATTATGCAGACAATACGATATGCACACGGCGATCGATACGGCAGGCTCTGTGCCGCTCACAGAGGATAGTCCTATACTGAATGTGACAGACTTGTTTTTGCTTGATATTAAGCACTCTGATACGAACAAATATCACGATCTGACCGGTGCTAACCTGCAGACAACGCTGGATAATGCACGGCTTTTCTCCCGGCTCGGCAAGCGGATGTGGATCCGATATGTGCTTGTGCCGGATCTGACCGACGGCATCGACGATATGAAACGGCTGCGGGAGTTCATCGATACTTTATCGACGGTTGATAAGGTGATCGTGCAGCCCTACTCGGCTCTCGGCATCGGCAAATGGGATAATCTCGGCATACCTTATACCCTTCGTGATACGCAGCCGCCATCGAAAGATCTGATTAGAGAGGCAGAAGAGATTTTGGTGAGATAAATATTCAAAAGTCGTCATTGCCGTGCCAGACACGGTGATCTATATAAAGGTAATGATTATGATAATGAACAATTTTATTGTCCTTGAAGGACTCGACGGATCTGGAACGACAACGCAGGCTAAACTTTTGGCTCAGCATCTTAACGGTGTATTCACATTTGAACCGTCTGACAATGCCGTCGGCACACTTATCAGGCAGATACTCCGCAAAGAGAAGTCTGTCACCGCTGATACTTTGGCATATCTGTTCAAGGCTGACCGCTGCGAGCATCTTTTTGGCAAGGATGGCATTAAACAGCAGATTAACGACGGCAAAACAGTCGTCTGCGACAGATATTTGTTTTCATCGCTGGCATATCAGAGCCTTGACTGTGACTTCGACGAGATCTATCAGCTTAACAAAGACTTTCCACTGCCGGAAACTGTATTCTTCATCGATACACCCGTCGAAGAATGTCTCAAACGCATAGGCACTCGCGGTTCCGAACCGGAGTTGTTTGAGAAAGCCGAACTCCAGCGAAAAATCTATGATAATTATCTTCGAGGCTTTGCGGCATTTAATGAGATTAATCTGATAAAACTTGACGGAACTAAGTCAATCGAAGAGTTGTTAGAGGAAGAATTAAAGATAATCGGTAAATAACCAAAAAAAGTCGATGACTTTTTTTGGTTATTTTAATTATTCTTCCGCATTCTCCCCAAAGTCCTGCAGGAGCAGGCCGTACTCATCCTCACCTATGCACTGCTTGTCAAACTGTTTTGAAGTATTGCGTGTATTGTAGTTTTTAATATTACGGATGCGGTGTTCCAAATTCATGCGGATGCCGTATAGTTTGGTCTGGAAACGCGGATACTGCGTCAGCAATGTGGTATTCTTGGCAATATTGGACAAAAGTTTGTAAAACCGCTTAATACAGGAAAAATAGACTTTAATCAGATTGTCATCGCCGTAATACTTGCGGTTGCGCATAAACTGATCAAACAGTTTATTCAATCCGACATCGATATAATCAATATCGAAGATGATCTTATCTCCGAAGAAATCGAAATCAACATCTTCGGCAAGCATCCCTTCCAAAAAAATCACCATTTTATTAACTGTCATTAGATTGAGTGTAACGGTATCAGACATACGAAACCCTTTATGAAAAAATATACTTCTGATCTACTTCAATAATCTGCTTAGTCAGCGGCAGAGCATCTTTGCCGAAACGCAGCGGATTAAGTTTGTGCCGCAATACTTTGAAAATATACTCAGTATCAATAATGTGCCAAAATCTTTTACGCACACTGCAGTGAGCAATGTTGAATCCGCACGGATATTTCGACTCAATATCAAGTTTTATCTTATTGATCTGCTTATGATAATCATATTTGGTGTCAGGCAGTATCGAACACACTGTATCGGTAGAACTGTCGAAGAAACAGAATATAGATGATTTAATCCCATTTCTTGACGAAACAAACTGCTTGGCACATTCCTGATCGGCAAACTTGATCATTACGAAATCAAGATAGTATATCTCCTGACGAAAGATATAAGTCAGATCAACTTTATCATTCGGGTAAAACGCATAGTCAGACAGGAAAACATCATTCACACGGCGGCGATCGATAAATGACATTATCTTGAAAAAAACAGTATTCTGCGAATTTTTGTTGGTGATATAACGCACGATCGAGATAACAATAGCCAAAAATGCAATAAAGAACGACAGATGAAGGATCTCTATCTTAGAGTAGATACTGCCCAGCAAAATAGCGAACAGCATAAATATAGAGTCTGTCAGCACAAATGATAATGCCATATTGAAGAAGTCCATATACTTACGCTGGAGACTCCGCTCAAACAGCTGGAACATTATCTTGATCATATTGTGAATGACGACAAGCATCAGCAGCCACATCACATCACGCAAGTGCAATGATGCCATATCAATATGCAGCTTATATATGAAGAAGTTAAACACAACTATCTCTGTCGTCCACAGAATGATCCTCACTAATATAATCGCCGCTTTATAGATCGTTATCTTGCGAAAGACGATGTAGAGCAGCAGCTGTATAATGAAATATGTAAAAATGAAGAAAACTATCAGCACGATCACATGAGAATTGAATGTCAGCTGCCCATTATCCATATTTTTGTCGATATATAAGACGATATTCGCCGTATAAATGATAAATGCGTTAAAAGTCACCGGCACATTAAGAATATCATACTTAAATCCGTAAAGGAAAAATCCTGTCAGCAGCAAAAAGAGAAACTCAAACTGATTATTGATAAGCAGCTGCTGCAGCCGGAACGAGTTCACCGAGAAATATACAATATCGGCGATGATAAACACAATCCCGATACAGAAAACCGTAATATTATACGGCGTGAGTTCTTTCTTTAAGAAATAATGTAACTTACGCTGAATATTCATAATTTTATTATAATATATTTTTCAAAAATTGCAAGTGTTTTTTTCATAAAATAGAATTTTCAAAAATTGGTTTTTCGGCGAAGCCGAAAAACCAATTTTTAATCCTAATGCTGCATCATTGTTTCTGTCCAGTTGACTTTCAATGCTTCTATCATCTCTTCAATCTCACCCTGCATAAACATATCGAGCTTGTATAATGTGAAGTTAATCCTGTGATCAGTCACCCGATTCTGCGGGAAGTTATAAGTTCTGATTTTTTGGGATCTGTCACCTGAGCCGACCTGATCTTTGCGCATCTCCGAC
>JAFYAI010000159.1 GCA_017540815.1 Spirochaetales bacterium
CTGCACCTATTACGATTAGATCATATTCAATCATTGTTTCTTCCATTATAATAGAATAATATAATCTATCACAAATTAGACATTTTTGCAACTAAAATTTTATATCTGCACAATTGTGCATATTTACATTCAGCGAAATTTCTGATATAATCATCCTATGAATATTATTCCTGATGCACATACTCATCTTGACTTCGTTTCGCAGGGTGTGCCCGCCGTCGTCAATTCGGTTTCTGTAGACGATTGGCAGCAAGTCGCACAATTGTGTCAAGGACATCCAATACTGCTGCCTGCATTCGGCATACATCCGTGGTCAGTTACTGCACAATTGTGTGCTGATAAGTCATGGGCTGACAGATTGGACAGTCTGCTCTCATCAGTGCCGAATGCGTCAGTCGGTGAAGTCGGTCTCGACCGCAGCACAAGTATTTCGTTAGATATGCAGACTCGGATATTGGAGCGTCAGCTTGATATTGCCTTACAGCACAATTGTGCAGTTTCTATTCATTGCTTCAAAGCATTCGACATCCTTATCCCGATTATTCGTCGGTATCATCTGACTTATATCATGCACGGCTACAGCGGCTCTGCACAGATTACGAAACAGCTATTGGAGACAGATTGTTACTTCTCATTCGGCATGATCCGGCACAATCGGTTGGATAAACTCCGCACAATTGTGCCTCCTATCCCGAAAGAGCGGCTGCTTGTTGAGTCAGACGGCAAGGTGGAAGCTGACTTAGAGCAAACTGCTGACACTCTCGCACAATTGTGCGGGATTACACCGGAACAACTGTGCGATAATTTTGATGCGGCGTTTTAAGAAAAATCACCGAGAGGATTGTGTGTTATTTAATTTTGTTTTGCTCCATTCTCCGCCTGCTCCAGATAGCCATCGATAATGGCTATCTTACGCTCAAGGTCTGCCATCCTCATATCTATAATGAGATCATAATCATAGTCATATTCTCCATTCTCAATCTCATAGTTAAGATCTTCGATCTGTTCCCAGCCGATATGAACCGGCTTGCTGTATGCCAATGCCGACCACTTCTTAGTCTCAGCCCAATAGTGCCGAGCAATCGCATACCGAGAACGGGCTATCTCAAAGCTCTCCTTTATATCTTTCGCCCACTCAATGTTGTAGAATGTCACATCACGCTTATCGTATTCCCACCCCCAATCTACATACTCTTTAGTCAGCAGATAATGAATATGAAATCGCAGCAATATCTTATATTTGACATATTCTTCCCAAGTATTTGTCACAACGATCGCCTGACTCGGATGGATGTTTGGCAGTTTCAGACAATTCTCCAGCCAAAAGATATTACGCTTATGCTCGGTATGCGTGCCGTGCAGATTAGTCTCGTATAGTTTATATATCTGCTCAATAAATATCATATCCGTCGGCTTAGCTGATATTTGCATAACCGACACTGTAAGAATGAAGACACATAGATATATTTTTAACGAGCCGAAAAGTTTCATATTACATTTTCGGCATTTGGATAAGTTTTTTTAGATGATTTATCTGATATTCAGATCAATCTTGCGATCATAGCTCCGAATATCTAAAGCCTGACGGCATCTCATATCGACAGTATTATCCGATGCGGAGTTATAATATTCACAAGTGATGGCATACTCTGCCCAATAATCAGTGAATGCCTCATTATACTTCATGCGGATCTGATACGGCTGCGGCAGAACTTGGATATTGTTCACTTTCGTCTCTGCGATAACGCTGTTATCGGAAGTATTGATAATCCTTACATAAGCGTGCCCGTTAGGATTATACTCATAACTGTCTTCATCCAAATCACTTTCATCAGTCATGATGCGGCCGAAAGCAAGTATAGGATTAGGATCAGATGTGCTGCATCCTATAACTGTCCACACAGCACTAATGCACATCATCAAGGGCAATAACCAACCAATAAATCTAACTCGCACAACCAACCTCCGTGTATTTATACTAATGATAGAATTTATCTCAAAAAAAATCAAGTATAAAATTAATTTGGATAAAAAATTAAAAAAAATCAGTTTTTTTTCTTCAATTTTCGCCGTGTACCGTCAGGATGTTGGACAACTACATTCTCAAGATGAGCGGTCAGGTTACTCTTGATACTGTTGACATATCTTTGTCTCAACTCTTTCTGCTCTGCTTTCTCCTCATCAGTCAGAGTCCGTTCCTTAGACAGATGATATAATTCATTTATCCGTTCAATGACTTGATCCATCGTCATAATGCTCTCCTTATCCAATAAAAAAGACTGCTACCGCAGTCTTTTTCAGATTTGTCATACCGAAAATCTCCCGACAGGATGTCGGGTGTGCAAGCGGTTGCACGGATGCTTAGCCGTCGCAGCTTCGGCATTTTACTAAAATTATCTTAGAATTTAGCGACTTCTATCTTCTTAACTTTGTAGCTGTGCTTTGTATCATTAAGAACGAAGTCTACACTGTCGCCGACAACTTTGTCGAGGAACTTCTGTGCAAGCGGAGTCTGGTAAGACAAGATCTTCTTCTCAACATCTGACTCCCACGGTCCCATGATAGTATAAACAACATCTTCATTCTTCACATTGTCATGCAGAGTCACCTTAGTTCCGAATGTAACGAAATCGCTCGTAACTTCTGAAACCTTCTTAACGATAGCCTTGCTCAGATCCTCAGACAGAGACTTAACCAATGCGGCGAGTCGCTTCTGTTCATCCTTAGCATACTGATACTCTGAGTTTTCACGCAAGTCGCCTTTTTCACGAGCGATACCGATGTCTTTAGCATTCTCAGGAATGAGGACTTTATTGATATGGTCAAGCTCAGCCTGTTTCTTCTTATAACTGCTCTCAGTCGTAATGAGTTTATCAAGGATAGAACTCTTGCGAGCAGTATCAGAACTGTATTTAAGTTTAGCAGATTGTGTATCAATGTCAGGATACTTATTGAGAATAGCGACTTTCACTTCTGTTGCATTATCATTGTCAAGTGCATGCAGATCAGATATGATAGTATACAGACGCTTAGCGAAGTCCTTATCTGCTCGGTTAAAGTATTCAAGCAGTTTATTATTCTTGAACAGATACTCTTTCACCTGAGCGTTGATCTTCTTATTCCTTGTTACATCCTTCTTATTCTGAATGTCCTTAGCCGTAATATCGACAAGATGCAGCATACAGAACAGGATCTTATCCATATCGATATTATATTCATCAACCTTATCATCTGTCAGAGCATTAGTCACTACCCAATAGAATGCCTCTTTGCGCTCCTTATAAGTGATCTGGACTTCGCGGAATATCCTCTCGAAATAACTCTTATCATAGTTAGTCAACTCATCGAAGATGTATTTATTAGGATATAAGAAGAATATCTTCATAAATATATCATCCCAATCTGAGATAGAATGTTTGATCTCATTCAGATACATCTTCTTGAAATCATTCGATGATATATCACCGTAAGTCTTGATAGGATCATCGATATTCTTATAGTAATGCTCAAAAGTCGCCGGCAGTTCGATCGATGATGCAAGAACAGGGAAACGCTTAAGCGTATCGCTCAGCATCAGATATGAACAAATCGTCTTCTCATCGACATTAGCATTAGGACTGATGAAATCTACGAAATACTTGAGCATCTCCGGGAAATACTCACTGTCAGTATCGGCATTCTCGATAAAATCAAGAATAACATCAAATCGCAGAGAGAAATCCTTCAATCCTTTGAAACTCAGGTAGCACTTCTCTTCATAAGACAGTGGCTTGTCTTTCAGCTCATAGACATCATTATCCTCATCAAGTGTTCCAAATCTCGCATCAGTTTTAAGTATCTTCTTAGCAGTTGTCCACCATGATGACCACTCCGATGCAGTAAACACATCAGGAACAAGCTCTTCTTTGAAGTTCTTCATCGTAGCATGGTTGTCGAAACTGTTGATGAGCATCTTCAAACCCCATGCCGGATCTTCTTTAAGAGTTTTCTTCAGTCGATCTTTATTCTTGAGTTTGAGGATCCAGATGTGATTCTTAGGCAGGTTTTTCAGAGAGTCGATAGCCATCGCCAAAGACATCTTATGACCTTTTTTCTCGGAGTTGAAGTCGATCGTAAATACACCGTTATTCACATCAACGATACGACCGATACCCCACTCGCGGTGATAAACGAAATTGCCCTTGTCAAATGATATATGTTTCTCGAAGTCGGCAATCGCTTCATTAACATCACGCCATGAACTCTCCAGATCACTCTTCTTAATATACTCTTCGACAAGAGAGTGGTCTTTATATTTCTCACGATATACATCAACAATCTGTGATCGTGCATAATCGTCACTCGGAGACTTCTTAAGGATAACTTTAAGCACTTTGAGACATACTTCGTAGTCTTTCTTCTCCCAATAGAGATTATACAGGAGTTTGAGCAGATCCAACGCACGGTCATCATTGAATGCCTTAGTTATCTTCTTCTCAAGATTAAGGAAATAATCATATCCAAGATCATCAAATGTCAGGAGTTTTTTCCACAGCTCTTCTACCTGAGTAAAGTTACCGCGATATATGTTACGATTCATCGCCTTCTTATACATTGCCTTGGCATAGTCAAGGTCGCCATCCTTCTCTTTCATCTCTGCAAGGCGAGCAGGCATATCAGCCTCTTCAATGTCAGCCTTAACAAGCCGCTCCATCAACTCAAATACGAGGTCTTTTTTATTGAGATTATTGCATGTGTCTATCAGCACACGGATAACATACTTATCCTCAAAGAACACAAGCGTCTTATTACAGAGATATTCAACGATATTCCATTTAAGATTATCAGAGAAAATCTTAATCAGACTGAGAATATTAGTATCATCAATACTACCCTGCTTAAAATTGATAAACGAGTTCAAATAAAGTGCTATAATCGAATTCTTATTATTTTTCAAATAATCATCCGTCAGTTTCAGTGCATCGGTAAGAAGTCCTTCTGCACGGAGAGCTTCTATCTGATTATCCAAATCCTCGAAACTCTTAATAGTGTAATTATTGATTGTTGTTCTCGTCCATTTCTCTTCTTTGAGAAAGTTTTCTAAATTGTCCAAAAGATCGCTCATCCTATCTCCTGCTCATATTTTTTAAAAAGTATATATATATTATAAGCTATTTTCTTTATATTATTTTCAATCTCTTCTCTTTTTTCTTTGCCGCCGCTTTTCGTTCCGTAGATGTCATACAGCAGCAGGTACTTATTCAGCAGCCGTGCCGTCAATGCACTGTCATACACTGAAGACTGACCTATCTCTCTCTCCATTATAGTGATCTGCTTCTTCAACTTCATAAAGTCACCGGGAGTCATCTCGCGGGATATATTGAGAATGCCATATATCCGCCCGTAAACCGGTATCCAATATAACAAAGTTCGATCATCTACTGTCGGTTCTGCTTTGCGAACGGCATCAATCAACTGCCGAAACAGATCAGACTCGATATTCTCCAGCTTGATCTCAGCCGGATTATCTTTGAATGCCTCGCGAAACAGCACTTTACCGGCAGGAATTCGCCCGGTAAGCACATAAACATCAGCAAGCTGAGCCAGCACATCTGCATTATCAATATCAAAACTCAGCAGCCGCTCAAAAGCAGTCATAGAATTGCGATAATCGGCAATCTTTTTATAAGCCAATGCAGCCATATATAACAGCTTTGGACCTATCCTTTTGCTGCTGCTGGCATCTTTATTGAACTGTTCCAATGCAAAATTGAAGACATAATATCTGATTGCCGTCACCACATTATCATCTACACGATGCTGCATCCTGCAGAAGTCTTCAAACTTCGTCCATTGATCAAATAGATATACACCACGATCACATCCTTCCGGTGTGCTCTGAGCATCTTTGAGACGCTGCAGCCAATATCTCGTTACTTTTAGACCAAATTCTGCAATAGTGCTGTTATAGCGAGTCCGAAGTATGAAAGAGAACTCACTCTGAGCATCGCTCAGTTGACCTTCTTTAAGCAGCCTTAAAGCATTGTCAGCAGACTGATTTATCTCAGAATTTATCTCCCCAGCATCAGTCCGCTTCATTACACGCCCTATATACCCTTAGTAAAAAAAATATCGAAATTTTGCCCAATACTATTTCCTCATTGTCATTATACTCATTTTAAAGATTTATGTCAACAAAAATTTTCTTTCAATTTTATCAAATTTACAAATATTCTTTGATTTTTCACCGATAATAGTGTATGATATATTTTGAAAGTTACAAAGATTTTGGAGGACTTTCGTGAGGATTAAATTTTGGGGTGTCCGAGGTTCGCTGGCATGTCCGGGACCCAGGACAATAAAATATGGCGGTAATACAGCATGTATTCATATCGATGTAGATCAGGATTATCAGCTGATCATCGATTGCGGAACAGGTATTCGTGAGTTAGGCAACAGCCTCTTAGCTAATCCTGATGTTCCGAAACCGATTAAAGCAAATATTTTCCTGACTCATACACATTGGGATCACATTATGGGGCTTCCGTTCTTTAAGCCGATATATATTCCAGGCACAGAGCTGCACATCTATGGACCTAAACTTGCTGCCGGTGACAATTTGCAGGAGATAGTCGGCGGTCAAATGTCTTATGAACACTTCCCGGTCAATCACGAAGATCTTGAGGCTGATATATACTACCACGAACTGACTCCGGGTATGACTGAACTGCCCGGCGGGGTGAAAATATCATATATATACATAAATCATCCTGTAGAGACATTCGGCTATAAAATCGAATATCAAAACAACATTGTGGCGACATGCTACGATCATGAGCCATACGCAAATATCCCAGAGAAAAACATCAGTGCGGTAAAAGAAAATCGCCGGCTGATCAACTTTTATAAAAATGCCGACATACTCATCCATGATGCACAATACACAACCGAGGAATACGAGAAAAATTTCCGCGGCTGGGGACATTCGACATTTGAGACTGCTCTGAGCAATGCTGTCAAATCAAAAGTCAAGTCGCTGTATTTCTTCCATCACGATACGGAACGAACAGATGAGCAGCTCGACCGCATTTTCAGCGAATATGCTGCCAAAGGTCGCAAGCAGGGTATCTTCGTAGACGGTGCTACGGAGCTGAATGAGATTATATTGTAAAGGAATGCATAATTCATAATGTATAATGCATAATTATAATGGCGGATAATAAAAATGCTGAAGATATATTTTGGTGATATGCAGGAAGCAAACTATGGACCATCTTGGTTTCAGTTTAACTATGATCCGGCATGGTTCAAAGATTCATTCGTTCAAGCAATGATTGAAGATGTGGATCATTCCTAATATATTGACGGACTTGTCATTGAAAGTCCCATTCTCGGAGCGATACCGCCTGAAAAATTATCAGGCGGTGTGCAAACTCTGATAATGATCTACGAAAAGCCTGACCTTGTATTTGATGCAACAAGCTGTGGAGAAAACTGTGCAAAATGGCTTATCGAAATCGGCAAAAAAAACGACATTACAGTCAATCTTAACTATCTTATGCCATTTGATGGACTTGAACCTTTTGACATTATGATCCTCAATGAAAATAAAATTGTCAGCACATCGAAAGACTACATTCGGACTGCGGTCAAATACATTTAACGGAAGGCGACTGTGACAGGCAAACATCACATTATCATCGAAACAGGACGGTTAAAATACGAATTCAACATCAAACGGAATATCACCGTCATACAAGGCGACAGTGCTACAGGGAAAACTACTCTTATATCATTGCTTGACTCTTATTCTCGTTTAGGGCAACGCAGTGGTATTCGCTTTCAGTCCGATGTTCAATGTATTGTATATAATGGAACAGAAGAGAATTGGCAAACAAACATTGAACAATATACACAAACCATTATTTTCTTTGATGAAGATTACCGATTTATTCTCACCCGTGATTTTGCACGGTTCATTCAGACGACGGACAATTACTATGTGTTCATCACAAGGCGACCACTGAAAAATCTGCCATACAGCATCAATGAAATCTACGGAATAAAAACATCCGGCAAATATCATTTTCCCGATAAGATCTACCATGAGTTTTATCCTAATTTATACTGAATAAATATAAAAAATGCCGAGATTTTGCAAAGCAAAATCTCGGCATTTTTTTGCTTGACAAAATTTTATTTATCATATAATATTGTTAATGACAATTACAAAAAAAGTTTTCGGAATAAAGATTACCTCCTTTATCCGAAAAAAACAGAACTATCGAATGTTGTCTCAAAATACACGGCTTGTCCGCTGGAGAGTCCGTGTCACTAATGGGACAATGGGATTTTGTGCATTCGAGGGTTCTGTTGTCTGAGGTAACATTAAGTGACACGGACTTTGTAGTTGATTACTCGAATGCGGAGATTCTTGCCTTATGAGAACAATTATTTCTTCTGCTTAAATTTTCCTTTATTGCATTAATCAATGTTTATCAATCAACAATTCATCGTATGGGTAAATTCAAGATACTGTTCGTCATTTTATAATGACAAATTTTTTGTATCTTAAAGGTCACTATGTATCAGTGAAAAAAACAAATTTAACGAGGTTTAAAATGAAAAATTCAATGAAATGTTTATCTATTATTATGGTAATGATTATAATGATATTGACAGCATGTGCTCAGGGAAACACAGCCGACAATAATTCAACTAACACTCAGACTGGTGTCGTCGGGAAATGGAAAACTTCAAGTGGGTTTATAGTAGAATTTAAAAATGCTCAAATTTATCTTGAAGATGGATCATCTTATGGAGAATACATTGGCAATGATGTTGAGGGCGAATTAATTGCTGGCAAAGGGACATATTCTAGCTATACATATGTCATTAATGGTAATAGTATGACTTGGACTAATAAAAATAATGGCGATAAACAATATTATACTCGAATATAGAATATCATCACAGCAGGTTTGGGCTGCAAGCCCAATGTTTTCAAGGAAAGGGTGGGAGTCAAGAGGGCGGGAAAACCTGCGACTACGAAAAGCTGGTTGTCCCGCCCTCTTGTCTACGCCGCTTTAGCGGCGACGCAGGGCGTGGCCCCCGACACGATGTCGGGCGTGCCGACGGCTCATGGACGAATCAGCCGTCGGCTGCGGCAGCCCCAATTAATTACAACATCTCATCATAATACTTCTTCTTCTCGTCATACTCATCCGACAAGACGGACAGACGCTCATACAGCGACTCAATCTGCTTATCAAGTTCTGACATTCTCTGACCGAGTTCGCGGATCTTGGCTGCATCGCCGGTCATAGTAGCCTGCTCAAATGAGTGACTGACTTCGGCAGACTCTGACTCAAGCGAAGTAATCTCGTCTTCAAGTTTATTCATCTGATTCTCAATGGGCTTTAGCTCTTTGGACTTTTGTGCAACAATGTCAGCACGCCACTTGCGGGTATCTTTCTTGCTGACGACAGGCTTAAGGCTCTCCGGCTCGGCTCGATCATCAGTCTCATTATCCCAGCCTATCTCCCGCAGGAAATCATCATAGCCGCCGTTATAGACCGTGATACCGCCGTGATCAAATATAATGAGTTTATTGACAAGAGTGCGGAGGAACATCTCATTATGAGTCGCAATAACCACCGCACCCTCAAATGCGTCAAGAGCCGCCAGCAGCGAATCGGCAGACTGCATATCCAGATGGTTAGTCGGCTCATCAAGCAGCAGCAGATTGCACGGAGTAGCGATGAGCTTACCCAGCATGACGCGGTTCTTCTCACCGCCGGACAGCACTCCGATACGCTTCTGAGAGTTATCCCCCTCAAACATCATCGCTCCTGCTATCGCCCGTGCAGTATAACGCTCTCTGTCACGGATTGCACTGTCTATCTCCTGCTCGACCGTATTCTGCGGATCAAGTGTCTGGACATTGGTCTGCTCAAAGAATCCTATCTTTACAGCAGGATGAGCATTAACCACACCTGACTGAGGCTGCAGCTTGCCGGCTAAGAGTTTAAGCAGCGTAGTCTTGCCCTTGCCATTCTTACCGATGATGCCCACGCGGTCATTCTGCTTGATCTCAAATGACAGATCCCTGATAATCTGCGTCCCGCCATATCCAAAACTCAAATGCTCCGCACCGAAAAACGACTTGGCAAACATAGGCTCGTAATTGAATGCGAAATCAAGATTCTTAATCTTCTCAAGAGCCTCTACTTTGGACATCTTGTCAAGAGTCTTGACTCTCGACTGCACTCGCGATGCCAGCGTCGCCTTATACCGAAATCTCTCTATAAATGTCTCAATCTCTTTACGCCGCTTATCATCATTAATACGAGTCTTCTCATATATCTCTTCTTCTCTTGCGATCTGGTCATACATCTTCGCAGTGTCACCTGCGATCTTCTTAACAGTTTGTCTGTGAATGGCAAGAGTATGTGTTGTAACTGCATCCATCAGGCTGCGGTCGTGCGATATGATAACCAGCTCATTATGCCAGCTCCGCAGAAATGATATAAGCCATCTGATACTGATAATATCGAGATAGTTGCCCGGCTCATCAAGCAGCAGCAGATTAGGCTCTGAGACAAGCAGCTTAGTCAGGTTCATACGCACTTGGAATCCACCGGAGAACTCCTGCGGAGGCCGTTGCATATCTTCTTTGGAAAATCCCAATCCGCTAAGTATCTTCTCAGCCTGCCAAATCTGTTTAACACCGCTGTCATCGGGCTGCATCTCGGAGCAACATTCCGCAAGGACTGTCGGCTCTGTGAACTCCAACTGTTGCTTAAGATAACCGATTTTATACCCTTTCGGAATGGTGATCGTACCGCTGTCAGGTTCTTCCTGACCGGTAATCAGCCGAAACAGAGTCGTCTTGCCGTGACCGTTGCGTCCGACAAGTCCGATCTTTTCACCGGGATTGATATTGAATGTAACATTCTCGAAGAGTACCTGCGTTCCGTAGGACTTACTCAGATTAGTGACAGCTATCATTTGGTTTGAACACCTGTATGTATGACTTTATCGGAGAATGTCTCCGTCAGGAACTCGGTCAATACCGGCTGCACATCCTGAGGCACTGCATTGTGCGGGATAACCAGAGACCGAGACTCTTCTTTCAGAATGAGATAAGTCTTGTTTGTGCACACTTCAACCGAAAGAATATCGTCACCTACAACCTGATAACTCTGCCCGTCTGTCGCCACATCCAGCAGTCCGTCAGACACACTGACAGTTATGGGAACAAGTTTCAGCCTGCCGTGCCTCTGCTTAGCGAATGCCTCGTCTTTAATGGAGTTACGATAAAACCACGGGAAAAGGAAATACCACAAGATACCGACAACAACCATCGACCCGATCATCAGATACCGATCAAACGGCTGCTCCATTCGGAATACAGCATACAACACAGCAACAAGCACATACGCCAGCACAAATATCCTGCCGTTCCAGATATTACGCTTGAAATGCGGCGACACTGCAAAAGAATAAATATTCAATGCTGAAATATCTTCTACAGCATTAGTATAACTAAATGAAAAATCGTTCTTATCCAAAGAATACACCTTTTATAAAAATTTCTACTCCGATGCCGATCAGTATCACACCACCGACAATCTCGGATTTATCTGCTAATCTTACTCCAATCCTGCGTCCGAATAACAATCCGACAATACATATAACAAATGTCTCACCGGCAATAATCAGTGCAGCAGTCAAAGCATGCCGGATGTCATATTCTGCGATGGTAAATCCGACTGATAACGCATCAATCGAAGTTGCGATCCCCTGCATCAGCAGCATCCAGATGGTCAGTGTCTTAGCCGCAGCATCATCGTTCGCTTGATCGCCGCCTTTGAGCCCCTCGACCAACATATTGATGCCGATAACCATCAGCAGAGCCAAAGCAATCCACGGCACATACTTGGTCAGCACTTCAAAATAACTGACAAGAGTATGAACGCACACCCAACCTATAACCGGCATCAGAAATTGGAAGAATGCGTACACTCCGGCAATACCGCACATTCTTAGTCGAGGCATATCAGGCTCGCGGATGCCATTGACAATCGACACGGAGAACGCATCCATTGCCAAGCCTACACCAAGCAGTGCACTATTGACAAAAAAACTAACGCTCCAACTCATATTCTTACCTTAACTTTTTAATATTTTCATGAACGGGTTTGATTCATCGAACCATTATTTCGTCAGCCACGGCACACCGGTATAGTTAAGCACAACATATCCTATATATATCAGCAGCAGCAGGATGCCGCTTATCCTGGTAAGCCGCCATCTGACACGCATACATACCATGAGCAGCAATGCGACCAACAGCATCATCGGCAATATAAAATACATCATCATCATATCAGGCTTATCACCTGCCATAAGTGACAAATCACCTATAAGTCCTGTTATCCCAAGAATGCCGAGTATATTGAAGATATTGCTGCCTATTATATTGCCGAGACTAAGATCCGACTTCTTCTTCACAATACCCATAATAGTTACAGCCAGTTCCGGCAGAGATGTACCGAGAGCAACAACAGTCGCACTGATGATCCCCTCCGGTATATGTATCGCTTCGGCAATAATGATGACATTGCCGACCATCACTTCCGAACCAAAATATATCCCTACAAATCCGACTATAAACAGTAGCACGGCAATGCCAACAGACTTGATCTTGCTGTCTCCGCCATCATCGGTCTCCAACGCAGAGTTATCGAACTTAACCAAACAAACAAGATAAACAATGATAGACGCAAACATTATGAAACTCTCTATCTTGTTGATGCGGAACTCCTGTCCGTCGAAGAAAAATGCGAAAAGCACTAACATCACTGTCGCTCCAAGCATAACAAGCCCGTCACGATAGAAGACTTTCTTATCAAATGATATACTGCCCATCATCAGAGCCGACACACCCAATATCAAAGCGATATTGGTAATATTAGACCCGGTAATGTTGCCCATAGCGATAGTCGCTCTACCGCGTACAATACCGCTGATATTGGTAGCCAACTCCGGCAGTGATGTGCCTATACTGACAAGTGTGAGACCGATGACCAGTTCACTGACATGGAACTTTCGTGCGAAGAATACAGCAGAGTCAACGAAGAAGTCACTGCCTTTAATAAGCATAACTAAACCAATGATAAAAAACAAAATATTCACGATAAGCGGAACATTCTGAAATAATTCGTTCAAATAATTCATACATCACTCCGTTTCTTTCCAATCAATATAATAACTAAGAAAACAAAAAAAGTAAAGAATAATTTTCAGAAAATTATTGTTCACTTTCCAAAGTTTTAAGCATATCTTTCGCTTTAAGATCATCAGGATATATCTCCAATATAACCTGACAATATTTCACTGCGGCGGCAATGTCGCCTTTACGGTAATTCATAACGGCGAGATTGCTCATAATCGAAGCGTCATCCGGATTATACCGCAATGCTTTACCGAAATATAACTCACTCTTGCTATAGTCAGCGAGGTTCATATAATCAAGTCCCATCTCATTATAGATGTCTGACGAATCGATATTAAACTCGGCGGCTTTACTCAAGTCATCAAGTGCCGCTTTGTAATCAGTATTATTACGCTTGGCAATCGCACGCATATAGTAGCCGCTCCACGACTGCGGGAACTTCGCAATATATTTGGAGAGGAACTCGATCGCATCTGTGTATTTCTCGGATTGGATAAGGCTCATACCCATATCGTAGTCTTCATCCTCAATGCCGAGATTTTCTATATCCATAAACAATTTCTTCACTTCTTCAATGCGTTCCTCATCCTTAGAAATGCGGACAAACTCTTTGAAATACTCTACCGCTTTATCGTAATTCTCACGCAGCAGATAGAATCGACCAAGATAGAAATATGCCGACTCATTCTTCTCTTCGAACTCTTCGACAACTTTGAACATTTCATACGCTAACTCGGAATATTTATCCGACTCAGTGTCCTGACCATTCTCGGCAAGATGCTGCGAATACTCATCGTAAGAGACTGCGAGGTTGAGATTAGTATCTATCGAATCGGGATTAAGTGCGATGAGTGTCTTAAACATATCGAATGCTTCGATAAAGTGATTATTCTTCTCTGCCTCATACGCAACTGACGACAGCCGCCCTTCGATATTGGGATCGACATGATAGATGAAGTCACGGTAATAATCGATGTGCTGGTTGTCAGGCTCAGCGGTGATGACCTTGATCATACCGGTCATGATATTGTCAGGAGTCAGCTGCTCCGGTGAGAACTTAGACTTATCCTCGACAAACACAGGCAGCATAACATCATCGCGAATATCGAACCCGTTAATCTTGAAATTCTGCTGTCCTTCCATTGAAATGAAAAGAACATCTGCCAACTCATCACTGTTTAACTCACTCATAATTACTCCTTTAACTCGTCCACCCTAAATGAAATTCCGAAACAAGTTCGGAATGACATAAATCAAGCATTTTTATGCTTGCTCTTCATAAACTCATGATACCCGTCTCTTCGCAGCTTGCATGACGGACACTTGCCGCAGCCCATTCCGTAATCATTCATCGTCGTGTCGCCGTTATAGCAAGTCAAAGTATTCTGCAGAATGAAGTCAAGACAGCCCATATCGTCTGCCATAGCAAACTCTTCAGCCTTAGTCTTATTCATAAGTGGCGTATGAATGCGTATAGCATTCTCAGGATCATCCGTTGCAAGGTTAAGCGTCTGCTCACAGGACTTGATAAACACATCACGGCAGTCAGCATAGCCGGAGTAATCGACCTCGCACACACCGATAACAAGATCACGCACACCGAGACTGCCTGCCCAGCCTGCCGCAGCTGTCAGGAAAAACATATTGCGGTATGGAACGAAGCTCGACGGCACATTGCGATATATACTGTGCTGTCCGTAATTATCGGAGCCGCCTGACAGCAGATCCGAGATGACTATATCCTTGATGAAAGACAGATCTATCAGCTTATGCGGCACATTAAGAGTCTCACAAATCTTGGCTGCCATATCTGTCTCATGAGCGTGCTTCTGATTATAGAAGAAACTGCACGCATACACATCATCGAAATGCTTCTTCGCCCAAAATAAGCAAGTCGCAGAATCCTGTCCTCCGCTAATCAGCACAAGTGCTGATGTTCTGTTTGTATTTTGCCCGCTCATACGCCTCTTTTTTCACCCCATATTATTTTGTGCAGCTGCACGCTTATCGCCGCATTGAGTTTATTACTCAGAATGAAGTCAGCCAGCTTAGTCAGCTCTATCCGACCTGTCTGCGGAGACAGATAAACTCGGACCAACTCATTCTCACGGCGGATCATTTCGATCTTTTTCTTTATATATGGCAGATCGCTCTCGTCAGTGACGAACTTGATCACATCATGGTCAGTCCTCATCCTGCGAATGTTATCAATGCAGAATGTCTCACCGCCGCCGGCGGAAGGAGTTTTCCAGTCAAGCACATAATGCAGATTGTCAGGTGCAGCCTCATCGATCGGCACAGAACCGTTAGTCTCAACATAGAACTGCACATCCGGCAGCCGCTTCGCTATATCAGTCACAATTGTGCTACGCGGCTTAAGCAGAGGCTCTCCTCCGGTAAACAGAATGATTATGCCGGGATATGACACCATTACCCGATCTATCTCATCGCACAATTGTGCCGGAGTCAGTGTCTCATTGATCTCATTACGATACGGTGTATCGCAGTAGCGGCAGGATAGATTGCAGCCGGAGAAACGCACCAGATACATCGGCTGCCCCATCGTCGGAGCTTCACCGCTTATCGTGATGAACCGCTCAACGATCGGCAATTTCTGCCCTAATCGGATTTCTTCCATTATATTATCATCGAGTATCAGACTGTCCATTCGTCAGAAGTCTCCCAACTCGCAGTAAGAGTGCTTCATCACGGACTTCTCATACAGTCTTATCTTGAATGACAAATTCGGCGAATCCTGCTTAAATACCTTATAAATGTGACGGCAGATATTCTCCGCAGTCGGATTGAAGTCACAAACTTCGTTCAGATCAGTGTGATCATAAGCGGAGATTACTTTCTTGAGATTATTGAAGTCCCACAGAATGCCGTTATCAGCCAGCTGCGACTCATCGCCTCTTACCCAAACGCACACCTGCCATGTATGGCCATGTCTCTCGGCACACTTGCCGTTATAATTCTCCAAATGATGTGCCGCATCAAAATAATCTTCTGTATATATAGTTATCTGCATTGTGACCTCGATAGAATATTATAACAAAAAATCCGAAAAATCAACAGATTTTTTCGGATTTTTTGGTTATCGCTTCTTATTCTGCTTATCCACCAGCACAACTGTCGGCTTATGTGCGGCGGCTTCTTTCTCGTCCATAAGGGCATACGCCACGATGACAACTTCATCACCGGGATAGCCCAGCCGAGCCGCCGGACCGTTAAGACATATCACTCCGCTGCCTCGCGGACCTGCGATAGTATAAGTCTCAAGGCGTGAACCGTTGCTCATATTCAGCACCTGCACCCGCTCATGCTCAAACATCTTCGCAGCGTCGAGCAAGTCCTGATCCACCGTAATGCTGCCTTCGTATGCAAGCACAGCTTCCGTCACTGTCGCACGATGTATTTTTGATTTCATCATATTTACCAGCATATCTGTTCTCCCAAAATGTGATTGTCTATCAGTCTTGTATTGCCGATGTAAACTGCTGCGGCAAGAATATTGCCGTCTGTGGCGGTCTGGACATTCTGCATATTTTCATCTACGATATGAACATAATCGATCTTAGCCGATGCAATATTAAACATTGTTGATAAAAATGCGTCGGTCAGTTTTGCGGCATTTTTTTCTCCCTTATTATACATCTCCACGGTGTGTTTCAATGCAATGTTAATCACTGCTGCGTCCTGACGCTCGCTGTCGGACAAGTATTTATTTCTTGAGCTCTTCGCCAATCCGTCAGATTCTCTTATAATCGGGCAGCCGATTATCTCAATATCGAAGTTCAGATCTGCGACGAATTTCTTAATAATCATCAGCTGCTGAATATCCTTCTTGCCAAAGAATCCTTTGTCCGGCGTAACGATATTAAACAGTTTCGACACAATTGTGCATACTCCGCGGAAATGTCCCGGACGCTTCGCTCCGCAGAGGTTATCTGAGAGTTTATTAATATCGACAAAGGCAAGCAGATTATCACCGATGATCTCTTCAACCTCAGGATTGAATAATATATCCACACCGTGAGTCTCTGCGACTTTCTTGTCATCTTCAATCGGTCGGGGATATTTGTCGAAGTCCTCGTTAGGTCCGAACTGGATCGGATTGACGAATACGCTTGCGACAACAATGTCGCATTCTTTGCGGGCTGCATCAAACAGAGACGCATGACCTTCGTGCAATGCTCCCATAGTCGGCACAAGTCCGATAATCTTGCCCTGTTTTTTATATTCTTTTATCTGCTTACGCAGAATGTCGATCTGTTTTATATACTGCATAGAGTTTACCTCCGATATTGCAAATAATTACTGTATTATAAATTTTTTTTCAGAAAAAATCAACTGTTTTAGATGAATATTATAGGATAAAAAAAGTTCCCTGATGGGAACTTTTTTTCACAGATACTCCGCAGCCGTCATTCTGCACTCATTAAGCGTTGTGACGATCTTGCTCAGCTCGCCTTTTGGTGACTTATATCCGGCAAGCACCATTCCGTGCATATTCGGCTTGTTGATAGGCACGATAAACAGTGAAGTCATTCCGATCGAATTATCGACAAGTTCATCAATATACATCTTATTCTTAACGAACATAAGGTGATCTATACTCATAGCGTGAGCGATCAGTCCGTTATCTGCACTGACTGCATCCTGAATATCATCATCACACGATGTAAGACTATATACGGCATCACCCCTTTTGCCGGATGCAAACCATGTCCTGTCTGCATATATACTATTCTTGAGATTAAGCAGAAATCCGCTCAGCCGACTGTCGCTATGTTTCACCGGACTGTCGAGTATATCCAACTCTCTGCTGAGTGCGTCATCATTGGCAGCCGGTCCGGTATAGAATGAAGTCGGTATCTTAGGAACAGACTCGGCTCGTTTGGTTACTGTTTCATGCACACTCTGCCGAATGCGGCTTGTCGGCATTGTATCATCCGAGACAGTCCTAATCGGCATTATCTGAGGCTCTGTGGACGGGATAAAACCGCCCTCAGCAATAACAGGAAATGCACCAAGTCCGATCGATGACACTTCAAGATTTTTTTTGATTTTTTTGAATTTTACAGGCATACTAACCCCTCCGTTGTGTTATGTTTATCGGAATCGCCAATCTAAAAATTGAATACCGACTGCACCCAGAACGGCAAAAGAAAAATTTGCATAAAAATATTTATTTTTTTTCAATAATGTGATATATTACATCATAAATCATTTACAAATCGGTTACCATTTCAAGAGGGATTACAAATGATAGAAGACATAACCAAGATACGAAACATAGCCATTATCGCACATGTCGATCACGGCAAGACAACGATGGTCAATACGATGTTTATGCAGAGCGGAATGTTCCGCGAGAATCAGCATGTCGAAGACCGCATGATGGACTCGATGGATCTGGAGCGTGAGCGGGGCATTACTATTACATCGAAGAATGGCTCATTCAAATATAAGGATCATCTCATTAATATAGTAGATACTCCGGGACACGCTGATTTCGGCGGTCAGGTGGAGCGTATCCTCAACATGGTAGACGGAGCACTGCTGCTCGTCGATGCTGCCGAAGGTCCTATGCCGCAGACATTCTATGTGCTGAAGAAGGCATTGGCTCTGAATATCCCGATCATCGTCGTGATAAATAAGATCGACAAGCCGAACTCACGCTGCGACTGGGTTAAGGATCAGGTCGGAGATCTGTTCCTCAAACTTAATGCTCCGTATGAGCTGCTCGACTTCCCGGTAATATACGCTTCGGCTCGTGAGGGCTATGCCACAACAGATCCTGCTGTCCGCACAGACAATATGATCGCTCTCTTCGATGAGATAATCAGATATATCCCTTGTCCGAAAGGCGATGCTACAGGTCCGGTCCAGATGCTTGTCAGCACGATCAGTTACTCGTCATATCTCGGACGATTGGCTATCGGCAAGATCACATCCGGCAATATGTGCATCAATCAGGAGATAGCCATCTCCACAAGAGACGGCGAACTTAAGAATGCAAGAATATCCAAACTCTATACATTCGAGTCTAACGGTATGGTTGAAGCCTCTGATGCCAATGTCGGTGAGATTGTCGCCGTTGCCGGTATCGAAGATATTATGATCGGAGAGACGATTACTGACCGCAATAACCCGATCCCGCTGCCGATTATAGAGCTTGATCCGCCGACGATCTCGATGAACTTCATCCCGAATGACTCACCATTCGCAGGACAGGACGGCAAGTTCGTCACAAGCCGCCATCTGAAAGACAGGCTCTACCGTGAGACTCTCGCCGATGTTGCACTGGTTGTCACAGAACTCACCGAAGGTGTCGGTTACAAAGTCTCAGGTCGAGGCGAGCTGCACTTGTCGATCCTTATCGAGAAAATGCGCCGAGAGGGTTATGAGTTCCAGATTACACGGCCAGAAGTTATCATGAAGAAAGTCGATGGCAAGCTGCTTGAACCTTACGAAGAACTTATCCTCGATGTCGAAGAAGACACAGTCGGAGCGGTTATCGATGCAGTCTCCAAGCGGAAAGGTCAGTTCCTTGAGATGATACCTGATACAGGATTCACAAGACTGCGATACAAGATCCCGACACGGGGACTGTTGGGATTCAAGAGTGAGTTTATGAACCTCACCCGCGGAATGGGACTGATGAATTATGTATTCTTAGAGTTCGACGAATATGCCGGTGACATTAAGAGCCGTATCAATGGTGTGCTTATCTCGATGGAGAACTGCACAACGGTTGCGTATGCACTGTTCAATCTGCAGGATCGCGGCAAACTCTTCTACGGACCGCAGGTTAAAGTCTACGAAGGTCAGATCGTCGGCGAACACAGCCGCACCAACGACATCGTGGTTAATCCCGGTAAGACGAAGAAGCTGACTAACCTGCGAGCTGCCGGCTCGGATGAGAATATCATCCTCACTCCGCCGACAGTTATGACGCTGGAGAAGTGTATCACATACATCAATGATGACGAGCTTGTCGAGATTACGCCGAAAGAGATCCGCCTGCGTAAAGTGCTGCTGCATGAGATAGACAGACGAAGAAGCGGACGGGGTTCAGCAGAGGAATAAAGCGTAACAAATAAAATGCCTGCCTTACGGCAAGCATTTTATTTGTTATTGCATTGCAAAGATTTTAATGTCTTTTAAACGGCACACATCGATTTACATGCTTCCTGTAATCTTCATATTCTTTGCCATACAAGTCCGCAAGCCACTTTTCTTCAGTATTTATCAGAACGATCGTCAGGATTAACCAATTAATAACCGGTATAACAAGAAGCCAGATATTATGCCACATAAGGATTGTGCCGAAGAGCAGTATCCACAGTCCGCTGTACATCGGGTTTCGCACCCACGCATAAATACCGTCAGTTTTCAGCGTATTGTTCGCAATATTATTATCCATATTTGATCCCAATGCCCCGATAAACCATATCAGACCACCTGATACGATAAATACTGCCCCGACGGTTCTGAAAATATAAATCCATATCCCGCCAATAATCCCAATCCTCAAAATATAATGGAACACAACAATACCGAGAACCGTCATCAATACAAAACTCACAATCAGATATGGTCCGATCCCAAACAAAGGAAGTTTCTGATTTTCTTTGATGTAGTTTTTCATTGCTTATGTTCTCCATGTAAATGCTGCCCGGCGGTTATTCATTGTCCTGCACTTGTTTATTTGTTAATAATCACCCGATACCCTGTCGCTTCTATCGTTCTGCGAAGTTCATCTTCATCAATCGGCTCATTGCTGACGATCTCACAGATCCCTGTCTTATGAGATGACTTCACCAGCTGAACCTTAAATGCGTTGCGTATCGCATCATTGATGTGAGTCTCACACATAGGACACATCATACCGTCGATATGCACGACAGTTTTGACAGAGCTACTTCCATTCTGAGAATGTCCTGCCCCGCTTGACAGAGCATTGGCACAGCCTGCATTGCATCCTGCACAGTTGCCTCCGCATGAAGATGATTTGCCTTTGCGTTTATCAATAATCATCTTGGCGATGATTGCACCAACAATCAAAGCCAAGATGAGAGCAACTATTAAAGTTCCCATTATTTTACCTTAACTGAAGTCTCTAACTTAGTAGCCTCGGAATATTTCTTGAAGAACAACATATAGATGATACATGCAAGACAAGCGAAAGCGACTATCATAAATATCACATTGAATACCGAGAAGTTGCCGGTAAACAGATTGCCGAACTGGTTAATCATAAGTGATATAATGTATGCAAATCCGCACTGATAACCGATGGCAAACCATGTCCACTTAGCATTGTTCATCTCACGCTTGATAGCACCGATAGCGGCGAAACACGGAGCACACAGCAGGTTAAATACGAGGAATGAATATCCTGTAATGCCTGTAAATGCCTGTGCAAGAGCCTGCCATGCTGTCATATCACCTGCACCATAGAGGATGCCCATTGTGCCGACGATGTTTTCCTTAGCAACAAGACCTGTTACCGATGCTACGGCAGCCTGCCAGTTGCCCCATCCGAGCGGAGCAAATATCCATGCGATGCCCACACCGATATGAGCCAATATTGAATACTCCAACTGATCTTCTTCAAGCATTTGGAATGCACCGTCTACCCATCCGAAGAATGAGAGGAACCAGATAACGATAGTCGAGAGCAGGATAATAGTGCCGGCTTTCTTGATAAATGACCAGCCGCGCTCCCACATACTGCGAAGCACATTGCCAAGTGTCGGCATGTGATACGGTGGCAGCTCCATTACAAACGGAGCAGGATTGCCTGCAAACATCTTAGTCTTCTTCAGCATTACGCCTGATATGATGATCGCAGCCATACCGATGAAGTATGCACTCGTCGCTACCCACGCCGATCCGCCGAAGATAGCACCTGCAATCATAGCGATGAAAGGTACTTTTGCTCCGCACGGTATAAATGTCGTCGTCATGATAGTCATACGGCGGTCACGCTCATTCTCGATAGTGCGGCTTGCCATAACGCCCGGGATACCGCATCCTGTGCCGACAAGCATCGGGATAAACGATTTGCCTGACAGACCGAACTTGCGGAATACTCTGTCAAGAACGAATGCGATACGAGCCATATAACCGCATGCTTCCAGGAATGCCAATAACAGGAAAAGAACCAACATCTGCGGAACAAATCCCAATACTGCTCCGACACCGGCAACGATACCGTCAAGGATAAGACCTTTGAGCCAGTCGGCAGTGTGTATCGCATCAAGACATCCTTCAATGATAGGCGGTATACCGGGTACCCACACTCCATAGTTGGCAGGGTCTACGCCGCCTTCGTATTTGGCAAACATCTCCGCTGCTTCTCTTGCATCAGCAACTGTACCGGTCTCGTCACTTATCTCCAGAGTCTCATCATCTTCTACCTGATAGCCAAACTCTGTCTCATCGGGATAAAGCTGCAGCAGCTCATTTAATGCACTGACGGCATTAGCCACATCGAAGTCTTCTGCTTCGGTATCCATAGCCGCCTCTGCTGCCTCGGTATTATGACCGTCTTCGGCTGCTTTAGCCAGGAATCCTGCCAAGATACTGTCCGTATCGCCGTATTCTTCTTCGGCCTCTGCTGTTGCCTTAGAACCGATGCCTAACAAATGGTATCCGTCACCGAACAGTCCGTCGTTAGCCCAGTCAGTCGCTGCAACACCTACACCGACCATCGCTATCCAGTATACGAGGAACATAACAACGGCAAATATAGTAAGTCCGAGCCATCTGTTGGTCACGATCTTGTCTATCTTATCGGAAGTCGTTAATGCACCTTTATTTGCTTTTTTATAACTTGATTTCAGGATTTCTGCGATGTAGATATATCTCTCATTGGTGATAATGCTCTCTGCATCATCGTCCAGCTCTTTCTCCGCAGCCTTAATATCCTGCTCAACATGATCCAAAGTTGCCTGACTGATACCAAGCATCTTGATGACTTTCTCATCACGCTCAAAGATCTTGATCGCATACCAGCGCTGCTGCTCCTCAGGCAGATTGTGGACAACTGCTTCCTCGATATGAGCGATAGCATGATCGACAGGTCCGCTGAACTTATGCTGCGGGATAGTCTTAGTCCCTTTGGCAGCGGAGATTGCCGCATCAGCAGCTTCCATAATGCCTTCACCTTTGAGAGCAGAAATCTCGACGATTTTGCAGCCGAGATGGCGTGAGAGTTCGCTGACATTTATCTTGTCGCCTGACTTCTTCACAATGTCAATCATATTGAGTGCAACTACGACCGGGATGCCGAGTTCTACAAGCTGAGTAGTGAGATACAGGTTACGCTCAAGGTTAGTCGCATCTACGATGTTAAGTATTGCATCGGGACGCTCACCTACGAGATACTCTCTGGCTACGACTTCTTCGAGCGTATACGGTGAAAGTGAGTATATACCCGGCAAGTCAGTGATGATTACGCCGTCGTGTTTCTTGAGTTTACCTTCTTTTTTTTCAACAGTAACTCCCGGCCAGTTGCCGACGAACTGGTTAGAGCCTGTCAATCCGTTAAAAAGTGTTGTCTTGCCGCAGTTCGGGTTGCCGGCAAGTGCTATCCTGATATTATCTGCCATTTTACATCTCCTATTGTACTTCAATCATCTCTGCATCTGCTTTACGCAGCGACAGTTCATAACCGCGCACCGTTACTTCGATTGGATCGCCCAAAGGTGCAACTTTGCGAATGTAAATCTCCGTTCCTTTGGTCACACCCATATCCATAATGCGGCGTTTCACCGCACCTTCGCCGTGCAGCTTAACAACCGTCACGGTGTCTCCTATTTTTGCTTCACGCAATGTTTTCATTATAATCCTCCTAATGATCTTATACCATTATCCTTTTTGCCAACTCGTCATTGATGGCAATGCGGGACTCTTTAACTTTGACAATCAGGTTGCCGTTTAATTCGCTGATCACTGAGACAGTTCCTCCCGGCACTACTCCGAGATTTTCCAGGTGGCGTTTCACTTCGTCATTACCACCGACCTTCTTAACAACAAGATCTTCTCCTTTGTCTGCAAAACTGAGAGGCATCACGATTATCTCCTTGATTTTGTTTTATACGTTTGTGTTAGTCGTGTATAACTAAATTAGTCAAAACTAACTTTTAGTTAGATTAGACTAACATAATTTTGATATAATGTCAAGTAAAAACAATGAAAAAACGGGATTTATTTGATAAATCCCGTTTTTTATCCATACATCACAGTTTAATTATTTTGCTGGGCCATCCGCCTCAGTTCTTCGCATTCGGTAGCGTAAAATTTGACAAGATATTTTTGGATCACATCCATCTTGACATATAACTTCTGACCGATTCGCAGTGAAAACGGCTCGACCGATTTATTCTCAATATCGTAACGGAAAATAACCGAAAACACTTCGTGATTCTGCTGCACGCCCATTAACTTCGCATAACAGTAGAAGTCATCACCGCCGCCGGGGTTCGACCAACGCACATCTATAAACTGCTTCTTAGCGACTTCCTCAAGCGTAGGACAATCCTGAATATCCAATTTGAAATTCTTCATCATCAATGTCGCCTGTTCCATATCGGCAGTCGATACAGCAAACACATTGGCTGTTCCCAAGACAACTAATACAAAAACTAATAAAATCACTAAAAATTTATTTCTCATAACATGCTCCTTTGCAATGTAATTCCGTTCTCGTTAAAATGTCTAGATTATTAAATTATAGGAAGAGATTATTAGTGAGTTCCTTCATCTGAAGAACAAATATATTATACATCTTTTTTCGGCATTCGTCAATGAAAAGACAAATATTTTTTAAGATTTTTTTTGCAGTATTACTTAAGCCGCATCATAATATTGCGGACTTCTTCTGACTCTGTTGCATAAAATCTGATCAGGTATCGCTGCATCTGATCCATCTTAACATACAACTTAGATCCGACACGCACCGAGAATGGCTCGACTTTCTTATGTTCAATGTCATAGCGAAATACAACAGAAAATATTTCACGATTGATAGGCTGCATACCGTTTACTTTAGCATAGCAGTAGAACTGATCCCCACCTCCGGGATTATCCCATTTCACATTGACAAGCTGTTTGTCGCACACCTGCTCCAGCGTAGGACAACCGGGCACATTCAGGCGGAATTCTTTCATCATCACCAATGCCTGTTCCATATCCTCTGCAGTTGCAGCAAAGATACTTACTGCACCAACTATCATAATCATTATTGTAATGAGAAGTTTCTTCATCTGTCTCTCCTTACAAACCTGCACAAAAAAAACCCATGACAAAATCTGCTTCTTTCGATCAGCCGAGAGAGTTAAGATAATACGAGATTTCCCTGTTTTCTTTATCTGTGCATAATACGCCCTTAGCGTTGCGTACGACTCCCATTTTGCTTCTCCACTTTCATCTGTCTTTTCCAATTCTCTAACACAATTTCCCATCTCTGATATACTTATATGATAATTTTTCTTTTTTGTCAAGTCTTTTCTACAGAAAATTGGCAGATTTTCACCCGTTTTTACTTATTATCTTCATTCTCACGCTGTATCTGATTAAGGAAGCCGAATGACTTCACAAGATATACAACATAGAATACGACTGCCGAGATGATCGTAATGAGGAACGGGATCGCAAGTCCGATCAGTTTGCCTGTAACGACAAAGCTCTCCCTTTGGATAAGGTCACACACAAACAGTGTCGTAGTCATATAGAACGGTATCGTAAATCCAAAGAATATAATGATCGCAAAATATCGCCATTTCCGAGCGAGTTCAGGAGCACCGAAATAACGGAGTCCGTTCTCAAGGAGCTTGGAGACGAAGAACAGACACAGCGACATAAAGAATGTGTCATAGCAGTTGATCTGTCGGAATATCTCATTGTCACGCAGGAAGAAGTTAAGCACATTCAAGACAAATACGACAACAGCAAACCCTTCCGCAAAGAATGTATAGAAAAACGGATAGACATGACGAGTTATAACTAATCCGGTCATAATCAGTATTGTCCCGATAAGCTCAAATCCGTAAGCATTGAGGAAATTATCCTCCGGCAGTATAAAATGCGTCAGATACCGCGGTTTAACCACCCAAAATACTATCCCGATCAATATCAGTTTCAGCGACACAGTAAGCCATTTTGTTTCATTCTTATCCATAATTACACCTCAATATATATATTTACCGTCTTTCTTTGTTATCCGCAGATGATGAGTCTCATCACTGTGCATAGTTATCTTCTTAATATTGCCATTGCCGATCTTAATGCGGTACTCGCCGGGAGGCAGCAGCACTGCAGACTTAAACAAAGTTGTATCCTTCTCAGTCAGAGTCTCATATCTGACAGCCGCAGTATTGTGCAGGATATACTGATCCTGATCATAGACTGTCCAGTAACTCTTGTCATTGATGAGCAGCCGAGGCACTTTCCTATCCGACTCAATAACAAGCACTGCAGGAGCAATGTCCAGCGTATAATGAGCAACGACCGAGCGCTGTTCCAGCTCGAACGACACTTGGAACTCTTTATCGAGATAGCGATTAGCTCCATCGTGAATGCCGGCAACTTTCATAAAATATGTATTACCGGAATAAAACGGGGCTCGTTTCTTAGTCCGCTCGGAATAAACATACTCTTTAAGCGGGATATACTCGCCTCTGACTCGGATCTTCAGATTGTCTTTCTCATTCTTAACACCTTCAACTTTATGCTCAGTATAATTATCGAAGAACATAACCGCTTTGTTTGTCAAAGAATCCCAAAATCGGAAATACACAGCCACATCCTGCTGCCACAGATTAGAGATCGGTATATCGCAGAGCTGACCTTTCCTCATCGACTTATCATTCTCCTGCACAGAGATCGGTCTGACATAGAAGAACTTACTGTTGATATACGATCCTGAAGTAACAGTAAACTTATGCTCGCCCCTCGGCAGATACATCACCGACGAATATCGCGGCTTCTTAGGAACGACTTTCTTAGTGCGGTTATCTACCGATATATAGATATTATCAGGATCCATATTGACGACATTGAACTCGAAACGAACACGCCCGTATCTGTCACGAAGCAAAGTCTCGTATTGGAGATGCAGTCCGAAGAATGCCGCAGCCATCCCAATAACCACTGATGCGACAAGAGTCCGCACTGCTGCTTTCCTAATCATCTTTCGCCGTCTGTTATATCTAATGAAGAAATGAGACTTCTTAATATTGCTGTCGCCCAGCACAAGATGGCGGCATGCATCCTTGATCTCGAATATATTATACGACTTGAAATACCGCTGCAACCGCTTAATCAGCGGAACAAGAGTTTTATATCGTTTATTTATCTTAGGATTGATCGTCCTGCTAAGGATCTTCCTCACAAAATGCGGCAGATGCTTAACTATCTTATGAGCCGGAGTAAACTTGCCTGCAGCGATGGCAGCTACGACTTGCGGAGTATATTCGTTGCGATAAGGACGCTGCCCTGTGATCATCTGATAGAAGACCACACCGAGTGAATAAATATCCGTTCGGACTGTCAGTTCCTTCTCAGGCGTAAACTGCTCAGGCGACATATATGCCGGCGTGCCGATGATAACACCTGTCTGAGTCAGCTCACTCTGCATCGGCTCGCCGTTAGCACCGACCCGCCGTGCGATGCCGAAGTCAACGATCTTGACATCACCGCTGACAGACAATAAAATATTGTGAGGTTTAATATCACGATGGATAACATTCTTAGTATGTGCGTGATGAAGACCTAATGCAGCCTGATACAGTATGAACAAAGCCAGCGGAACGGGGATCGCTGCCCCCTGCGGAGTTTTGGCTCGCTCATTGAGCAGAGCATTCAGATCCTTGCCGGGCACATACTCCATCGCTATATAAGTCGATCGCCCCTCGCGGAAATGATCATAGACCTGCACTATATTTTGATGGCGGAACTCCATCATCACCGACGCTTCCTGCAGAAATCTCTCGTAACTCTCCTTATCGTTGCGTATCGACAAACTCTTGAGTATAATCTCCTTCTTAAGCGTCGGATGTTTCGCAAGATACACATCTCCCATACCGCCTTTGCCAATCCGCTTTATGATAGGATAATCTTTAATTTTCTTCGGGAAATCATCTTTCCGCAATGACGGCATCTTACTTCCTTTTTTTGTGCAAAAATTAACGGAAAATCGTTGATTGAGCCAACTCGAAATCACGATTTACCGTCTTTTAATCATTTATTTCATGTCATCTCGACCGAAGCGGAGAGATCTATTTCAATAGATTTCTCCGTTTCGCTAACGCTCCAGTCGAAATGACATTATATATTCATTATTGAAGAATAAATTTCTTCGCCTCGCTCAGTACTCCGGCCAGATAATCTTCATCCGCTGCATGAGAGTATGTCAGCTTCGACGAAGAGTTAATAAACACTTTATGCAACGGATAATTCACCGCTCGAAGTGCAGCCATAACATCGTCGAAACTTCCGCCCTGAGTGCCTACTCCGGGAATGAGCAACGGCGGATAGCCGTTATCACTGAACAGTTTAGCGATCTTACGCAATTCTTCAATCTGTGTCGCACCGACAACAGCACCGATATTATGATTATATGCTTTATTCCACTCGATGATCTTGTGAGCAACTGCCTCATAAAGATACATATCTCCGACTTTGAGCAGCTGGAAGTCGCTGCTGCCTTTGTTGCTTGTGCGGCACAGCACGAAACAGCCTCTGTCAGTATAGTCGAAGAATGGCTGCAATGAGTCTATACCCATATACGGTGACAATGTAACCGCATCCGCTCCGAAGTCATCAAACACAGCTTTGGCATACGCTTTCGCTGTGTTGCCGATGTCACCTCGCTTCGCATCCAGCACGACAGGTATATCACAATCGTGCAACTTATCTATGATAGTGTGCAGGGCGGCAAGTCCGGCTGCACCATACTGCTCGTAGAATGCGATATTTGGCTTGGATACAAGTGCAGCATCTCTAACCGCATCTGCGACCTCAACAAAGTATGATGTTATCGCTTCGGCAGGCTGCATATCCTTGAACTTAGGCGGGAACTTCTCTATCGCAGGATCAAGACCTGCACACAATACTGATTTTATTTTATTGAACCTGTTAAGGCACTTCTGCTCAAAATCCTCATTAACACTCATAACCGCTCCTTATTCCTTAGAGACTGCTTTCTTCAGCGGAGACAGCCAATAGCTGAATCCTACAGCCTGCTTAGACACGCCAAACTTATCAAACAGCAGATCGTATCGTCCGCCTGACACGATCGGTATCTCCAATCCCGGCACATACACATGGAATATCATCCCATTGTAATAGTCCATATCAGACAGTTCCGACATATCGATGACCATATTCGGAGCAGTGATCTTCGCAGTGATAGCTTTGATATTGTCGAATATATCATTGGATATTTTGCGGAGCGACAGCTTCTCCAGCTCTGACCGAGTTCCTATAAATGCTGCAATATCGAGAATGTCATCAATCACATCATTGTCGATCTGCATTGCACAGAGCTTCATCTTAAGAGTATCAATGTCTCGATCCTTGATAACAGCCAGCAGCTCACCGCTATTGGCATTCGGCATAAACCGTGCAAAGATATGCTTATACACAGATATATCTCCGATATGCAGGCTGAACTTCGCCACACCTGCTGCCGCAAGTGACTCCTGCAGTATAGTCAGGATGTCATTGTCCGCTGTATTACCAAGACTGCCAACCATCTCACATCCGATCTGATAATGCTCGTGGAGATTGCCGGACTTCGCATTGCGGATAATCGAATCGGCGTAATAATACTTCAGCACATTGTCCTTATCAAATGTGCGGGAAGCGATCATCTTCGCAGCAAACAGCGTTACATCGTTGCGCAGCATGATAACCTCACCGGACTGATCTATAAATCGGATACAATTCTTAGTCTTATCCTTCGCAAAGAAATCCCGATACGAATCAAAATAATCAATCATCGGAGTCTCAATCGGGAAGAAACCATTCTTCTCAAAAAAACCCGTCAATGACTTAGTGATCTTATTACACACAAGAGCATCTTCCTTAAAGAATGGTTTACTGCCCGGAGGTGTGTGTAAGAAAAGCTGTTTATTATCCATAGTTTCTTCCTTTATAATATAATAGTAATCAGTCAGTTATCGCATTCTGCTTAGCGGAACAGTCCGCCGAAAAACAGATAAAATAGCAATGTATATACAAATGAGAATATTATACCGGCAACAACTTCCTCCGGTTTATGTGCAACAAATCTCGGCATATTGACCGTGATCCCTGTTCGCTCGGACAGTTCCTGCACCTCGGCATTGATCTTATCGACCGCCCCGCGGAATCGTATCGCATCGGATAGGATAATCATCGCCAGCACGAACACACATGCAACCAAAGGATGCTTCCAGCCTATACTCGGCTCCAGCATACATCCGAATACAAGTGACATCACGAATGCTGTATGACTTGACGGCATACCGCCGTAGATGAACATATTCATCACTGAAAATTTCTTGTTTTGTATCGATACGATTATCATCTTAGCGATCATTGATGCCAGCTGCGATGTAACTGCCAGCCAAAATAATCTGTTTGAGAAAATCCAAAAAAAACCGCTCAGCTGCTGTACTAAGAAACTGAAATTTGATACTATATCCATTAATTACTCCGTTTAAATTATATAAGATATTATCATATTATTCGGGATTTGTCAAATTCGACCTGATAAAAAGATTGGGTTCGATAAATCGAACCCAATCTTTTTATCATACAATAATTAATTCTCTGTAACTTTCTTAGTAAGATGGTCAACATCATAACGAGTCTGCTCATCCGGCTGATCAAGAAGCGTTTGAATCTTATTAACATTCGATATAACAGTGCCGTGCTGTTTGTTGCCGAAATGAGATCCGATCTGCGTAGTAGACAGCGTCGTCAGATTACGGGCAAGATACATAGCAATCTGCCGGGCATAAGCAATATCCTTGACACGAGACTCTCCGGTAAGATCGGCAGGTTTGAGATTATAATACTGAGCCGTCTCAGAGATGATCTTCTCAGTTGAAACAGGAGAAGCATTGACAATCGCAGTGATCTGATCTTTGAGCCAAGCGATCGCATCCTGCTTAGTTACCATCGTCAATTTATTGAAACTTGCTTTAATCAATATCGTAGTGAAGACACCGCGCAGCCGGCGAACATTGCCTGTCACATTCGTCGCCACATACTCAAACGCATCGGGAGTCATCTTCAGATGATTGGCTTCAGCCCAATTCTGCAGGATTGCCATACGCAGCTCAAAATCAGGCGGCTGCAGTGCAACTGTCAGTCCCATTGAGAATCGGCTCACCAGCCGCTGTTCCATATCACGAACTTTCTCGATAGGCTGATCGCAGGAAAACACCATCTGCTTATTTGAGTCAAACATCTTATTAAATGTGTTAAATAATTCTATCTGCGTTTCCGTCTTCTTGGCTAACTGCTGGACATCATCGATAAGCAGGACATCAAGCATTCTGTATTTTAGCCGAAACTGCTCATTTGTATGTGTTCGTATTGCATTAGTGAAATCATTAAGGAAGTTCTCCGCCGTCACATAGCAAACTTTCTTACTCGGAAATACTTCTTTGACATAATTCTCAATCGCATGGAGCAGATGTGTCTTACCAAGCCCGCTGTCACCCCATATCAGATAAGGATTATACTGCAGACCGGGACGCTCCGCAACCGCTCTGGCTGTCGCAGCGGCGAACTCATTGGTATGACTGATCACAAACGAGTCGAATGACATTATATTGTCAGGACGAACTCTTGTCTTAGGATTAGCAGCAGTCTGAATGTCAGATTTCGGCTTAGCGGCTGACTTGTCAGTTTTAACGACTGTATCTTCATTCTTATCAGCAGCTGCATTGCCCTGATAAGACTGTTCTACAGGTTTATCCGCCGCAACAACGCATATATCCGCTGTCACACCGATGCCCATGATCTGAGACAGTGCATTCTCAAAGATTGATTTCCACTGCATACAGATATTTTGGACAAAAGTTGACGGAGCAGACAATATCATCTTATTGGCAGACGGATCAAAATCAACAAACTGCAGACGCTCCACCCAAGTACTGAACTGAGTAGCATCCATTACCATTGATATTTCTTTCTTAGCCTCGTCCCAAAGCCCCAACGCTTCCGTGCTCATATTATACCCGCTTTTGATTATCAGATAATTACTGTTATTCGAGTTAAATATCGTAAGATAGAGAGGTAAAACTTTACTGTTGAATCATAATAAAAAAGCGATTTTCATTAGGAAAATCGCTTTTTTATCCTATCGCCGCTTATTCTCACTGCTGCGCAGCAGCCGCACAATATCGACAACCGTGAAGAACAGCATATCTTCCTCGGATAAGTCATCACCGTTAAACAGGTATTTGATCACGACGAGTTCATTCAGAGTGCGGCCGTAGAAGTGCCGACCGTTGAAGTCGCCGTTTATAACCTTGCCTTTCAGAATATCACTTACCGTCAGACTATACTTCTTACCCTCGATGTCGAATGTGTACTCCGCTTCCGTTCGTTTGACAGTATTGCGGCCGATGACACGCTTACCGAGCAAAGTCATCTCCCACCGCTCGTCCTGCCCATTCATACTGATATGAGCACTCACCGCAGCATCGTCTGTCGGCTCCGTCCAATCATCCCCTCGGAATGTCTCACTCACTACAAACGGTTTGTCGCCCTGCAGCGTGATATACAGGTCATTGGTCAGCATACTCTGAGTCTTATACTCCAGTTTGCCTGTGAAATGCACCTGATCGACGACAATATCGACATGAGTCGTATTGAAAGTATTCTTCATCGTGCCGTCCACACAAATATCCCCGACAGTATCAGACTTGCACAGCCGATACTCCCAGCCCGGCAGCCTGTTGCCAACGATCCCGATGAAGTTGTGGCTGCGAATGTTGTCCTTAGGAACGAAACACTCCTCAATCGGCTTGCCCATCGTCGTGCAGGAGCATGTTATCGCAGCGATTATAATCACAAGCGGAAGAAATTTATTATTCATAATGTCCCCTTAATCACCCCTGTGTCAGATAATCATAGTTATCGGCAACAGCATCGAGGATGAGAGTCACCATTTTATCGACGCTATTACGCATCTTGTCTTTCTCACCTCGGACTGACTTGAATATTATATCCGACACAGTGAGCACTGTCGCAGCCTTAATGCCGTATTTGGCAGCCAGCCCATACAGCGGATATGACTCCATCTCGACAGCAAGAGTGCCGTAGTCAGCGTATTTTTTATAGAGGTCATAGTCCTCTTCGTAGAATGTCTCGCTGCACAGCACAGGACCGCAGTGAACCGGGATATTATTACGCTCGGCACTTTCGTAGAGCATCTTGCACAAGAGGAAGTCCGCACCTGCGGAGTAGTTGCTCATGCCGAACCTGCGTGAGAATATATTATGCGACGAATGCGACACATTGCCGATGATGAGATCATACAGATTAACACCATCGCGTATTGTGCCTGCAGTGCCGAATCGGATCAGCGACTTCACTCCGAGCATATTCAGTTCTTCGGTTACGATCGAGATCGAAGGACTGCCCATCCCCGTTGTCTGGATCGACACTTCCTTACCTTTGTATTTGCCGGTGTAGCCGTACATGCAGCGATACTCCGTGTATCGCTTGACATCCGTTAAGAATTTGTTGGCGACATACTCTGCTCGCTGCGGATCTCCCGGCAGCAGCACTACTTTGGCGACATCGCCCGGTTTTGCTTCGATATGTATGGGCATAAGTACTCCTTACTTCTTCTTTAAATGCTTCGGTATCATTTTATTCCTCGCAACTTTGAATGCGAATCGCATAATCTGCTCGGTTGAGACATCCGGTCCGTATCGCCGCTGCATAATGAGGACTATCGCTTTGAGATCATCCTCAGTCAGCAAGAGGTATATCAACCTGTCTCGCTCGTCTTCGGTCATATCTTCCCATTCTACCATAGTCACTCCTTATCCAAGAAAAATCTCTTCTCTCGGAACAGTTCTTCTATCCCGCTCCACGACTTAACCAGATAGTAATCATCCTTGAATACAGTATCCGTTCTTGTGGACTTGTAATCATTAAACGGATGCTTAATCTTAATCGGGATAATGCCTGACTGCCGATAAGCTATAATGTCAGACTTCAGATCTCCGATACCGATACCTTTGGAACTGATCGCAGTAACGCGTTTGAGCATACCTGTCTTAAAGTCGGCAAGTTTGAGCGGGAAGTCCTTCGGTCTGGCAATGATAGGACCGATCGGATAGAGATTTTTCTCCAGCCACATCCTGCTCATCTTGGTATAACGCTCAATGCGACCTGTCAGATATATAATGCGGTAATGCCCCGAAAGTCTGCGAAGCACATCCATTGAGTTGCCGATAGTTTTCAGTCCTGTGATTTTTCGCATCATATATTTGATCGCATTCGTAGCCGATATGGTGAAATCAATATCACATATAATATACGGCTCATCCGGCTGCAGCCGCATGACAGTCCACGGATATGACACACGCTGTCTGTCATCCGACAGCACGATCGTATAATGTCCCAACGGCTCTTGAGGAGCCGGCAGTTCGATATGCTTCTTCTGTGCATCCATTTTGCCGGACCATACATTCTCACCGCATCGATAGATATGTATTGACCTGCCCAACATTAGCTTGGAATGAGTATATAAATCCAATGAAGCATTGTTTTGATCTGTTACGATGCAATCACTATACCATATCATCCTTGACACTCACTTTTTCAGCACAAGTCCGCGGACTTTACTGAGGAATTCACTCTGCAATCTCTCATTCTTATTGATAACTGCTTTGCTTGTCGCACCGATGTCATCATACAGACTAAGGATACGGCTCGACTGCAGATCAGGAGAACCGCCTTTGGCTATGATCTTACGAATCTCTGAGGCTTTCAGATCTTCTTTGATTATATTGATGACACTTTGGACAGGAGAGTATTCCTGCGGCTTCTTGCCGGAAGGAGTTCCCCCCGTATTTTTAGTTTTCGCCTGTCCCATTTTGAGGATATTGTTAGAGATATATCCCATTTTATTTTCATTATCTGCAATGCTGTCCGACAAATGCTTCTCACTCCACTGTGATATAAAACTGTTGATGAGCTTCGACAGCCACGACTGCTTGTTCTGAAGATCACGGATGAAGTTAAGCACCGCTTTATGAACGATGAACTCCTCTATAGAAGTCATCATAGAATGTGCCGCCGGCCCGAACAGTATCTGTTGCTCATGGAAATCTTGGAATTTGAACAATTCCATAATCGTGCAGAGATTTTTATATCGCTTGGAGTATATCGCTTTTGCGAATATTTCATTCACCTTATCCATATAGATAATCTTTATATCTCGATTGTCATAGTCATTGACAAATGACGGATCCGTAATAACTCTGCGCTTCGACAGCACAAGGGTCTTAATGTGTTTATGCAGGAAATTGGTCTTCTTCGCAGACAATATCTGTATAGGATCGCCGTTCTCGGTGATGGAGACATTCAGCCCCATCCGCCGCAGCGTAAAGTGCTGAGTATCAAGTGTAACGCGGAGCTCGGAGTCGCTTTCTTCTTTATCCGAACGGAAAGCAAATATCGTCCCGAGCCCCTCAAGCATCTTCTGCACCGTCTCTCTGTCTGTTGATATATCGCCATGTTCCTTCACATTCATAACTATCCAAGAGATGAAGTCAGGATAACGCGGGAAAGTGTTGGCCTCTGCATCCCAATACAGCTGCCCGTCGATGATAGTCTTCAACACGCATTCATGCAGATAATTAGCTTTGCGGTTGTCTTCTTTGATCGCAAGTTTCGCCTCTTCAACGACCGAACCCATATACGACACCCACGACGGGCACATAATCCTGGCGATATTAAACAGATCAAGAGTAATCTTAAATACACTAAACGGCATAATCGACTTAGCCTTGTTAGCCATATCCGCAGAGAAGTCTTCATTAGATGTAAGTATATAGCCGGATCTGAGGAACTGCATACACTTTTTAACATTAGACTCATGTATCTCATTGCGATAGTTCCGCAGCATATCAGCATTCAATCCGGCAATACTGATATGCTTATTCTCCTGCATGGTGTATTCTTCTTTGATACGCGATATAACCTCTTCTTTAAGTATAAGCACGAAATTAATATGCAGAGAAGAAAAGTCATCCACCCGCACAACACAGTCGCATATCTCCAAGAAAGGCTTGAGCATAAAAACAAAAATCTTGTCTTTTATATATGCAATGTCACTCTTAAATGAGTCCGATGAGAATATCGCATCCGTCGAAACCTGCCCTGTAGGCAGCAAAAATTTCTGGAATACAACAGCACTAAAATCAGACTTGCTAAATAAACTACTATAATCCATTTATTCAAACAATCTCCACTGTATATTTTACAAATATTCATCGGAGTTTGTCAAATGATTTTTTTGAATTTAAATAAATAAGCAAAAAACAGACGATTTTCTTTAACCAAGAAAACCGCCTGTTTTTTGCTCACTCAAATCAGCCGATCAGACTGACTTCTCTATAATATCGTAGATACTGCCGACAGTCTTGAGTTCTTTTGCCTTATCTTCATCAATCTTGAAGTCTTTGCCGGTCTTAGCCTTAACAGCTTTCTCCAAAGCAACTACCAAATCAATACCATCCAAAGAATCCAGCTCTAAATCTTCAAACAAATCAGCATCTTCTTTCAACTCTGCTGCTTCTTTCTCAAATTCATCGATAAACACTGCATCAACGATTTCTTTTACTTCGCTTCGATTCATAAAATACATCCTCCGTTTTTTTATATTTTTTAGTATAATAAAATATTGTAAAAAAAGCAACTAATTTTTATAAAAAATTATTTATATTCGGATTTTAATTTAATCCCAAATCTGCAAATAAATTCCGCGTATGACGATCCGGCATAGTATCGGTATCCGTCAGGAAGATGATCCAATCATTAAGCGTATCGAAGTTATACCGCGTAAGGATAACTGTCATATCAAATCCTGACAGCTCTCTATCGAATACCCGGCGGAACAGATGCTTAGAGTTACGGAACAACTGACTGAAATACTTATCAATGCAGTGCGACAAACTGCTGTCTAAAGAGTCTACATCATCATTAATATCACCGAGACAGCACCTCTCCTGCTCCGGCTCTGTCAACAGCCGGAAGAAATGTTCACTCAATCGGGATTCTATATTCTCCACATCCTCTATGATCCCAAGCACCACATCAGTATCGTCTTCATAATTCTTAAACAGCAGTGAGATATAGACTATCATAGATGTATACAGATCTACCACTCTGCTGAATGTCCTCTTCAGCGGATCCGTAAACTGCTTCGGCTTAATGATCATCGTCATCAACAGGTCGAACACATAGATCAGTCTGTCAGGAGAAGCATCGAGCCACTGTATCATCACCGAATCAGGGATCTTCTGCCGAAAATTATTGATAATATCCTGCCGAACTTTGCCGTTATGTATCTTATCACGCAGAAAATCGTCAAATTCTACGAAGATAAGCTCTTTCTCTCGCGTAAGAGTTTCTTTTCTATACGATACTCCGCTGCTCAGATGACCTGTCTCGGAGTTATTCAGAGACTCTAAGATCCTGCTCTGCAGACTGTTGCCGCACAGGATTGTATCCATTTTTTCCAAAGATATACCGTCTCTGTAATCTGACAAAATTTCTTTTAAAAGATCTGCTATCATTTTCCACCTTTGATATTGTTTACAATACCGCTGACTTCACTCATATTTATACCTGCGTACTCTTTCTGAGCCACTATGTCTTTAAGCGTCACTTGACCGTTTTTGATATTGTCATCTGATAAGATAACGAACCTGATCGTTTTCTTCTCCGCATACTTATACTGCTGGATTATTTTCTTGTTGTCGAAGAATATCTCTGCCGACAGACCGTCTTTCCGGAATAATTGAGCCGCTTTCTGATACTCGCTCATCAGATCAGGATTTTGATTGAGGATAAGTATATCAGTGTCTGATGCTCTGCCTGACAGCATAGACTTATCTTCCAGCAGGGCCAGCAGCCGATCAAGTCCAAACGATGCACCTACACCGCTGACAGGAGTCTTGCTGTAGAGTGCCGTAAGATTGTCATAGCGGCCTCCTGAGCATACCGAGCCAAACTGAATGCGGTCCAACACGAAACTCTCGAACACGATGCCTGTATAATAGTCCAGCCCTCTTGTGATCGCAGGATTATATGAGAACTTATCACCTATGCCCAATTCATTAACCGTATTAAAGACAAATCTCAGCTGTTCCAGCCATTTCCTGCCGTCATCATCGACTTGCCCGGCCAGCTCATCTATGATGCCGAATATCTTATCCCCTGTAATGCCCGCCCCCTTCTCGGCGATGTCAAGATGCAGATAATCGATAATGCCGTCTGTCTGTGCAGCGGTCAGTCCGAGTTCACTCAGTTCTGATTTCACAGCATCAGCACCGATCTTATATATCTTGTCGATAATACGCAGCACATCAACCAGCTTGTCTTCAATACCGAGCGTTCTCAGGACAGCGTTAAGCACCTTGCGGTGATTGACATTAATACGGAACTCTCCGGGTTGTATCGCATCAAATCCGGCTTTGATCATCAGCAGGATGTCAATGTCTGCACATATCGAGTCCGACCCAAGGATATCAAAGTCACACTGATAGAACTCACGGTAGCGGCCTTTCTGAGTATTCTCGCCTCGCCATACGGGAGCGATATGGTAACGCTTAAACGGCATCGGCAGCTCATTATAGTGTTCCGAAACGAAACGAGCCAGCGGCACTGTCAGATCAAATCTCATCGACACATCTCTATCCCCGTTATCGCGGAATCTATATATCTGTTTATCCGTCTCACCGCCGCCTTTGCCGAGGAGTATCTCGGTATATTCAAGAGCCGGAGTATCTATCGGTGTCAATCCGAAACTTCGGAAGATCTTCTCCAGCTTGCCGATAAGTTCTTTCTTATCTATCATTACCGACGGCAATGTATCTCTGAATCCTTTAAGAACGCGTGGTTCAATCATAATATATCCTTTTGTCTTGTGACAATATCTTTTATATTAAATTATCGAAATTGACATCGTAAAAATTGAATATATTTGAATAAAAAAACGCCCGTTTGCTTCAGAAGCAAACGGGCGTTTGTCCATATCATTAGTTTTGTTCGGATTCTTCCTCTGTTTCATCTTCCGGCAATCCGAGATAGAGAACACCGAGGAGATACCCTGTCTCATCCAAAATCGGCTTATACACTGCAACGAACCATTTATTGACAACGAATGCACGGCCGAAGTATTCTTTCTTCTGTATAACTGCCTGATAAACCTTGCTGTCCTTGCCGATAGTCGTACCAACGGCTCGCGTATCATCGAAGTTACGCACTGTCGTAGCCACTCGGATGATAGAGTCTTCTGTCGGCTGGAATATCGTAACAGATGTATTGGTCTTCTCGGCAATCTTATCACACAAATCCGAGTTGCCGGTAACGATCGTCTCTCCGATCTGGAGTTCCTGTATAACATGCCCGCCAATCTGGACATCATTACCTGTCGGCAGGAAGTGTGCTCCGTATTCTCCGAGGATGCGGCTAACCTCTATCAGCTTCGCTTTGAGCACATCCTCTACATGGGTCTGATTTTCCTTAACCTTGTCGGATCGAATATCGAACTGTCCTACAAACTTCTGCAGCTCCAATGTCTGTGCAACGAAGTCATCCATCGCATTGGACACTTTCTCCGAATCGTTAAGGTTAGCCAATGCAATATCCGATACATTGCCCATCGCAGTAAGGACTTCCTGAGAACTGATCTTAACTTTCTGGATCTCCTGAGAAATAGTACTTACAAGGTTAGCGATCTGATCACTCGAAGATGCGATCTCCTGCAGGATGTTCGTCGTCTCCTTGGAATAATGAACACCTTCCTGAATAATCTTATTATTATTAATGACGAGTTCCTCGATCTTATTCGATGCGTTAGTCGATTTCTCGGCAAGTTTTCGGATTTCACCGGCAACTATGTTGAATCCTTTACCTGCTTCACCGGCACGAGCCGACTCGATAGACGCATTCAATGACAAGAGGTTTGTCTGCTCGGCAATCTCGCGGATAACGCCAAGTGTATTGGTTATCTCCTGCGATGAAACTACGATCTTACCCATCTCACCTTCAAGTTTACCCATAGACTCCATACCGACATTTGCTTTGCTTAATGCCTGAGCGGTATAGCCGTTTGCTTTATCGGATTCCTGAGCGATAGTCTCGATCATTACATTCATATTCTCGAAGTTTCGCTGCGTCTCTTCAACCGTAACGGCCTGATTATTAGCGGAGTCTTTCACCGATGTTGATGAGACAAACAGTGTATGCAGGTTCTTATTAAGAATGTTAATAGCACCGTAAATCTTTTTATTAAGATTCTTAAGTGTCTCAACCGTCTCACCGATAGAGTCTGTCAGCTGACCGATCTCATCATTCGTTTCATTGGCGAACTTAACAGTCAGATTACCCTTAGTAACCTCGGCAAGCTGACCTTTTACCTTGATTATAGGTCTGGTCAATCTGTTAGACAGTCGTCTGGCGATCAACACTCCGACTACAATGACTGCAAGCAGCAGTGAAACCATAACTATAAGTGCGATAGTCATCTGCTTCCTTATCTGAGCCTGCAGCTGACTCATCGGCACACCTACGAAGAGGATACCAAATACATCCCCGTAACTGTTCGTGAGCGGAACATACCGAACAAGACAATTCTGACCAAGTATATTTGCTTCACCTACATATTCTTCACCGTTCATCATGGCATCTTTGGCTTTGCCGGCAGCAAGCAGCGTATCGACTTGTCTCTGCCCGTCTCGTCCGAGGATATTAGTCACGACTCGTTTAAACTCATCATCTTCTCTGACGAAGATCGTCGCCATATCACCGACTTCTTCTTTTATCTGATCTACAACGGAGTATTTATAATGAATGCTGTTAGAGTCAGAGTCAACGATAACGCCGTCAACGAAATCAAGCTCGCCATACTCACGCTCTATATATCGTCTAAACAAGTAGCCGTCACTTTGGAGTTTCTGTTCAAAGAGATCTTTCATAATGCTGCTGCTGATCGTAGTGATATTGAACATTGCAACGCTGGTCAGCAATAATGATGACACAATCAGCATATTGATCAAAGTCAGCAATATTCGTGTTGAGAATTTGCTAACCTTTACCTTAGCATTCTTAGCTTTATTCTTAATCTCATCTACTTTAGAAGAAATAACTTTGTTTTTATTAAATTTCTTTGCCATTATATGCTCTCTAAAATCAGAATATCATCTTGATTATCGGCACTGTTCATCGAAAACTTAGATAATGGTGAAAAAAAATGCGTTTTAGATAAAACGCATTTTATATTAAAGTCAATCGGATAATTTTTTTTATAAACAATCTACTTCTTAAGCGAAAAGTCAAATACTTTCACAGTGTGGGTCAGCTCCCCGAATGAGATGAAGTCTATGCCTATCTTCGACAGCGGAGCGATGCGGTCTATCGTCATATTGCCGGATGCCTCGATCTCCGCTTTGCCGTCGATGAGTTTGACAGCCATCTCCATAGTATCGTCAGTCATATTATCCAGCATTATACGGTCGGCGTGCATCTCCAAAGCCTGCTTGACCTCTTCCAGATTGCGAGTCTCAACTTCAATCTTGTATCTGTCCCCCCATTTCTTACGCACATTCTCCACGGCCGGTCGTATTCCGCCGGCAGCATCGATGTGATTATCCTTGATCAGCACCATATCATACAGACCGATGCGGTGATTGCGTCCGTTGCCGCAATAAACAGCGTATTTCTGCAGCATTCGCAGTCCGGGGATAGTCTTGCGTGTATCAAGGATCGACAGTTTGCCGTCGGACTGGGCAGCAAACCTCGCAGTCTTGGTAGCGATACCGCTTAGATGTGATATGAAGTTCAATGCAGTGCGCTCGCCCTTGAGTATCGTCCGCACATCGCCGTCTACATCAGCAACCGTGTCACCCTTGTGCAGTCTGTCCCCGTCACGGAACCGGAATGCCACCTTGCAGCTGCTGTCGAGCCGTGCAAACACATCAGCGAAGATCTCCGCTCCGCACAAAATACCGTCTTCCTTAGCGACCAGCCGATAATGCTCCTGCTTCGGTTCGGTAAATATCGCATCAGTTGTAACATCACCGGCATCGCCTAAGTCCTCTGCCAAAGCCATGTCGATCAGTTTGTCATAGTCAGATTTATGTAATTCCATATTTTATGCCTTTTATCTTCATTAGTATTGAAGTACGGATAGCATAACACAATGCGGCACAGTTGTCAATCGATTTTTTTGAACCGAAGAATAAATAGCCTGCAGCGAATTGTTCTGCGGTTCAATTATGAATTATGAATTGTGAATTATGAATTGTGAATCATATCCTCACCCTCATTCCGATGCTCACGCCGTAGCCGTCGGTATAGCCTTTTTTATCATCGTGAGTGATGGCGATGTCGGGAGTAAATTTTGCAGCCTGACCTTTGCACCATGCGGACATCGCAAGAGAGGCGATCATCATCGGCAGGCAGATGCCAAGCCCGACAGCTCCCAATATATCAAGAACAATGCCTCCAACATAAAGTCCGTCAACCAAATAGTGTTTAGAAACAATAAATTTACCGGCAGGAATATTTGCATTATAGCAGTCGTATTCAACAGAAGTCCGCAATTCTTTTACATAACCAAATGCAGTCATAAATATGCCTGCCATTGTCATAAGTAACGAAGTACCGCTTATTGCAATATTGGGGATTGCTATTCTTAAGAAGTTTTTACTTTTTTTCTCAAGCCATTCAGTAAGTCTGTGCATTTCAAGTTCTTTGACTCTGTAATAATAATTGTAACTATTTATTGATGTAAATATTATGCCATTTATAAACATCCCCAATGATCCGACACAAAGAAGAATATTACCCATTATAAATAAAGCATCACCGGATATTCCGCCCCAATCATCAATTAAACCGAAACGATACTTTGACAATAAGAGTCCGACAGGAAGCGAAACTGCAGCAGGCGAACATCCCAATAGAATGCTTCCCAAAAATATCCCATTCATATTTTTGTTTAGCTTATGAATATAATATCCGCCACCTGCTGTTTCTTCATAATCCAAATAATTCCTATCATTCGCTGCCGCAAAGAATGTCATAACAAAAAATATAACAGCAATAATACCTCGTCTCATCTGAACCGCCTTATAACATTTTTTTAAAGTACTGTATAAAAGAGAGAATAATACTTAAACAGCCCGCATTAGCGGGCTGAATGAACCCAAAATTTATTTTTTTGAGTATATCCCGGAATAATCCGCTAAAAACTGCTGAAAATCTTCTGTGTAATTGTCCATTGCGGAAGGCGAAATCCTGTCATGCGTTAAAGTCATTTTGTTATTGCTATAACTCCACTTAATACCGAGCATATTATGATCATCGCTGGTTTTACGTTCTTCAACCCGACAATCGTGAATATCCCACCAATATGTATCACCTGTCAAATCTGTTACATATAAATATGGGTGAGAGCTTGGCAATGATACATCAAAATTATATTCTTTATTGCCATGCTTAATTTTATTCACATTTTCAAAAGAATATAAGTCCAATGTGAAACTAATATCCGGCGTGTTGTCATTAACCCAAGTACCGGCAAGTTCAGCAGCCATAACGGTCTTCTTCTCCGGTTCACTGTTGTTTGTGTCATTTTGACACGCAAAGAGACACATCAACCCAAGCACAACTGATAAAACAATAATTTTTTTCATTTTTTATCCTCCTAATATTTTATTTATATTTTATGAAAAAAAATATTCACTTCATATCCTCACTCTCATTCCGACGCTTACGCCGTAGCCTTCGGTAAAGTCCTTGTCGTTGTCGTGAGTGAGGAATATATCGGGTGTGATCCTCTCTAACTCACCTTTGCACCAGGCTGACATCGCAAGAGCGGCGATCATCATCGGGAGACAGACAAGCAATCCGAGACCGCCAATCACATCGGGGATGATACCGTAAGTCATTAACTCGCTTGGATTAACATACGCAGTAATGTGCATGGCAACACCTGACATAACAGTCAGAAATGACACACCGCTGACAATCCCCGTAATCATCGCAAAGCGAAGATACCGTTTATAAGCATCGGGAATAAATAAATGCTTGAACTCATCGGTTAATATTGGAGCAAACTTTTTTAATTTATATACTCCATGTGATAATAATACAATACCGACTGCTAAAGGAGCTGATGTTAATATTGCAAGAGACATTACTCCTGCAACATAATTCAATCCCCACATCAATGGTGTTGCAAATGTATAAGCCGTTAATGCTGTTCCAGCCGTTGCGACATTTATCAAACATGAACCTGCGATTATTTTGTTAAATTGATTCTCCAATGAAAAAGGTTTATACCTTCCTGAAGAATATCGCGTAATTTGATTGGAAACAACATCACTGACCTGATTATTACTCTTTCTATCATTCGCTGCCGCAAAGAATGTCATAACAAAAAATATAACAGCAATAATACCTCGTCTCATCTGAACCGCCTTGTGGCTGATTGTATCACAGCGGAACAGTGAAGTCAACATCTTCGTTTGAGTAAAAATTGAGTAAAAATTGAGTAATTTTTGAGTAAAAGTCAAGCATGCCTGTGGCATGCTTGATGTAAAACCAGTATTAGTCTTTTGTATAAGTATATGCCGTAGAACCGCCTCTAATCAGAGTCAATGAATTACCTGACAATTCATACTGCATGATCTGAGTAGGGCCGTTATCACTTTTGATATGAATCTCATTGCAGGTACATTTTACAATCTCAAATCCTGTTAAAGAATCCAATGTTTCCTTAGTTTGTGAAGTTTTGAAATGATCATCATCTGTGATCTGCATATAACCGGAACCACCCTGATTATCATCCAACTTCCAAATACCTACCAATGAAGTCGGTGTCCCAACCGCGGAACATGCCGACATCATCATTACCATTGCCAAAGCGGCAGCCAACAAATTGATTATTTTTTTCATTCCAGACCTCCTAATATTTGTCTTTTGAAAAATTATACACTAATGCAGCTGCGATGATAAACCATCGCATTTTTATCTCTTTTTAGTCTTTAGTATAAGTATACGAAGTACCGGATGTTATGATTGTCAATGTCTTACCGGATATTTCATACTTTGATACCTGAGCCGGCTGATCATCGTTTTTCAGCCAGATCTCATTGCAAGTACATTTGATAATCTTAGTACCTGTTACGGAACTAAGTCCTTCCTTTGTTGATGCATACTTGACATAATCATCACTGGTTATCTCAATGTAGTTTCTTGTGCCGCCTTGATTATCATCCTCATACCAGATGCCAACCAAAGATGTCGGAGTCCCGACTTCAGAGCAGGCTACCCCCACCATGACTGTCATGACGGCAAGCCATAATCCAATAATTTTTTTCATTTTTTATCCTCCTAATATTTTATTTATATTTTATGAAAAAAAATATTCACTTCATATCCTCACACGCATTCCGATGCTCACGCCGTAGCCGTCGGTATAGTCTTTCGTATCGTCGTGAGTGACGGCGAGTTCCGGCATTATCTTTGATTTCATAGCCCATTCAGACAGTTTGTAATAGTAATGTCCGATCAAGCATCCGCCTGTAATCAGCTGTGCTAGCGTAATCACACCCAATATCACCAACGGCACGCAATACTGCACCATCAAACTTTCGTTGCTCGGATCCTGCCGATAGCTGTCAACCAAATAACCGACCGCAGCCATCGCACCTGCCAAAGGCACGACGGATGTCACCATCATGATAATGCCTATCGTTGGAGCGACTTTACCCATTTGCTCACGCCATAATTCAACACTGTATCCTACACGAGACAATGTGTGCAGCCTATAAATACCGAGATACATCAGAATCGAGCCTGCAAGTAGCAACAAGTGTGCAGTCATAGGTATTGCGAAGAATGCCTGATACATCTTTGTAAATGTCTCCATTACTCCAAGAGCCACAGTAAAACCGACCATTCCCAATCCGGCTGTAGTCAGGACACTCCCGACTGTTGTCAGAGCGATTGAGCCGCCTTTCTTACGAGATTGCCACTTCAGCGGATCGTCAGACCGGCTGTACGGCTTAACCCCGTTATGATGTTCCAGCCGCAGACCGGCATCCGGCATTCGGAATTGCACAGGATCGCCACGCATCACATTTGTATTGACCTTCGCATTAGAGAATAGCCCGCTCAGAATGGTAAATTGCAATAAAAAGCAGATTAGTATTTTTTTCATAGTCTATTCCTTTATTTGTTATACTCTATATCATTCTGCTCTGATGAAAAGACAGAAAGATTTGATATATATAGTAATAAGATAATGAATAAGTTTTACCTTTCATGTTAGTTTCATAATCTCAATAATTTTACATCAACAAATTATCTTGATGATACTCTAATTTACTATCTATGTCAACAAAAAAAATTGGGAAGATTTGGGAAGAATAGTTCTTTATAAGTCTTGCATATCTGCCGAAGTCCGCATTTCTAATAAACAAAACCATCGATTAGCCCGATGATGTAAGACCGTCACCCGACGATCTGCATAGCCAGTTTTTGTACGGCATCTATATTATCCAAAGTTACTGATGATTTATCAATAGCATTGTCCGCATCGAAACATTCCAATGCACGCTCCATACCGCTCTCGATGTCTGTGAATCGGATAGTGCCTGCCAAGAATTTCGCGACAAGGCATTCATTGACACTGTTATAAAACGCTGTCCACAGTCCGCCTCTCCTACCGACTTCGTAAGCAAATGCCAGCATACGGAACTTATCCATATCGATCGGCTGCATCTCCAGCATAAGGCCTTTGGTCAGATCAAGCCTGTTATACTCATTCCGGCGAATGTCAGGATAGAACAGACTGTTCTGTATCGGCAGAGACATATCCTTCGGACCGATCTGTGCATATATCTCACCGTCAGCCATCTCTATCATACTGTGGATAAGCGACTGCGGATGGACAAGCACCGAGATCCTGTCATAGTCCAAGTCAAACAGTTTATTGGCCTCGATGACCTCCAGCCCCTTATTAGCCATCGTCGCAGAGTCTATCGAGATCTTGCGGCCCATACTCCAAGTCGGGTGCGACAATGCCTCCTCGACAGTTATATCGCACCATGTCGCTTTAGCACGCTGCCGAAACGGTCCGCCGCTTGCAGTGATGATGATGCGGCTCAGCTCACTTCGGTTTTTATCACGCAGCAGCTGAAATATCGCAGAATGTTCCGAATCGACCGGGATTATCCTGCCGCCGTTATCGGCTGACAGTTTCTTCAGAATATCGCCGCCGCAGACCATACTCTCTTTGTTGGCAAGTGCCAGATCCGTGCCGGATGAGAGTGTCCATACAGACGGCAGCAGCCCTGCCTGACCGGCGACTGCATTGAGCACAATATCACTCTGTCTGTCGGAGCATATCTGCTGCAATCCTTCGCTGCCTGATACTATCACAGTATCGCCGTATTGTGCCGACGATGCTCCGAAATGTGCTCTGCAGGCATCGGCATCAGTGACGACTGCAATCTCAGGATGACACTGATCAAGGACAGACAGCATTGACTGTATGCTGTGATTGACTGATACAGCATGGATGTGCAGCTCGTCTTTGAAATTGCGATAAACATTTAATGCGGAGCGTCCGATAGATCCGGTCACTCCAAGTATTGTTATATTTCTCATGATTTATCTGCGAAATAAGACCTCATTATCTCTAATATATCATTCGGTGTGTTGGCAGCCAAGATCTTCTCACGCTCGGAACTCTTCTTCCAGAACAGAACTATCTGTGACAGCAGATTAAGATACTGTTTATGTGAGTCCTCCGGCGAGCCGATCATAATTGCGAAATGAACCGGGCTGTCATCAATAGATCTCCATTCTACGCCGTTCTTGACAAGCACGGCTGCCGCAACGAAATCATGCACGCTGTCATGTCTGGCATGCGGCACTGCCAATCCAAGTCCGATACCTGTGCTGACGATCTTCTCACGATCAGTAATCGCCTTGCAAAACGACTGATAATCCCCCACCTTCTCGGACGGCTTAACCAACTCCAGCAGCGTATCGATAACTTCGCTGTATGACTCCGAGTCAAGCACTACGATATTATTCTCATTCAGCAAATCAAGAATTTTTATCAACTGATTCCTCCACATTATCACTGAAAAAATTTTTCATCTATTACTATCTTATCGCCTTTTTTTATCTCACCGGAAATAATCTGCAGACTGAGCGGATTCTCGATGTAATTCTCAATAACTCTCCGCAGCGGTCTCGCACCAAACTCTGCCGAATACCCCAACTCAGAGATCTTATCCTTCGCCTCGTCAGTGATCTCCAGCTCGTAACCGGACTCTTCGACTTTCTTCCTCAGTTTACCGATCATCAGATCGGCAATATCCCTTATATGATCCTGCTCCAGCGGATGGAATACGATTATATCATCGATACGATTAAGGAACTCCGGCTTGAAGAACTTCTTCGTCTCTTCCATTATCTTCTCTTTGATAAGTTCGTAATTCTTCTCACTTGAAGTCTCTTCGGAGAAACCTATACGCTTGTTATTATCGAAAATGTGTGACGAACCGAGGTTGGATGTGCCGATAATGATCGCATTGCGGAAACTTACTGTGTTGCCCTGACTGTCGGTAAGCCGCCCTTCGTCGAATATCTGCAGCAGTATGTCATAGACATCTTCGTTAGCCTTCTCCAGCTCGTCAAGCAGCACGATAGAATACGGAGATCGGCGAATCCGCTCCGTCAGCTGACCGCCTTCATCATAGCCGACATATCCCGGCGGAGAGCCGATCATCCTCGCTACGCTTTGTTTCTCCATATATTCAGACATATCCAGCCGGATGATCTTATTCTCATCATCGAAGAGGAACTCAGCCAATGCCTTAGCCAACTCTGTCTTACCCACACCGGTCGGCCCTAAGAACAGGAATGCCCCGATAGGACGATTAGCGTCTTTTAAGCCGACGCGGTTACGGCGGATCGCATTGGACACCGCAGTGATCGGATCATTCTGCCCGATAATCCGCTGGTGCAGGCGGTTCTCCATATTACGCAGCTTCACAGACTCTGTTTCGACTATTTTATTGACAGGGATACCGCTGGATCGGCTGATAACCGCTGCGATGTCTTCTTCGGTCACGATGTTGCTCTTCTCGGCAAGCTCTCTGTCCCAGTCGGACTTCTTCTGATTGAGCCGGGCATCGAGATCATTGATCTTATTCTGAATGGCGATAACATTCTCAAATGCGTTAGACACAAATGCCCCGTTCTGCTCACGGCGAAGTGACTTCTTGGCATTCTCCAGTTCCTGTATATCAGGCGGGATCGTGATCATCTGCAGATGCCTCTTAGCCCCAGCCTCATCCATCAGGTCTATCGCTTTATCCGGCAGGTATCTGTCATTCACATAACGGTTGCTCATCGTAGCTGCTGCTTTAAGTGCCTCATCGGAGTACACAACATTGTGATGAGCCTCATACTTGCCTTTGATGCCTTTCAATATACACACTGTCTCATCAACTGTCGGCTCATCGACTTTGAGCGGCTGAAATCTCCTCGCAAGAGTCTTCTCTTTCTCGATAGTCTTCTTATACAACTCCGTCGAAGTCGTCCCGATAAGCTGTATCTCACCTCTGGCAATGACAGGAGACAGCATATCGATAGCACGCATTGTGCCATTGCCGCCTGCATCGACAAGAGAGTGTATATCATCGATAAATGCGATAGTCCGCCCAAATGTATTGACAAGCGAATCTATAACATTCTTCATGCGTTCTTCGTATTCTCCTTTAAACTTCGCCCCTGCAACGATGCGGGCCATATCGAGCTGCAGGACTTTGCGATGCAGCAATGTCTCAGGGACTTTCGATGCGGCGATACGCTGAGCCAACCCCTCAACGAGTGCAGTCTTACCAACACCCGGCTGCCCTATAATGATAGGATTATTCTTAGTGCGGCGAGCCAATATCTCGATAATGCGGCTGATCTCTTCGTCACGGCCTACAACCGGATCGAGTTTATCAGACTGAGCCATCTCCACCAGATCCTTGCCATATACCTTGAGCATATCTTCTTTCGACTCGGCATCCTTGCTGTTAATGGGAACGCCATTGCGGATCTTGGCACAGTTATCATAGACTTCCGCATAGCGAAGTCCGCACTGATTGAGATATTCACAGCCGGGCTGAATGGTAGGATTGAAAAATGCCAAGAACAGGCTGCCTGTCGAGATAAACTTATCTCCGAGTTTGCGTGTCTCATCAAGAGCTATCTCAAACAGCTGTTCTATCTCAGGGCTGAGCAGGATATTGATACTGTCAGCATTGTAATCGATAGTTTCATCGGAGTTCTGAGGCTGATTTTTATAGATGCGATCCGAGATAGTCTCACTGAGTTTGGCAGAGTCTTCGCTTATCTCATCAAGAATGCGAGTGACCATCGTTTCTTCCTGCTCCAGCAGTCCAAGCAAAATGAAATCCGGCGTGAAGACATTCTGCCTCATATTAGCCAGTTCCATCGTGCCGATATTAATAGCTTGGATCACCTTCTCCGTACAGATTCGCAGATATTTCTGAAACATACCAGCCTCAATTCTCGAAAAATCAAAAAAAATTGGAGATGGCGGGAGTCGAACCCGCGTCTTACAATCAGCACCTGTGCCCGGATTACATGCATAATCATTTGTCAGATCTTTCGATGCGTACTTGTCAAATGATAACCATATACGCATCGGCATCCTTTAAAAAATTCAGCAGAACTTAAAGGCATCGCTCTGCCTATTCCCATTTGATCAACGGTCATCCTTCGTAGTATGGGACGGACTCCTCCGGCGACCGTGGCAGTTAGGCTGCCATTGCAAAATTAGGTTTTGCGTTTATTGTTTGCGGATTTTGAAATGGTCCCGCACCATTGCATGCGTGCTCCAAGTCCTACAATTACAATCGAACCCGGTGCATCCCCTTTATTTAGAATAATATTTTATACCATATTTGCAAAAAAAACAAGTAAATTATAAAAAATTTATTTATACCGAAGTTTTTTCACAAACAACGATATTATTATTAAGACGGAAATAGAATGAGTCACCATCAAACGGACCGAGATTATCAACAGGCATATTGAACTCACGGTAGTAATACTTCACACCGGTCGGAGAATACAGATTAAGATAATAAATATCATTATCCGCTTTACTCTCACTGCTCAAGATAAGGACATTGCCCTGCCTGTCGAATTTCGCATCGCACATCTGCCCTGAGAAGCCGAATTTATATGTCTTGTTTTTCTTCATATTAAAGCGATTAACACTGCCGTCGCCCTCATAATAGAAGTTATCCTTATCCATATACATCATCACAACATGCGGGAAGTTAGTCACAGTCTCAAACTTATACTGCTGAGTTCCTGTTTTGAGTGAAAATATCTCCATAACCTCCGGCTGCATACCTGAGCATATAGCGAAACGCTCATTATCATGACTAAGGATACTCGTCTTCGCAAAATTGATCGTCGAATAATGAGAATCAGTTCCCTGAACAACATCTCCTGCCGCCGAATAAACAGTTGTATTGCCGCTCATATCAGAAACAATCGTCCAACCTTCTGCATTGCCGCCGATCGTTGTGATCATCGATGAGCCATTCTTATCATCAAACAGACGCTCACCGTTAAGCGAATACTTGCAGAATCCGAACCCGTCCGGCTGCAGTCCGTAGAAATACGGCAGATCATCAGCAAAATACGGGATCTTAGTAGTTGCAACAGAACATATCGACCGTCCTGCATTGGAGAAAACAAACTTAGATGTTTTATCCTCACGGTATGTCACATAGGCATACATATTCGCTGTCAGATACTCGCCTGTAGGACAGGTATATTGCCAAACCATCTGCCCGTCATCGGTATTGAAATACCCGACACTGTTATCAGTGAAATAATATCCATTCGGTGTACCTGTATATCGATCGACTGTATTGTCATTATCGAATACAACACTAAACGCCCGTCTGATCTCGAAATAATCAGCATCATGAATCCTTACAGGGATGAGGAATGAATAAATCGAAATCATTAATGATAGAAATAAAAACATCAATATAAACTTCTTCATATTCTCATTATATAATAATTTTAGTCAATAGTCAAAATATTTTTTTAATAATTTCGATATTCACCATTACTTAACTTTTCATTGTCATAAGGCTGATACTTATCACCCCATTCTGCACCCATTGCCAATCCGTAATGCACCGTCATCGCTCTCAGCCGCTGAGCAAATGTTGTCGGACTGAGTTTCTTCAGAGCAAGCTCTATCCGAATGCGGATAGGATTAGCAGTATAATAGAAGAACCCCTTATGCTCAGCAGAATACATCAGATATGTGATCGACTTAAACTCACCCTTGCGATTGATCGGCACAAGATATGCCATACCTACGACATTGGAGTTAATCATAATAATATCATCGCCGTCGAACCACACATCACTCTGATAGAATGTGCGGCCGAATCGATTGTCCTTCTGACTGAAATAATTCGTCACATGAGACTCAAGTTTATCATACTTTGCAGGAGCAGCCTTGATATGGTTGGTCGCACTTTTCATCCGATAAGCATCCTCTATCAGCACAAGTATCTCATCGACCTTGCGCGAGTAATACTTCGCTCCTTTCAGACTCTCAAAGTCAGTCAGGATATTAAGCAGTTTGAGCTTATTCTCATCATTCAGCTCAAATGGGATAAAAGCCTTCTCATCGCATATCATCTCCCAATCGGTATAGCCGCCTGCATCATAACTCGTCGCAGGTATCGTCATCGTCAGGTCGGTATTCTCACCCCATGCGTTGCCTGCTATACACATCCTGGATATGATCTCACCGTCAAGCACACGCTGCATCTGCTCCGGCGTAAAAAACATCTCCGGCACAGGCTTGCCGGTCTGTGAGAATGCGGCAAATGCGGAAAACACTATCATAATCGCAATAAATAATTTCTTCATAGAATAAACCTCTCTTTGTCATACTGAATACATTTCAGCATCTTTAATATAACAATAACATAAAAACAAAAATTTTTCTACATTTTTTTATTGAATTTTATGACACGAAAAGACGAAATTTTCTATAACTAATTCTCAGGGAAAAATTTATGAAGCATTTTTTGACATTGATTTTGACATTCTGCTGTGCGGTGATACTGAATGCCGAATCTTACAAATATCACACAATCAAAGACGGGGAGACTCTGTGGCGGATCAGCAAAAATTACAATATAGCCATGGACAAACTCTGCGAAGTCAATAAGATTAAAGATGCGACGAAAGTAAAGCAGGGCACAACGCTGAAGATCCCTGTCGAAGATAAGACCGCCGCAGGCAAGACGAAAACAGCAGCTCAAACATCAGCTAAACCGGCGGCGGATAAGCCGGCTCAGACAAAAACTGCTGCGGCTGCAGCGGGCAGCAAAACAGCCTCGAAAGGTTCTGCCAAAGCCGTGGATCTGCAGATCCCGATGAACGGAAGTGTCAAGCCGTTTATCACTCCGAATACAAAAGGCATTATCATATTCCAAAATGAATCCCTGTCAAAAAATGTTGTCTCTTCGGATGCCGGCACCGTAAGCTATGTCAACGACCTGCCCGGTTACGGACTAAGCGTGCTCATCAAGCATCCCAATAATGTAGTAAGCGTGTACTCCGGTTTCTCCGGTGTGACAGTCAAACAGGGTGACAGCGTTAAGCGGGGACAGTTCATCGGAAGTGCCGGTCGCCTCGCAAAATATGATAAAGTCGGGATCCTTTTCTCTGTCCAGAAAAATCAGGAATATCTCAAATACGATGCCGGCTCAGGTAAATTTGTAGAGTAACGATAAAAGCAAAAAAAATCTGTCTGATTTTGTCGCATCAAAATCAGACAGATTTTTTATTTTGTTTTATTACTCATTTAGCGGATAGCAGTTTATTGATCACAACCAAGAGTTTATCCACATCAAGCGGCTTCGATACATGGGCATTCATACCGGCTTCCAGAGCGTTTTGCTCATCTTCTTTGAAAGCATTAGCCGTCAGAGCAATGATCGGCAGGTTAGCAAGAGTTTTATCATCCATCGCACGGATCGCCTGAGTTGCCTCGTAGCCATTCATCACAGGCATCTGTATATCCATCAATATCAGATCGTAATACCCTGCTCCGGAATGAGCCACCTTATCGACTGCATCCTGACCGTTCTCAGCAGTTTCCACGATAAAACCGGCACTCTCCAATATCATCTGTGCGATCTCACGATTGACCTCAATGTCATCAACCAACAGAACTCGTTTGCCGGCATAGTCAGTGATTACATTCTCAGGATCACTTTTTTTGGATTCATGACTGATTTCTTCCTTAGTAATAGGCAGTCTCACAAGAATGCGAAACTCAGTACCGACTCCTGGTGCACTATCGACGATAATAGTTCCTCCCATCACATCGATAATACTCTTAGATATGGCCATTCCCAAACCTGTTCCCTGAATACCGCTGACAGTCGAAGTTTTCTCACGCTCAAATGTCTCAAATACATTCTTGGAGAACTCCTTACTCATACCGATGCCATTGTCTTTTACTCGGAACTCATACTCAGCCTCAGCATTCTGCTCAGGGATACTCTGACTGACTCGGACGGCTACATTACCGCCTTCCGGTGTGAATTTATACGCATTGCTGATAAGATTCATAAGCACTCTGGAGAAGTGATTCTTATCAAGAATGACATTCTGATCTGTAACGGCAGAAACATCTATCGTATAAGCGATACGCTTCTCTGCCATCTGAACGCGGAAAATATCAAACACATCATGCACAACCTCACACAGATTGACAGACTCACTCTGCAACTCAAATTTACCGCTCTCAATGCGGCTCATCTCCAACACATCATTAATAATCGCAAGCAGCTGCTGTCCTGACGCATCAATCTTGCCGAGATACTCCAATATTTTCGGCGAAGTCCCCGGTATATTACGCATTAAATGTGCATATCCCAAGATAGCATTCATAGGAGATCTTATATCGTGACTCATATTCGACAGGAATCTGCTCTTCGCCTTGTTGCTCTCATCCGCATGGATCTTGGCAATCTCCCAGCGGCGGGCACGGAGACTTATTGTCCTGTATATACTCATCATATATCCAAGTGCAATCAGCACAAAAACTATCTGAATAAAACTGTTGCGAGTGTGCTTTCGACTTGTCTCTTTGATCTGCTTCGCCACGAAATCCTTTGATTCTGACATTACAGTATCATCCCGACCATCACTTAACTGCTCATAATAGTGCCCGATATTAGAGATGGCATTGCGTGTCATATCATCATTAGTTTGTCTGATCCACATCAATGATATGAAGAATATAAAAACAAGCATTGCCCCCCATACATTTATCGATTTACCAAATCTGCGATCATTGTCATTGTTGAACACATGACGGAAGAATGCAAATCCAAGGATACACCAAACAACAAGTATCAGATATGTCTCCGTAGCAAGTGCATCAGCTGAAAGCACAATAAAAATCAGGAAAAATCCGACAGACAACACAGTCCCGACTGCCCCCATGATCTCCATAAATCGAGAGTTGTTTTTCCTGCCGACAACGAATGCCGCTGCCGAAGTATATCCAAACGCAAAAGTTGCTCCGACAGTATTGACATCAACAATCCACCCTATTGCACTGCGTCCCATCAGCGGAATGACACAAGAAATAATCATCAGGAAAAAGATCGCATTACGCGGAACATCGTTTTTATCGGTCTTGCCAAACCACCCCGGCAGGATATTCTCTTCTGCCATCGCAGCAAGGAGTCGGCTCGCTGCTATATAGTTACCGATAACTCCCGTAAAGATCGCACTCACAACCATAACAATGATAATAAACAATCCAAGTTTATCCATAAGGATGTGCATAACATGGAATACCGGGAATCCATCAAATCCCGACAACAGCTCTATAGTATGAAGATATTCGTTCCAATTAGCCGCATACTTTGGCATCAGTGCAACGATTAACAGAGACAGAACTATATAAGACACACCTGCCGTTATAAGAGATGCTGTTATGATCCATATAGTCTTCTTAATCGGGAAACGAAACTCCTTAGTATAAAGGCTTACCGACTCAAACCCAACAAAAGCCCATGGCGACAGGAAGATTATGTGCATAATCTTACCGAATCTGGCATTGTCACCTGAACTCCGGGCAAAAAGAATCTGTGATATAGAACCGGTATTATCCGCATTATGTATAATAGCATTAAAGCAAATGATAACACCAATAAATAGAGCAAGAGCCATAACAGTCTGTATCAAAGCTGCTGCTCTTTTATAGATAACGACTGCCCCGGATATTATAACAGTCGCAACAGACAGAAGCACTTCTCCGAGATAAACATCGTAGCCAAAGACAACATAATGGAAACCGAATTGAAGAGTACTGCCCAAAAGGTATCGCATCATTATCGTTAGAGCTGTCACATTTGCCCATATAATCCCAATGTAAACAAGCATCATAAACCATGCACTGATAAAACCGTGATCATAACCGAAAACTTTGACAGTATAAGTCAGAGTTCCATTTGAGTCGGGATAATGATTCATAAGATAGCAGTAATTGACTCCTATAATCATCATAATTATCGTGCCTATGCTTAAACCTATAACGGTGCCTAACGGTCCGGCTATAGGCAGGAATGTTGTCGCCGGCATAACAAAAGCGCCCCAGCCAACAGCACATCCAAATGAAAGTGCCCAAATATTTAACTTAGACAAGTAACTTTTCATAATAACTCCTAAAGTCTTTTAGCCTTTCTTGACCCTTGCAATGAACTCATCTTTAATGCACTCAGGGATTTTCCCTGTAATATCGCCATCAAGTCTGGCAAGATCTTTAAGAATAGAACTGCGAAGATATGAATACTGCAAATTTGTAATAAGGAAAACTGTCTCAATCCGGCTGTCTATACCGCGATTTGCCGAAGCAAGTTCAAACTCATACTCAAAATCACTAAACGGACGCAGACCTCTTATGATAGTCCAAATGCCTTTCCCGATACAATAATCAACCAACAGTCCATCGAAAGTATCGACGCTGACCCGATCCTCAAGATGCTCCGCTGCAATAATCCGCCGTATCTGATCTATGCGCTGCTGTGTCGTAAACAGCGACTTCTTAGTAGAATTAGACGCAGGCAGAACAATCACTTCATCAAAGATATTGAGACTTCGACGCAGAATATCAAGGTGTCCACATGTCATAGGATCAAACGATCCCGGATAAACAGCTTTTTTCATAAAGACATTATAACAAATTTGAAAAAAAAATACAAGTTTTACTTCTATATTGCTTTAAATAATATTTTACTTGAAAAACATTTAATTTTATGATATTAAATTCTTTATGACAATATTATTGATTATTATCGCAGTAATGGCATTGGTAGGGACTCCGCTTTTCACTATAATGGGCGGATTGTCTATCGTCAATTTCCTCAAAGACGGGATAACACTCTGTGTTGTTCCACAGGAAATATCCGGACTGTCCTCGATGGCATTGCTCCACAGTATTCCGCTTTTCACATTCGCAGGATATATCCTCGCAGAAAGCAAAGCCTCGACACGCCTCGTCAGACTGTCCAGAGCCTTGCTTGGCTGGATGCCCGGCGGTATGGCTATCGTTACTCTTGTAACATGTGCATTATTTACAGCTTTTACAGGCGGATCAGGAGTCACAATTGTGGCTATCGGAGGATTCCTTCTGCCGGCACTTTTGACTGAGCGATATGACGAAGACTTTTCGTTAGGCCTCATAACAACAGGCGGCAGTCTCGGACTGCTTTTCCCTCCAAGTCTGCCGATAATACTGTTCGGTGTTATGGCAGCCGTGGATATAGAGCAGCTGTTCCTCTCCGGCATAGTTCCCGGGGTCTTCCTGCTGCTTGTCCTAAGTCTCTACGGTATATGGCGAAGCCGCAAATGCAATTTCGTCAGAGTCAGTTTCTCATGGCGAGAGTTAGGCTCAGCTCTATGGGATGTCAAATGGGAACTGCCGCTGCCGTTCCTGCTTGTCGGAGGTATATACAGCGGACTGATTACCATTTCTGACAGTGCCGCATTCACCGTGCTGTATGTATTGATCGCAGAAGTACTGCTGACTAAAGATATTAAATTCCGAGATCTGCCGAAGATCATCAAAGATTCAATGGTGCTTGTCGGCTCGATCCTGATTATACTTGCAGTAAGTCTTGCTTCGTCAAACTATATTGTCTATAAAGAAATCCCGGATAAAATATTCCAAGCGATCAGCGGATTCATCACCAATAAAGTGATGTTCCTGCTGGCACTCAATGTTTTCCTCATTATAGTCGGCTGTATCATGGATATTTTCTCGGCACTTGTCGTTATCGTGCCGCTCATCCTGCCGCTTGCCGACGCATACAATGTGGATCTTGTGCATTTGGGCATTATATTCCTTTTGAATTTGGAAATGGGTTATATCACGCCGCCTGTCGGCATGAATCTGTTCATCTCATCGGTGCGTTTCGACAAACCTATACTTAAGATCTGCAAAGCAGTGTTGCCTTTTATTGCATTGTCATTTATCACGCTTATGCTCGTAACATATATACCTTTTATGAGTCTGTGGTATGTTACTCCGCCGGCTCTGCAGGGCAAGTGGACTGCTTCTGACGATGAAGGCAACAATACCGAGCTGGCTCTCAAATCAGGCGGTCAGCTGTATTACAAGAGCGGAGATTTCTTCTCTTTTACATTCGCAGATCCGACGGTCGGGACATTCTCAGCCGACAAGCACACTCTGAATATAACTCTTGACGGAGAGACTAAGAGTTATCGCTATGAACTGTTTCGCCGCGGAGAGTCACTTAAACTCACAGACAGTGACGGCAATGCTGTAATGTATAAAAATGCAATCAATCCGCCGCTAAATGCGGTGGCAGGTAAATTTACCCGAAAGTGGGAATGTGATAATGCAGTATTTGAATTTTATCTAAGCGGCAGATGCAGCTATGAGACAGCGAACATATCCGGTGTCGGACGCTATGCAGCGAATGGCAATAAGCTGTACATATACCCTGATGACAGCGAGGATAGACTCGTATGGAAGTTCAAATTCGCAGACAATGACAGTTCGCTGCTGTTGCTCAGAGGTGCTGACAAACTGTCACTGAACGGTGCTGATCCGTCTGATAATCAGTAAAAAGGATAAAGAATTGATCAGAGACAACGAAAGAATAATTTCTGTTGCAGTGAATGACGATCGCATATCACAGCGGCTTACGCGGCTGCTGTCAGCTACGGAGTATGTACCGACATTCATTGATGCGTCGGATGTTATGCAATCACTGCCGGGCGTATTCTGCTTGGTTTTCGACAGCGAGGCTCTCGAAGAGATTAATGCTGAGAAAACCGAATTTTTCGAGAGTATCAATCACCGCAGTCCTAACACAGGGATTATCCTTATGACTGACAGCGAGCAGCGAGAGTCATATCACAGACTGCTGGCAACCGAGAATATTTTGGTATCGGATTGGACTGTAAGCGACACTGTATTTGAGCATAATATTATGAGTTTCTTGGGCATTTTGCAGAAAGCATTCATTAACTCTGCAGTGTCACACTATATCCTATCCGATGAGAAGATCTACAGCATCCCCAATGACCTGCAGCTTGTTCGACCTGTTACAGACCATCTGATTAGAGATCTGTTTAATATGGGGATCGTAAACAGCGATGAGTTGTTTAATGTCAAATTCGGAGTTCAGGAGATGATAGTTAATGCTATCGAACATGGCAATCTCGGCATTACTTATGAAGAAAAGTCCGCACTGCTTGACAATGGTGAAGACATAGGCGAATTCATCCGCCGCCGTGCCGACAACCCACAATATGCCGACAAAAAAGTAACTATTAAATACATCCTTACGCAGGATTATGTGCAATATACCATTACTGATGAGGGTGATGGTTTCAATCATCGTGATATTCCTATGGAGATCACTGATGAAAACTTCGAGTCTATTCATGGCAGAGGCATTATCATGAGCCGGGTAGCATTCGATGAGTTCCGTTACAATGAAAAAGGCAATGAAGTGACAATGGTCATCTATAAAAAATAGCATTATAACACATATCATAAAAAAGGCTTC
>JAFYAI010000160.1 GCA_017540815.1 Spirochaetales bacterium
GGACGCTGCTGTCGATACCGTTCTTCATCGGACTGTCCGGCAATGTGATGTACCTGTTGGTGTGCTATCCGTTCTGGAAGATATGCCGCTCTCATGTCAGTTTTGTCTCCGTATCAGTGTTGTCTGCATTGGCACACAATGCGGCACAGATTATGACTGCATTGGTATTTCTGCCGCCGTCGGCAGTCAGGATGATCGGCAGTATGCTTGTGCCTCTCGGCTGTGTGTCCGGCGTGATAACCGGCATTATCGCAAACCGCATTTATAATCGCTATCTGGTCAATGGGCTGCCTGAGCCTGGCGGAGAAAATAGTCAAAATGAGCAAAAAAATAATTTTTGAAAATTAATTTGAAATCACGGAATTAATGTGATATACTATAATCCGAATAGTATATTCGGAGACCAAATATATGAGCATCAAATCAAATTTAATTTCAATTGAAAGCGGAAAGCGGAAAGCGGAAAGCGGAAAGCGGAAAGCGGAAAGCGGAAAGCGGAAAGCGGAAAGCGGAAAGCGGAAAGCGGAAAAATCATACCATAAATTTCAATAAAAGTCAAGTAAAATCTTTAATTTTTAATAAAATTTTGCAAAAACAGCAGTGTTTGCACGGTTTGTCGTGCAGATCCTGCTGTTTTTGTTTGTATATGGGATAAATAAGTTAAATTTTTGGAGTAATTATGAAAAGTAAAATTGTTTGTATTATAACAGTATTATTAGCATTATCTGTGCAGGTTCATGCCGAGTCACGCAATGCGTTGCTTATAGCAAACGGCAATTATACCAATTTCTCTGGGTTGGCCAATCCTGTACCGGAAGCGGAAGCATTGGCAAAGTCGCTAAAACAGCTGGGCTTTGATGTGACTGTGCAGAGTAATCTGTCACGGGAACAGATGGCAGATTGTCTGTATGATTTTCAGCGAAAAGTTGAGAAATCAGGCGGCATTGCATTTTTTCATTATGGCGGTCATGCGGTGCAGGTTAAAGGCATTAACTATCTCATACCGGCGGACGCTGACATTCCTGATGAGAGACGGATTGATACAAGAGCGTTGAATCTCGATGAGGTTATGGCGAGTATGCGAGGTGAAACGAATATCGTAGTGTTGGATGCGTGCCGAAATAATCCTCTGCCGGCTGGTGAGGGACGAAGTGCCAGCCGTGGTCTTGTTCCTATTGATCGTAAACCGCGAAATTCTGTTATTGTGTATTCTGCTCAGGCAGGTTCGACGGCACAAGATGGTGTGTTCACTCCTATATTGACGAAGAAAATTTTGGAGCAGAAATCATTTACACAGATAATCCGAGATGTTCGTGTTGCAGTCAAGCAAAAAACAAATAATCAGCAAAATCCGGGAAGTTATGACGACTCCGATAATGAGATATATTTGGCAGGTCAGACAGTTTCAACTGAAACTGCAAAACTGGAACGCAGTCAGAAAGAATATGATGATCTGGAACAGGAAATTATAGACATTAAGGCTCGTATGAATGCAAAGAAATCTGAGAAAGAACAGCAAAAGACTCAGCTTGATCTGCAGAAGAAAGAAGCAGAGGCACAGAGAAAGAAGTTTGAGCTTGAACAGCAGCAGGAAATTGAGGCAAAGCGTCTTGCTTTGGAGAAACGTCAGCGTGAAATACAATCTGAATATGAGAAAAACCAGCAGGCTCAGGAGTTGGAGTTTATCAAGGTTCAGCAGGCAAATGCGAAGAAGCAAAAACTGCTCCAGCAAAGTCAAAAAGATGCCTCATCTATCGATGATGTTATTGAAATGAATATTAGACTCAATAATACGATTGATGAAATTACTAAAAATTATAATTCTGCTCGACAGAAAGCATTAGAACAGATACAGACATTCTATGCACAGAAATATGCTGAAGTCGGCAATATGAAAAAAGATAAATGGGAGCTGCAGTTTGAGTTTGTGGAAAGACAGCAAATGGAGCGGATGACTTATCAGAATAATGAAAAAGAAGAAAACGAACAGATAAATCAGCGTTATGATAATGAGATTAGTGAAAGTACGAAAGAGTTTAAACAGCAGCTGGCTGTAAATCAGGAGAAAATCATACATGTATCAAAAGATGTTCATATCTCGTTTGGTAATTATAATGAAGAAAAACAATATTTCCCGGGAACGATAGCATTTGCAGGAACATATCTTAAAGTTACGGATAAGTTTACGCTGAATATCAGCAGTCCTAATGCGAAGGAACGCCGCATCAAGGGAATGGAAATCGAGAATAAAATAAAATCAAACGGCTATGTAGGAGAGATTGAGCAGTGTATGTCTGGTGATAAGCCGATGGCTCGTAAATACCGCATTATAGATATATCGACAAATAAGCCGGTATATGAAAAAGAGATTAAACAATATGGTTCCTCAGTTGCAGGGCTTAGTTCAGTACAGAACATTCTCAATGATGGCGGCTTCGCAGAGAAAAATAAGCCTGCTAAAGAACCGACCAATCCGAATGCATGGTATCTTGGCAAATATCAGTCTCATAAATATATGTATGGGGCGTTAATCGGAGTCGGAAGCGGCATCGGATGCGGTTCAGCTGTATTGTTGGCAGTCGGTGCAGTCAATGTGGCAGATTGCTATGCCAAAGAATTTCAGAAAGGCATAGCTGTTAGTTTTGCCATTCTCGGAGCGGGTATTGGAACTGCACTGTTTTCTGCTATTATTATACCTACAATCAGCGGTGTCTGGTATAAAGATGCTTCGTTCAATGGCGGGTTGCGTCATCAAGCCAAATATCTCAAATCATCACATCTTAGCCGCCATCAAAAAGCTGCCATTGGACTGTGTATGACAGATATATTCGGCGGATATGACTGTGAGAAAGACTCTGTATTGGTCGGAATGGGGATAAGATTGTAATGTATAATTCATAATGAGCAGTGAGCAATGTGCGAATAGTGATTTAAGGGGATAAATATGAAGAAGTTTTATTTATTGGTAATGATGTTTGTCATTTTGTGCGGATGCGTGTTTGACGGATTCCGCTCGCTCTATGGCGATGAATGGATAGAAGAACAGTCAAATTGGAGAAGTGAAAAAGGCGAAATCAATGGAAAGTCAACATCATCATCGACGACAACAATAGCAACAACAACAACTGCTACAGGTTCTGTGATGCTGAGTAATGGAACTGTTGTACCGTACAGCAGTTCGATGGTTTTGACAGACAGTCAGAAAACTATGGCTGTAGGTATCATATTCTCGGACAGCAATAATAAGTACTATATGGTGGGTATAAATCAGGCAAAAAATAAATATTGGTCAACATACAGCGGAACATTAAATACATATTTTACCAAAATTGGCAGTACATATAATCACACAACAGGGACATTCTCAGGAAATACTGATGGCAGTAAAAACTGGGGATATATTTGTGAAGCAGATAGCGTTGGAACGCAGAATCCAGCGACCAATTATCCTGTATTTGATTACGCCCTTACTTATGCTTCAACTTCCGGATTGAATGGGGTATACTCAACCGGCTGGTATGTGCCGTCTCTGTATGAGATGTATTGTATATATAGGAATCGAACAGCGATAAACAAAGCATTGAGTGCGTGCGGCAAGACTCAGTTAAAAGGTGTGTATTGGACTTCATCTCAGGACTCATCTCGTAATGTTCCGTTTGATGCGGCTGATTTCCAATTCAATGAATCTTGGTATGGTGATTACAGCAGCGGCAAAAGCAGTGAGCCTGCAGGTGTTGTCGTGATTAGACAGATTGATATTGTAAAATATCAATATACAATCTCATTTAATGCGAATGGTGGTGACGGAACTATGGACAGTATCAGTATAAACGGCTTAACGGAAACGGCATTGCCTGTATGCAAATTCACCCCGCCAACTGATATGAAGTTTGCTCACTGGAATGATGCAAGCGATGACAGTGGTCAAGTATATAATGATGGTAGCAAGATCAGCAGACTGACATCAACTGACGGAGAAACAGTTACATTGTATGCTATATGGATGGATAAGTATGCTCACCGTATCATATATAGTGATGCGATGAATGCAGTTAATACTAATCTTACAGTATTTTCCGAAAAAGAATCGGTTATCCTATCGGACATTAGTAAGACAGGCTATACATTCAATGGGTGGTTTGATGCACAGACAGGCGGGACAAAAGTCATGGGTTGGAGTGCAGGGACAAGAACCGATGATGTGAATCTATGGGCGAGATGGACAGCTAATCAATATAACATTATATATAAAGATGAAAGCGGTGATACATTCAGCGGTGTGCATGGAGCAAACTATCCGACAGCACATACTTATGGTAAAGATACGACACTTGTGTCACCGACAAAAGCAGGCAATATCTTTGAAGGGTGGTATAGCCAGAGTGACTGCACAGGCTTGTCTTTGACGAAAATCGGAAGTACCGACACTACGGCAGATATAACTGTTTATGCTAAGTGGTCAGTCGGAGTCAGATGTTCTGTATCAGAGCTGGAGACTAATCTGGCTGCACTAGATGAAAACGGCGGCCCATATAAGGTAATTATTACGGATAGTGAGGTGGATCATGAGACTATAATAGCTGCACTTAGAACTTATAAGAATGTGAAAGTACATTTGGATTTGTCTGCGGTTATAAATGGTGGTCATAATGTATTTGATGAGTGTGGATTGGTAAGCATTATATTACCTGAGCACATAAATGGTTGGTCTCTATACAATTATTATGCCGCCTGTCCATATTTTCAACAAGTAATAGTCTCTGAGAATAACAATTGTTGTAAAAGTATTGACGGAGTGTTGTTTAATAAGGATGGCACAGAGCTTTACTGTTATCCGCGAGCCAAAACAGAGACATTATATACAATCCCCGACAGCGTGACGAGCATTGGCGATTTTGCATTCTATGGCTGTAGCGGACTGACGAGCATCACGATACCTGACGGCGTGACGAGCATTGGCGGTAGTGCATTCAATGGCTGCACAAGTCTGACAAGTGTCACTATGGGCAATAATGTCACACAAGTCGGCGGCGGAGCATTCGACAATTGTCCGGCTATCCGATATGCTCAGCTTGGCTCTAACGGTGCGTATGCCTTGAGCAAAGCAGGTTACTCATTCCGAACATCAGGTGCAGTTTATGACTTGCGGTATCTGTATAACTATGATGGATATGACTATGAACTTACAGGTCTTGAGATCAGCAATGTTGATAAAAACATTACGAGCATCACTATACCTGACGGTGTGACGAGAATTGGAGATTGGGCATTTTATGGTTGTACAGACTTGACCGGAGCATTAGTAATACCAAGCGGAGTGACATATATAGGATCAGGTGCATTTAATGGTTGCATGAATTTGACAAGTCTGACAATACCAAGCAGTGTAACTACTTTGGTTGAGGATATTTTTTGGTCAGCTAACGAATACGGTGCCAGTATCTTTAATATCGAAAAAATTATTATTCTTATGGATACTATCCCAGCATGTCCAATAGCGGTAGGTCTTACATCCCACTTTACAGGCATTTATGTTCCTGATGATATGGTTGATGATTATCGTGATGCAGACGACTGGTATAACTATGCCAACTTGATACACGGAGTTTCAGAGATGGGCGGAACGCACAATGATGAGAATGTAACAAAAGCAGCATCAGAAGTTATGGATTATCTTACAGGATTAGAGTATTACGGACAGACTGTTAATATAACAATATCTGATACTACGCCTGATCTGTCATTTATAAAAGAGGCTATGCAGAGTTATCAATATGTGCGGGTTAATCTTGATTTGTCGGGCTGCACGGGATTGACAGGTTGTCTTTATGCGTCATTTAGTGGTTGTACAGGATTGGTTGGAGTGACTTTGCCTGATACAGTGACAGATATAGACCGAGTATTTTCTGGATGTTCCGGCCTTACAAGTTTTACAATCGGTAGTAATGTGAGTTATATTCATGGAAACGCATTTGAAGGCTGTTCGTCTCTAATTAATATTTATATTCCTGCTAATGTATCAAATATTGAAAATGGCGTCTTTAATAATTGCTCGTCTATGACCTCAATCACTGTTGCAAGCGATAATCCGAACTATAAAGATATAGACAGTGTATTATACAGCAAAGATGGTACAACACTTATTCAGTGTCCTGCCGGTAAGACGATTGTTGCCATATCAGCAGATGTTACGAGTATTAGTGATGGGGCTTTTGCAGGTTGTGAGAATCTTACAAGAGTTGATTATGCCGGAACTATTGAACAGTGGTGTGCAATAGAATTGGCTAATTTCGGTCTGGATAATGCTCACGACTTATATATAGGTGGCAGTCTTGTAACAGATCTTGTGATACCTGATACTGTTACCGAGATTAAGGCTAATGCCTTCAGCGGATGTTCTATTACAAGCATTACATTCGGAAGCGGTGTCGAGACTATTGGTGACCGTGCATTCTATAAATGTAGCGGATTGACGAATGTAACAATACCAAATACAGTGACAAGTATTGAGGGTTCTGCATTTAGATACAGCAGTGTGACTAATATAACAATCGGCAGTGGAGTAACGAGTATAGGTAATGATGCGTTTGCGGATTGTAGTTCTATGACAACTCTTACAATTTTGGCAGAAACTCCACCGACTATCAATAATGGTAGTTTATACTTCGATAATAATACACTTACTGCTATAAGAGTTCCTGCAGATTCTGTAACTGCATACAGGAATAAAGCCGGCTGGAAGGATTATCGAAGCAAGATAACGGCGATTGAGTGATTGAGGGCATGACGGGTGGCGGGTGGCGGGATTTGTGGTGTGATTTAACCCCAGTGTTGCTGGAGAAATATTCGGGAGAGAAGAGAAAAGAATATTTATTTTTAAGGAGATTTTTATAATGCCTCAAAATAAAGATGATTATGAACATGAATTAAGAATGAAAATAGGTGAATTAATTATTCATAATCAGGAATTTGACTTAGAACGAAAACAGATGTATGAA
>JAFYAI010000020.1 GCA_017540815.1 Spirochaetales bacterium
AGCCGTTCACATCTGTCGGAGGATTATTCATCGTTGGTTCTACTATCTATCCGGGCGGCGGCTATCCGTCAGTGCTTAGCAGCGGTTTCAAGGTTGCCAATATGATACTCTTCGCAGAACAGCACAAAGATGATGAAAAACCTGAATAAAAAAACGGACTGCTAACGCAGTCCGTTTTTTTATTCAGGTTTTTCAGATCCTTATCCTCATCACCAAACTAACTTCATCCTTAGTCAGTGCAATATCAGGCATAAGATGACGCATTGCCCAAGAGCCGTATTTATAATAATATCTGCCGATAAGACAAGCTCCGACAATAATATGTGCAAGAGCGAAGAGTCCGCTAAATATTGTTGGAATAATAAACGGTTCACTGGCATATTGAGGTAATTCGCTGGTTGCACAATTGTGTATCATAAGTGCCACAGAAGCGACAACTCCGCTCAGCGGTGCCGCTGATGTAGCAAGGAGTATAATGCCGGCATTTCGTTGGAATGCAATCAACTTTGATGTATCGAAAGTTGATTGAGACATGCAAGCAAGTTTAAGTATGCCATGATACAAAAATAATGATGCCCCAAGAAGAAATCCATCTGCTGCCAAAGGAAATATAAAAAGCACACCTGCATACACGTATAAAAAACCAGGCGACATTGTTTCCATCCATATACATGTTCCTGCTAATGCACTTCCGCCTAAAGCGAATATACTTCCAAATGTTATCTCTGTAATAGCTCCGGCTTTTTGGCGGCTTTGCATTTTTTCCAAAGGAGTTTTGTATCTTCCAGAAAACAGCTTCTCGTCTGAGAATGTCACCATTACACAAACGAATAATAAGAAAGCAATAATGATCTTTTTCATTAAAAACTCCTTAAAAAAACAATTCCGACGATTTTCGTCGGAATTGTTTTTTATTCAAATCCTTATCCTCATACCCATGCTCACTCCGTATCCCTCATTGAGACCTTTGCGGTCATCATGAGTGATGGCAACTTCCGGCGAGATAGAGTCTATCTTCAGCTTATTTGTACAGAATACAGACAGCGACGAAATGAAGATCGGCAGGAACGAGAATGTAAATATCGTTCCGATCGTCGTAAGAGCAACGCCTGTTCCGAAGATGCTCTCTGCTTTAACATCATAAGTACCGATATTCCTACCTTTGATGTCATTTCCGTAGCACATAAATCCGATACCCATGCCGAGACTCGCCAAACCCGTCGCACTGAATACACCTGATACAATAGCCAGATTCTCCAAAGCCCTATTCATTTTTTGCAGTCTCCGCGAAAGTTCGGCATTCTCAGAGTTATCAATCGACCTCGGCAAATGCACCGCCCCGACAAGCAGCAACGCCATACCTGCGGTAAACAGAGCAAGTCCCGTCGCAATACATGCCGGAGCTCCGGCAAATGTAGCCATAGAATCCGGCTGACTAAACAGATACCCGCTGAATCCGAAGAACCATCCTCCGAATGTGATAAGCGGCGTGCTGGCAATGATCATCGCCAGATTATTGACCACTTTACGCTCGGATCTGGTCTGATAAGTTTTGTAATACTGTTTAGAGTTTCCGTTTTGTGATACTGCTGCATCACGATCCTGACCTCTTCGCTGCGGAACATTGTCTCTTGCCTCAGTTACAACACCATCGAGCTGCGACTCAGCCGACTGCTCAGCTGATACTTCATTAGCGAAGCAGAATGTTGTAAATGTAAAAATCAAACAAATAATTAAACCTATTTTTTTCATTTTTGAACTCCTTCATCAAACTTGATGATTATATTTTATCACATAAATGCGAGGAATTCAACTTTTTTGTTTGAGTAAATTTTGAGTAAATTTGTAAAAAAAAGGAGAGATAAGAGGCTGCCTGCGGCAGCCTCTTATCTCTCCCTTTTTTTTGGAGATTATTAAATACAAATAAAATCTCTTATTCCATTTCGTAAGCACACATCACAATTATCAGGTAATTCAGAACGAACCATGTGATTTAGTGTTACTAAATAGACAAAAATGCCGTTACGCCGTGCAGTTTTTATAGCAGGATCAAAATCAGAATCACCTGTTACAAATATCACCCTATCAGCAATATGATTATAACTAATCCAAGCTAAATCAAGACCTATTTTTATATCTACACCTTTTTGATGCAGTTCTGGTTCAAAATCATCATCTGCTAATGGTGTTTTATTATAAGCAGACTTTTTTAATTTCCAACCGCTAAACTGAAGAGTCCCTTCTCGAACAGCAAAAAAATCGAGTTTCTTTATTTCAGAAAGCAACTGCGTACCATTTGTATATTGAGGTGTCTTTTCAAACAAAAAAGCCTTATTCAATACAGGTGTTGATGTCTTAGCAGTACATGGGGCACAATCATAATAATACATTCTATGCAAGTCTTCAGACGACAGATTAAATTTAGAAAGTAAATCATTTGTAAATAATTGAATGTTTTCTGCTGTAATATCTTTCTTAAATGCGGCATGAAACTTTTTCCGTAAAAAAGCACCATCTATAAGAACAGCTGTATTCATTTTAACTCCAAAAAAATAGACCTACTTAGGGTACACAAAATGTGTTTTATATAAAACCCTATGTTCGGTCTCTATACTGTTATTATAACACAAAGACATCAAAAAAACAAGAATTATTTTATCCAAAATAAATTATTTGATATTATTTTTTTTACAACAGACAATTCATCTCCGCTGCGACAGGAATACTGATGATCCGCTCGATAGTGCTGGTCTCGGCATTTTTGAAACTGCACACAAGGACAATCGCACGCTCTTTATCCATATACTTAACATCATAGACTGTAAGAGACTCGCCCTCGATGATGCCGGCTTGAGCACCTGCCATGCCTTTATACACTTTCGTGACTCGGAACTTCTTCGACATAATGCCTTTCTTATAGTAGTCCAGCTCAATCCCAAATGCAAGAGCGATGATTTTTCGCTGAACATCTTCCTCGAAAATACTCTCGATCGGCATATACGGGCGCTGCACAAGCCGGACAGTTTTGTGCTGCAATGCACCATCCCGCTCGATCTCCATATCAAGCAGCATTGGGTAGCGTTTCCACGACAGATGCTCCTGAGCCTCTTCGACAGATGTCACATTCTCACCGTCTATCTTCCTTATAATATCACCGACTCGGATGCCTGACATCGCCGCACTGCCGGTCGGCATAGTGTAATGAACTCGCACCACGCCGTTATCATTATATATACCTGCTCCGATCCAACATCTCTTAATCTCACCGCCCTGATAGAGTTTCGGAATGGAGTTCATCACCCAGCGGAACGGGATAGCGAAGTTAATCCCCTGATATGTCGGAATACCTGCAAACACGATAGCGATAACCTGCCCAGCCTCATCGACAAGCGGACCGCCGGAGTTACCCGGATTGACAGCAGCATCTATCTGGAATGCCTTCCCCAACTGGAAAAACTCCACATCCATATTGCTGATGATACCGCTGGTAACGGTATTCTTAATACCGATCGGGTTGCCGATGGCATAAACCTTATCGCCGAGCTGCATATCCGCAGAATGCCCCAGCACCAGCGGCGGAGTGTCAGTCTTAGCAATCTTAAGCAGTGCAATATCGAACACCTTATCATATCCTACGACAGTCGCCGGTATCTCCGTATCAGGATCATTACGCATGATCACAGTGACTTTGGAGAAGCCTTTATACTGCGGGTTGACATGATCGGCGATGACATGATGATTAGTCAGGATATAGCCGTTATTATCGATGAAAAATCCTGTTCCCAGAGATTTATCCATATAGCCCATACCGTTTTTGATATTCATACCTTTGTCAAGGACGACCATCACGATGGAGTTGAGCATATTATCGAACTTCAGTTCATTTATAGACAGGACTTCATTCTTTTCGGCATTCAGCTGCGGATAGCGGCTAAGAATGTCAGGATATATCCGGCTGTACTTGTCCAGCACATAGAGGAACTCACCTTTAGACTTTCGCTGTGCCAAACCATGCAGCAGATTGTAGAGTTCTGATGTCGGCAGGAATTTTTTATCGAGCATCTCATATTTGAGCTTATTCTGAGTGAAGATGTCACTGCTTGCATCAGGGATTGCAGTCATCTGCTCGTAGATATTCTTCATCGCTTCAATGACAGACTCCATCCCCTGCACAGGAGTCACTTTATTGATCGCCTCAAGGCTAAGTGCATATCGCAGAGCATCTTCGTAAGCATTATTATCCTGAGATTTGATCATCTCTATCTGCATTTGGTCCGCGAGCATTCGCTGATAATCTTCAATCTTCTCCAGCTGCAGCCTGTCTTCAGAATTATCAGACTCTGCAAGGCGTGTCTCATACTTGCGGTGGAGTTTCTCAGCCTGGGCATATCCTTCAAACAAATCCATGCGATTATTGTTGACATTGTGCCTGATATTCTCCAAACCTTCGGAGTAGTCAGCATGAACAGCTTCACTATCATCGAAAGTCTTGCAGCTGATTAAAAGAGAAAATATTATTGTAAAAAGAAGATATTTCTTCATTAGTATATCCTTATAATATTAGGGAGTGTGACTGTAAGCACACTCCCTAATATTATACAACATTTATCAATCTAAGTCAAATAAATATATCTGATTACCGACTACACGCACTTCGAGATTATACGGAGCATCGGTTAGACGTCCGTCTCTGAAAATGAGCTTTTTATTCTTATGGACATAGTAGCCGCTGTTATGATCACTGTCAGTGATGACAATATCTTCCGGCAGCCGCACAAGATTAGGATCACGGGCAGAGATGATCGTCCACTTACCCGGCTTCGCCGCAGCGGAATGACGCTCCAGCGGCTCAGTTAATGATGCATCAGCATTGCCGTCATCATCATAATCCCAGTGTTTCGTGACATTCTTACCGGACAGCATCTCAGAATAATAATGATGCTTATCAAACTCACTCATTCTGCATTCCGTGCCGATATACTTGTTATCTTTATATATATCCCGCACTTCATAATATCCGTCTTCATCAAGATCACGCAGCACATCTGCAACTTTGCCATCCTTATAGATAATCTGCCGATCGAAGATGCCGTTATTATCCTCGTCAATATAAGTGCATATATTCACACCCTTATCATAGACCTCTTTGCTGTGAATGTAGCCGTCTGTCTGATTGACATTCTGCAGATATTCAACGGACTCGATATAGCGGCGATACACATTAGGCGTAAGCTGCGAGTCGAACGGCACATTATTGCTTAGAACAAATGCTGACTTCATAAATGTTATAAGATAATCCGACCGGGTTCCGGCATTCTCACTGTCACGGCACTCAACCACACTCTGATCCCCGCTGTTAATCGTGAATTTCCGCCGAGTTTTATCATTCTGCAGGGCAACCTGTTTGAGATTGCCATTGTCGGTATTGTAGACAAACTTCCGCTCGGTAATGCCGTCCTGATTGGCATCGTATTCCTGTGACACAATTGTGCCATTCTGATAAGTTACGCGGCACTCCCAGATAGAGTTGTCATCATCATCGGTCAGACGCACTCCGTTGTATCGCATATACCTCTCGGTAAGAATGTCACTGCCGTCGATAAGCCGCTTATATTCGTCGATACTCAGGATTGTATCAGTGTAGGCATGCTGCAAGCCGCCATTAGATGCCCACTCGGTAAGCATGTCGATTATCGCATTATCATTACTCGTATCGGCATAGTCCGCCTGCTCCGACTCGTCTAATTCCTCAATGTCGAAATACTCACTGACCGGCTCGACAGGCGTTTGCAAAGTTTTATTATTCAGGATTGCCTGCAATATCGGCAGACGATACTTCGCATCCATTGTGCCGGTCTCATTCATTCTGTGGTAATCCTCGATAATCTCACTCGGCAGCTCCTGCGTATATAACGCCCGATAAAGCAGAACAGCAGAAGGATTATAACGGTTGGACCGCAGCGTTAGAATGTCGCGTGTAAACTCACGGAAATCATATCCGCCGACATGGATGCGGGCAAGCACCTCGTCGGCTTTCAGCACAATCGTGTTTACAGTCGTCTCAATGCGGCGTATCGCAGACAAAGCCTCATTATAGCGGTGAGTTCTCAGCAGCAGATCTATATACCGCAGCCAATCGTCAGTCTCATTATAAGTCAGAATGCGGCGATATATATCATCCAGTGTCTGCACATCGTATATATTGGCTGCGGCATGGCGAAGCAGCACCAACTCGGCGATGAAGAAGTGATTATCCAGATATTTCATCACATTCAAACTGTTGGTAACCTTATGACTTACTGTGGCTTCGCTGTCCTCAGTCATAAGATTAGTCAGATAATAATACTCCGGCAGCGTCTCATCATAACTGCGAGCCTTCTCTGCCAGAGACTTTGCCGTCTCAGTCCGTCCGTCGAGATAGCTGTCATAAGCCAGCCGCAGATTATACTTCGCCAAATCGGTTTCGGCACTTAGGATGGCAGCGGCAAAAGTGAATGTTATTAATAATATAAATTTTAGTCGGCTTTTCATAATTATATTTTCGTATATTTTAGGGATAAAATTAATTATGAAGTAAAAAAATCAGATTTTGCAGTGCAAACTCTGATTTTTTTACATTTTATATTTATGTTAAGTTGCATTTTTACCAAATAATATGATATAATACGATAGAGGAGTATTTATGTCAGATAATACCGCAAATTCAGGCAAAAATAATGTTTTAACGCTTAATCTACAGAATAGAAATGCTCGCCGCCATTTTTGGCAGACGCTGTCGGCAAGTGCGGCCGGTATGCTTCTGATATTGCTCATCGTCTCGTTCACCGGAATAAAGCAGCCTGACAAGACACTCGTCATCGACAAGGCTTATTCTCAGAATGACTCATCCAAACCGGTGAGTATCACATTCTTACGCAATGCCGAGAAACACTGGGTTGACGATGCCGATCCCGACAGGACGGGAGCACAATATGACGGCGTGATATTCAACAATATGCACAGCACAGTTATAACGGACTGGCAATTCTCGATTGCAATCCCTAACGGCTGCTCGGTAGATCCCGGACCGTGGAACGGCACATTCTCACATACCGATACAACTCTGAATGTCAGAAAGCCGCGTGAAGGCGACAAAGAAAACATTCACGGCACGGACTTCTACACCGTAACACCGATGAAAACGCTCGGTTTCGGCTGTATAATGTACACTCCGCACGGCTATGAGCCGCTTGAACAACAGCTTGTATTCAAATATTCAAGTATCGTGAGACCGCTTACCAATCTTGTTTTTGATCTGGTTCTTGCACTGCTTGCGGTAATACTCATTATCTCGACGACAATTATGATTTTGGAAGGCAAACTGCTCCGTGTCGAAGAAGAAAACCGCAGACTTGAGACGACAGTCCGAGAGCGTACCAAAGAACTCGAAGAAGAGAAGAACCGTTCAGAAAGCCTGCTGCTGAATATCCTGCCGGAAGAGATCGCATCTGAACTTACCGCACATCCCGACCGCACGATAGCGAAGCAATATCCTAATGTCACTGTCCTTTTTACAGACATTGTTGATTTCACTAGGATGAGTACGGATATGAGTGCCGAAGAACTGGTCACGATGCTTAACTCGATGTTTACAATGTTTGATGAGCGTGCAAAGAAAGAAGGCATTGAGAAGATCAAGACTATCGGAGATGCGTATATGGCGGCATCCGGACTTACGCAGGATCGTGATAATGACGGAGCCAAGAAAATGATGTGTTTTGCAGGCGGACTGCTGGAAGATGTCAGAGTATTCAACGAAACATCGCCTGTCAAAGTCAAGATAAGACTCGGCATAAACTCAGGTCCGCTCATTGCAGGAGTCATCGGCAAGACGAAGTTTATCTATGACATCTGGGGTGACACTGTGAATGTGGCAAGCCGCATGGAAAGTACCGGTCAGCCGATGAAGATCCATGTAACCGAATCAACCAAAGAGCAGACAGAAAGTGTTTTCCATTACAGCAAAGAGTCAGAGATCGAAGTAAAAGGCAAAGGTAAGATGACGACATATTTTGTTTAGAAAAACATCTGCAAATCCAATTTTATACAGAATAAAACAGGTGCTTGACATAAATCTATAAAAAATGTATTATAGATATAAAGCAAAATGATATATTTGAAGGACAGTATAGAAATATGTTTGGGAAGCACTTTGAACTCAACGATCAAACACTGCATATAGTCGAAGAGATAGGCAGGCAGATGCCTGGCGGTTTCTTCATATATAAAGCAGCACAGCCCGAAGAATTGTTGTTTGCCAATCAGGCTGTTTTTGACATATTCGGATGCAAAGATCTTGATGAATTCAAAGAGCTGACAGGATATACTTTCAAAGGAATGCTGCATCCCGAAGACTACGATCATATCTCAGATTCCATAGTCGAGCAGATAAATAACAGCGATGAGAATTTTGACTATGTAGAATACCGCATTATCCGCAAAGACGGTCTGATTCGCTGGGTGGATGATTACGGTCATTACACGGAGACAGAAACTTACGGCGGCATCTATTATGTGTTCATCTCTGATATTACAAAGAAGCATGAACGCATCCACTCTGATCTCGCTATGCGGCAAGCGGTTATTGAAGCCCTAAGCGAATCGTATTATACAATGTGGCTCATAACTGATATTCAAGCCGGAACTTTTTCGATATACAGAGGCGGCTCTGATGCAGCCATATATAATGAGATAAGAGGAATGGCAGAATTCAATGGAATGAATTATTCGCAGGCCAAGGACTACTTCATAGAAAAGACAGTTGCTGAGGAAGATAGAGCAAGACTACACAATGACCTGACTATAGAAAACATCCTCTCCTGTCTGAAAGAAAAGTCCAGATGGTATGTCAACTATCGCAGGATTATGAAAGATGGCAGCCTAAAATATTTTCGCATAGAATTTGCCAAACTCAATATGGAGAATGGTGGGATGGGCATTGTCTGCGGTTTCAAAGACATTGATGACGAAACCAAAGAACAGATTAAACTCCATCAGGCACTTGTAAAAGCAAAGCAGGTAGAAGAAGACAACCGTCGGCTTATAGAAGAAGTTCAGTCTGCTGCAAAGTTAGCCGACCTCATGGGATCTGTTGCTTCTCTGCTGTCCAATATGCCTGCGATGAGTTTCTCAAAAGATGCAAAGACAGGAGTTTATCTCGCATGCAATCAGGCCTTTGCGGAGTATGCACATAAAGCAACTCCAGACGAAGTGATCGGACTGACAGATCATGATATATTTGATAAAGATACAGCTGATCATTTTGTAGAAGACGATCAAAAGGCTCTTGCCTCGGATAAACCGTATATTTTCTTTGAAGATGTCCCTGATGCCGTGGGCAATATGCGTAACCTGCAGACAACAAAGCTGAAATTCAACGATGCATCAGGCAGACTGTGCACACTCGGTATGTGTGTAGATGTAACCGAGATGACGAAAGCCAAAGAAACAGAAATGAGGAAGCAGGAACTTGAGCGTCGCCTTGAGCTGCAGGAGAAACTCCTCGAAGAAGAGAGACAGCGTGCAAGACAGGAGAAACTCATAACCGCTCTTGCTTCGGACTATTGGAGTGTTTATTATCTGGAACTCGACACTGATGAAGGTGTATGCTATCAGGCTCACGCCGATGTCGAAGACGGTTTCAAAGTCGGAGATCATTTCAAATATCTCAAATCAGTCACTGACTATGCAAACAGATATATAACAGATCAATACCGCGAAGAATTTTTGAAATTTATCCGACCTGAAAATATTAAAGCCGGTCTGCGTGAAAACAGAGTTATATCCTTCCGATATATGGTCTCCCGTCACGGCAAAGAGTCTTACGAAATGGTGCGTTTTGCAGGTGTACGGCATCCTGAAGACAGAACAGACCATCTTGTTCATGCAGTCGGAGCCTGCTTTACCGATGTTGATGCAGAGACTCGCAAAAATATGGAACAGAGCGAAATCCTGAATCGTGCACTTGATGAAGCCAAGTCTGCAAGCAGAGCCAAGACAGCATTCCTGTCCAATATGAGCCACGAGATCAGAACGCCTATGAATGCGATCATCGGTCTTGACAACATTGCACTCAACGATCCAAGTATATCGGAGAAGACAAGAGAACATCTGAAGAAGATCGGTTCTTCTGCGCAGCATCTGCTGAATATCATTAATGACATATTGGATATGTCAAGGATTGAATCAGGCAGAATGACTCTTAAGAATGAAGAATTCTCATTCTCAAAAGCACTTGAACAGGTCAATACTATAATAGGCGGTCAATGCCGGGACAAACTGCTTGATTATGAATGCCGCATACATGATACAGTCAGTGATTATTACATAGGCGATGATATGAAACTGCGGCAGATATTCATCAACATCCTCGGCAATTCTGTGAAATTCACTCCGTCGGGCGGTAAAGTCTCTTTCACGATAGAGGAGATCGCCAAATTCGACGGGAAATCCACCCTGAAGTTTGTTATGGAAGATAACGGTATCGGAATGAGTAAGGACTTTATCCCGAAGATCTTCGACGCATTCTCTCAGGAAGATACTTCTGCTACCAACAAATACGGCAGCACAGGACTTGGTATGCCTATCACGAAAAATCTTGTCGAACTTATGAACGGCAATATCGAAGTGGAAAGTGAAAAAGGCAAAGGAACAAAGTTTACCGTGACTGTAACGCTGACAGACTCACCGAAGAAAGTCTTTGAACCGACTGATGATTTCCTGCCCGAAAAAATAAAAGTTCTCGTTATAGACGACGATCCTATAGCCTGCGAACACGCAAAACTGGTGCTTGATCAGGTGGGTATATCCTGCGATATTGCTTTATCAGGAGTGGAAGCACTCGATATGGTGAAAGTCCGGGCAGAACGCCGGGAACAGTATAACCTTATACTCGTTGACTGGAGAATGCCCGAGATGGATGGTATCGAAACTACTCGACAGATAAGATCCATTGTCGGCAATGAAACAGCTATAATTATACTTACATCTTACAACTGGGATGATGTTGCTGATGAAGCCAAACTCGCCGGTGTAGACACATTTGTACCGAAACCGCTGTTTGCATCGACTGTTATGGACGAGTTCAGGGAAGCATTCAGGAAGAAAAATGAATCACAGTTCAGGAAAAAAACCGACCTCAAAGGCAAACGAATACTTCTGGCAGAAGATGTTTCTGTAAATGCCGAGATCATGACAATGGTGCTGTCTATGAAAGAGATGGAAGTCGATGTAGCCGAGAATGGTCAGATCGCCGTTGAACTGTTTAGGACACATGAACCGGGATATTTCGATGCTATACTTATGGATATGCGAATGCCGATCATGGACGGACTTGAAGCCACAAGAGTGATAAGAGCAATGAAGCGCGCAGATGCTAAAACTATACCTATGATAGCACTGACCGCCAATGCCTTTGATGAGGATGTGCAGCGCAGTATGCAGGCCGGACTTAATGCACATCTTAGCAAACCTGTCCAACCGGAAGCATTATATGAAACACTTGAAAGTCTGATTAACTGACACAAAAATGAGATTTTCTGTAAGAAAATCTCATTTTTGTGTTATATACTCTTTACATTCTCCGCAAGTTTCATATTGAATCCAGGCAGAGC
>JAFYAI010000002.1 GCA_017540815.1 Spirochaetales bacterium
CTCAGGCGTATTGCCTGCGAAGAACAGTTTAAAAGTGATGTCGTCAGTAAGGTCGATCGGTCTGCCTGATTTAACGGCTTCTTTCGCTGCTTTGATGATTTCAGGTGAGAATAGTTTTTCCCAATCGTTGTTGTTGTTCATAAGTGTAACTCCTTTGTTAAGCAGGATAACTCTCAAAGTAAGTTATCCTGCTTAACTTAATTTTTACCCTTATATATAACGCACGAAATGAAAAACCGGCTGAAAATTTTGTCATTTTTTTCAAAAAAAATGACAAAATTTTCAGCCGGTTTTTATACCAATTATTCAAACCTTATCTCTGCACTCATCGCATGACAATACAAGTCTTCGCTGCGGGCGATGGTCGCTATGTCGCGGTAGTATTTCGACAGCGATGTTTTGCTGAACTCTATCCAGCCGGAGTGCTTGACATAATCGTAGACTCCCAATGCCGATGAGAATCTGGCCGTGCCTGATGTCGGCAGAACATGGTTAGGTCCGCCGAGATAGTCGCCGACTGCTTCGGGAGTGTATTTGCCTAAGAATATGCTGCCTGCATTGGTTACTTGTTTGAGCAGCTCAGATGCTCTGTCAGAGAACAGCTCCAAGTGTTCAGGTGCAAGCCTGTTAGATATAGCGATAGCATTATCTATGGAAGAAACTGTTACGGCTATTCCTCGGTTTGCCAGTGATTCTTTCGCATTCTGAGCAAGAGGAATCTCTCTGCTGTCGAGGAACTTTTCTGCCTGTGATATAACTTTCTGCAGGTATGTTTCATTTGTACCGATAAGTATCGGGCGAGCCATCGGATCATGCTCTGCCTGACTGAGCATATCCATCGCGATAAGCGGGATGTCCTCATCCTTGTCCGTATCGACGATAATACCAATCTCCGAAGGACCGGCTATCATATCAATATCGATCTTGCCATAGACAGACTGCTTCGCTTTCTGCACATAGATATTGCCCGGACCTGCTATTTTATCGATAGGCTCTAATATGCCGTCTATGCCGTAAGCCATCGCGATCACGCCCTGAGCACCACCGACACGGTATATCTCTTCAATCCCAAGCAGCTCTATGACTTTGGCTACTTCCGGACTTTCGGTGAATGTGCGCGGCGGACTGAGCAGCACGATCCGTTTCACACCTGCAACTATCGCCGGTATGACTGTCATATATACCGTAGACGGATACAATGCCCGACCTCCGGGAACATATACTGCAACTGAAGCGAGTGGAGTGACTTTCTGTCCCATCATGTTGCCGTCAGGATCTGTGTAGGTGAATCCGCTGTCCTTTTGATTTTCGTGGAATGCTCTTACCCGGTCAATGGCGACTTTAAGAGACTTCGCTAATACAGGATCACATTTGGCAGCGAGTGCTTTGATCTCATCTTTGGCAACACGGAAGTTATCCGCAGTCAGATCAAAATGATCAAACTTCGCAGAGTATTCCTGCAGAGCCGCGAAACCGTCGGTTAGTATATGTTTCTTTATATCCAGTATTGTCTGCTCAACGGCAGCGGTATTTTGTTCTTCATCACGGAGAAACTCTTTGAGTTCATTTGTCAGTTTGTCATCTGTTATTCTGAATTGTTTCATAAACCGATCCTTTTATTATCAAATTAGCTGTTACTGTTACTGTTAGTGTATGCGATATATGCTTATAGCATTAAGAAAATGCAGCAAAAATTACATTTCTTTCAATATCTTCGTATTTGCAGGAGTATATATTGGACGGCATTCATGCGATTGCCGAGATATGAATCTTGCGTCCATATTCATCCAAAATTCAGGCGATAACTCTAATGCAGCAGCTAATGTATTTGCAATCTCAACTGTAATGCGTTGTTTATTGGCAAGAATAGAAGAGATTGTTTCGGCTGATAGATTTGTTCTGTCTGATAAATCTGAAACAGACATTTGACGGGCATTTAATTCTTCTTCTAAAAATTCCCCGACACCTACATTCTTAAATGGTCTTAATTCATTACTCATGTTAATCTCCTAAATATATTATACAACATTATCATTGTTTTTTCAATTTATTTATTAAAGAATTTGTTTATCTGAGCAAAGCGGCTTCGGGCGGTGGTTTTGGCATCGCTTTCGATGAGGTTGTGTTTTTTTGGAGCGGTGTAGGTGAGTTTCTCGGTCAGATTCTGAATGCCGGCAATCTCGGTGATAAATCTCGACGGCTTGGAGAAGTCGAAACCTGCCATCCCCATATTGCCATAGCCGCCGAATGTCGGAGCAGCGTCGAAGTTCGGGATGCAGAGATACAGCCTCTGTTTAGCACGAGTCGAAGCAACATAGAACAGCCGACGCTCTTCTTCGATCTGCTCAAAAGATTCAATCGACTTCGATGACGGAAACAGTCCATCGACGAGGTGTATCACAAATACAGTATTCCATTCCAAACCCTTCGCAGAATGGATAGTAGACAGAACGAGACACTCGTCTTCTTTGTCATGCTCAAATGTGCCGACCTGCGTAGAGTTGGGCGGATCAAGCATCATATCTGTGATGAACTGCTCAATATCGGAGTAACTCTCCGACATCGTAACGAGCGTGTCGATATCTGCTTTTCTCTTGTGGAAGTTATCATATTTGCGGCGAAGGACAATGTTGTAATAATCAAGCACGATCTGTATCATCTCCGACACTCGCGTCTGGTGAATGTCTATCTTGTCATAGATGTGGTGGATCGATTTCAGTTCTTCGTAGAATTGCTTGCCACTCATCGTGTGATTAATCAGACCGTCAATGCCGTATTGCAGGACATTGGCGATAATCTTCTCTGCGGTTTTGTTGCCGATGCCATCAACATTGGACAGTATTCTGTATAGAGCCATCTCGTCGGAAGAATTGGTAATGAGCTTTAGAAATGCCATTATATCCTTAATATGTGCTGTCTCGGCGAATCGCAGACCGCCGTATTTGATATATGGCAGTCCTGCGGCGGCAAGTTTGACTTCCAGTTCGTTGGAGTGCGAGCCTGAGCGGAACAGCACGGCGATCTCATTGAGACTGATACCATTATCGTGGAGTTTTAGAATCTCGCTTACAACGAAGTCTGCCTGCTCCTCTTTGCCTTTCGTCTTGACGAAGAGCGGACGCTGCTCGCCGATGATATGGCTGTATAGCTTCTTCGTATATTTTTCAGCGGCATTTTCGATTATTGCATTGGTGAAGTTCAGTATAGGCTGGATGCTTCGGTAGTTCTCTTCGAGTTTGACAATGCGGCAGTCAGGATATATCTCCGGGAACTGCATAATATTTTTGAAACTTGCCCCTCGGAATGAGTATATACTCTGAGAATCATCGCCGACAGCCATAATGTTGCCATGCTCCGAAGCAAGATAACATGCAATCTCCGCCTGAATGCGGTTAGTGTCCTGATATTCATCGACCATTACATAGCGAAATTGACCGGCTATCCTCATTCTGACATCATCGATACAGAGCAAATCTCGGAGATTGAGCAGCAGATCGTCATAGTCCATAATATTCCGCTGCTTTTTGTATTCGGCATATTTTGCAGCGATCTCTTCTATAGCAGAGATGTGGCTGTCGAAATGCGGATACTCATCGAGAATGACCTGCTCAATCGTCTGATTGGTGTTGAATGCTTTGGAAATCACTTTGTATATCGTGTCCTTCCGAGGGAAGCGGTCATCAATGCTTTTGACATTCATCTGCGTGCGGATGATGTTGATAATATCCTCGCCGTCTTGTGCATCGGCAATGCTGAAATTAGAACTATAACCGAGCCGCTCGGCATATCGGCGGAGAATCATCGCTGCAAAACTGTGGAATGTGCCGGACACGATATGACTGCATCTGTCATCAAGAATTGAGCCTGCACGATTCTTCATCTCATTGGCAGCCTTCTTCGTGAATGTCAGCAGAAGGATCGAACTTGGCTGCACACCATTCTCAATAAGATATGCGACTTTATAAATGATAGTCCTTGTCTTGCCGCTGCCTGCTCCTGCGATTACAAGGAGAGGTCCGTCTGTTCGGACAGCATTATACTGCTGCTCGTTGAGTTCAGTGGCGTAGTCAATGAGGTATTGCTGTTCAGTTTTTTTTGTATTCATAAATACTCGTATACTGTTCATCTTCGCAATCCGGTATAATGTCAATGCCCAGCATACTTGCCAAATATTGATAAGTGATACCAGGATTAGTTCCCTGTTGTATCATTATTATTCCGTTTGTCCAAAGTATAGCCTGTATTGTCTCATCATAGTTAAATGGCGTTGCTGATATATAATTCTTTGCGATATTTGTTATGACCTCACTTTCCTGTGCGTCGATTAAGAGTGAGAATATTTTCTGCATAAACTCAATTAATTTCTCGGATATATAATCAGGATGAAAATTTTCCATATCCTCCTGCAATGCCAAAAATCCTTCACGTCGAGCTTTTTTCGCAAGATGAAATATTGTCTGAATGAGTGAATTCATATTGTCCTTGCTTGTTTTGCTGATAATGGTCGGTAGCTCCAAGCCATTGTCGAAAAAATCTTTAAGAAATAACATAATTGCCTCCGTTATGTTAATTATAAGAAAAAACCGCAAAAAAGACAAGGTAATTTTTGTATTTTTTTTATTATAGAATAAATGCAAATGGAATTTTTTCGCTTGACAAATTCAAAATAATCATATATTTTATAAACCAATTAAATAAAGGAGTTTAACATGAGAAAACTTACAGCAATCTTATTGACATTCTTAATGCTCGCACTGATTGGGTGTCCGACAGAGGAGAATAAGTCAAACAATGATACAACAATCTCGACGGCTGATCAGCAGAATGGCGGAGACAGTTCGTCGTCATCGGATAACGGTCAGGGAGACGACAGTTCATCATCCTCAAGTGAGAATGACGACAGTTCTTCCAGCAGTTCCGCTTCCGGCAATGAAGGAGACTGTTCATCTTCATCGGCTGAGCAAGTGAATGATAATGCCGTATTATTTACAGCAGCGGATATAGCTGAAGACAAGATCCAATGGGGTGATTTAAAAGATGAAATTCAACGTTATAAGCAAGATATGACAAATCGTCCATACGACTATGTCCCAATGGATTGGTCAAAGGCATTCTCTGATAATACAACGGATTGGTCAAAAGTTAAAGATGTTACAATTGATTTGGCTGATGTTGATACTGTCGATGTTATCGGTGCTACAGTATTGAAAAGATATATTGATGCAAAATTAGAGGAAGCAGGCAAAACCAAAGAAGATATTGAAAATATTGTTCACTTTACAGATTATGCAACAGATGCAAAGCTAAACCTTGACTTTAATAAACTTGGTGAAAAAGGTCTTTCCAACACAGATTTGATGGGTGCTATTTTCGGTAATAAGTTCGATTTTGATGAACAAAAAGGAAATTCAGAAGTATTTACTGATTTAGGTTACGATATTGCATATGGTAAAGCAGGTCTCGCTGACAGAACAGATGATCTTATTCCTGGTGTTCAATTGGTAACTTTCCCAAATGAGTATAACTACCCAGGGTATAGATTAAACTCATTCTCCCAAGCATTTAAGTTCACAAGTCCTGCTGTTGTGACAATGCCTCAACAAGATACTACATACGACCTAACTGGCGCATACAAGGGCGGTATCCTTGGTGATGCAACTATCGAAGGTTTGTCATCAACAACTATGTCCGGCGAGATCTATAAACACGATATCAAAGGCATATATGACACATTCGTAAAGGATAATTCTTCCGATGCAAGCAAATTACCAGGATTAATTCTAAATATTATGTCCCGAGTTCCAGATAGATATAATGGAGATACTATAGTCGGAGGTTGGAATATTTATGGGACACAATTGGATAAAATTGTTGAGGTTTATTACAAACATGGCAATCCTGATAATCGTTTGCAACTTGAGTCTACAGATAATGCAGGCTTTGATGCCACAGAGTATTTAAATGGTGGTACAATGTATGCAGAACAAGGTAATGCTTATCTTGATACGGCTTACCAACTTGATATTAATACTGCTTTAGTAATGGCACAAGCAGGTACAAGCTTCGCAAATGTTGAGATTGCTGGTAATCCTAACGGGTTTGTAGAAAATCCTGAGTTTAATACTGCATCAGCTAATGTCCGTTTTAGCGCAGACATGAGAGATATTTCATTTGGTACAAATGCTGGTTCTAAGGGTATCATAGATATCGCAGGTCCCGCTCCTCAAAATTTACCGATAGGACATGGTCAACCTGTTGTTATTGTAAGAAAAGATGCAGTAAAAAATGGTCATGTGGCTAATTTAAATACTACTGCATATGGATATGATTTAAGTGACTTGTCGGCTGATGAAGTATCAAGAGCACAGGCTGGTATGTGTACCTGGATACTATATAGTACAGATGGTTACCCTGCAGATCCAGCAGTGAATGAATACGTTGAGGGGGATGTTAATTCTGCTCAAATTCCTTCTATTAAAGAGATAGAACAGGGAGTACGAGATGGTAAGACATTAGGTGAAATCGAAAGTGAGCACAACAACCATGCATCCGTTTCTCCAAAGAAGATGAAAGAAAAGAAGGATGCAAACTTGATGCGTGCAATTCTTAACGGTAAAGACAAGGAATACAGCTAAGATTGACAGGTTTCATAAAAAACGGAAAAAAGTCTTTGACTTTTTTCCGTTTTTTATTATAATTATAATGAGGAGTGAGTATGGTCAATGACGAAATCCGCGAGATGACACGACGTTTTGTTGAGGTTTTGCATCCGGTGAAGATTATTTTGTTTGGCTCTTATGCCAAAGACACTTACCGCTATCTCCGGAAAATGTTATATTAGATTTAATGGGCTGGTTGCGAGACCCAGGTCCATCTTTCGACGAGGAAGTTCCTCGCTTTTTTATTTGGAGATTACATAGCCCGGCATACAACGGCATAAAAAAAGGTTTCGCTAAAGCGAAACCTTTTTTTATGCCGTTACAACTTTATTTTTTGTATCTCTTCTACTGTAAGCCCTGTGCCTTGAGCAACTTGATCGATTGATAATCCCATTTTGAGGAAATTAGATGCGTTTTCGAGTTTAGCTCTATGTGATCCTTTTGCATATCCTTTCTTCATTCCTTTTATCAATCCTTTCTTCATTCCTTTCTCCATCCCTCTTTCCAATCCTTTCTCCATACCTCTTTCCATTCCTTTCTCCATACCTTTCGCCCATCCCTCTTCCAAATAATCACGGTATTTCATTTCGAGTGTCATATATTTTTGCCTCCATTTCGTGCTGCTCTTGGCATTGTCAACCAATGACTGCATCTTTTCAGTAAATTCCGATTGTGGTTTGCCTGTATTGATGTATTCGAGAATGTCCCGAAGTTTTTCATCTTCTTCTTTCAGGTAAGCACTTGTGTTGAAAAACATTATGTGCGTGCCGTCGTCCAGTTTCAGCTCGTTGTCTTCTTCACAGATCCGCGGAAATGTGTATACCGGCAAGTTTTTGCCGAACAGGTCTTCCGTGCAGATAAATAGGATGTAGACATCTCTTAGTTCTTTGTAGCTGCTGCCTTTCTCAATCATATCGACATCGATTATCGACTGATAGTATCTTGCACGCTTCGCCAGCGACTTGTCGATTGTAGTCTGCATTTCGATGTCGAATACTTTGTCGCTGTTTTTGACATACACATCAAACCGCACACTTTTTGGTTTTATCCCGACATCGACAACTTTCTGATTCTTTGGCTTTTTGATCTTCTCAATCTCAATGCCGAGCAGACGCTCAATCAGTTCCTTGCAAAGATCCTTGTCTTTCATGACCAGATAAAATATATAGTCATTTGTAATGCCGGCGTTTTCCCATTTTTCGAGTAACTTTTTCTTGCTGAATTTAGCCATTGTTAATGTCCTTTGAAACTTTTTAATTTTTTTATATTTTATATATTTTTGCTTATATCATATCATTTTAAGATTGTCAAGCAAAAAAAAGAAGAATTCATTCTTTCTTGATCACCACATTGAGTATTGTATCGACGAATGGTTCTTGTCCGTAGAGGTCTGACGCACTTTTTCGCTTGATGTCATTGCTGAGGATGACGATCTTGATGTCTTCGCCTGGGATAATGTGGATACAGGAGTTATAGCTCATAATGTAGCCGTTGTGATGAATATCTGTGATCTCTTTGCCGTTGATCTTTCGCTGAGTCGTCATCATGCCGTAGCCGTAGTCCGATGCTCCGATCCTGTGATACGGTCCCCAGATTACGGCTTTTTGCTCTGCCGGCAGAATGCGGTCATCTGTCAGGAATGCCGCCCAATTTTTCAGATCACGCATTGTAGAATGGAGTCCTCCGGCAGCTCCGGGCCAAACTTCCATATTGATTGATCTCGTTATCGCCTCGTCGTAGTCTGACAGTCCGATAGCAAAGTCACTCGTGACATCATAGTTATATCCTGTTCGAGACATCCCAAGCGGAGTAAAAATATTCTCATCCATGAATGCAGCAAGACTCTGACCTGACAGCTGCTCAATCAGATAGCCGAGTATTATGTAGCCGAGATTGCTGTAGTTGTATTTGCGGCCGGGGACAGAGAGGATCTTGATGCGATTCCTCGACAGCAGTTCCGACACCAGCTGCGTAGGTGAGTGATACATCGCATCGGTGATGAAGCATGTCGTAAACAGCACATTCATCAGTTCGCCTTTCTTATTGTCGGAGACATTTTTCTTGAGGATGTATTTCTGAGATTTTTCGCTGAATGTGTATTCATTCATAATTGTTCGCTGACGCAGCGGATCAGTGACTATATTGCGGATGAATGTATCCGGGAAATCAGCGTCAAACTCATATATCATATATTCGTGGAACGGGTCACGCGGCAGCCCGGCAGTGTGAGTAAGGATGTCATGGATATTTATCACATTGCCCCACGGAAAATCGGGGATAAACTTATTGATGTTGTCATTCAGCGAGAGTTTGCCCTGCTGCTGCAGAATGAGTATAGCCATCGCAGTAAACTGCTTAGTCAGAGAGCCGATCATAAACTGAGTATCGTCAGTCAGTCTGACATCGCGATAGTTCTCAGGTATGTCATTGCTAAGCGAATAGACTTTGTTAAACACTTCTTCTTTACCGATGGTTACCGAGATGATGCCGGACAGTTGTTTGCGGAATACGGGATAATCCAGAGCGTCATTGATCTCCCGTGTCAGAGGATTTTCCTCCGGCTGAGGTATCATCTTGCACGAAACTGCATTATATAATAGAAGAAAACCAATCAGAATGTGAATAAAATGTTTCATATAGAGATAATAGCATAATAAAATTTATTTGTCAAAAAAACTTTCGCTATTTAATTATTTCAAAAACGGCACAGGATTTTGGTGACTCAAAATCCTGTGCCGTTTTTTACAATTTCTGTATTTCTGACAGCGACAGTCCTGTCCCTTCTGCAACTTGTTCTTGTGATAATCCCATTCGCAGGAAGTTACGAGCAGTTTCAAGTTTGGCGGTGTGAGAGCCATGAGCAAAGCCTTTTTTAATACCCTTTTTAAGTCCTCTTTCAAGCCCCTGCTTCATTTTGTCACGATATTTCAGTTCCAAAGTCATATATTTGCTCCTTAGACTATCTTTCTTTTTCGTTTTATCAACTTTTGCCTGTAATTTCTCTGTAAAATCTGCTTTTGCTTTGCCTGTGTCGATATATTCCAAGATTTCTCTTCTCTTCTCATTTTTCTCACGCATATATGCTTTCGCATTATAGAATATTATATGTGTTTCGTCATTGAGCTTCAGTTCATTGCTTTCTTCACATTTTCGATTGAATGTGTAAACAGGCAAACCTTTATCAAACGGATCATCAGTGCAGATAAACAGGATGAATAATTCCGGCAGTTCATCATAATAGCAGCCTTTATCCAGCATATCTACATCTATTATCGACTGATAATACCTCGCCCTTTTTGACAGCGATTTATTAGCAGCGGTTTGCATTTCGAGATTGAAGACCTTGCTGCTGCCTTTGAGATATACATCCAGCCTAACACCTTTTGATCGCTGACTTGTTTTGATTGTGTGCTGCAGTTTGGGATATTCGATTTTATCAATCTCAATATTCAGCAGCCGTTCAATCATTTCTTTGCATAATGATTTGTTGTGCATCACTGCGAAGAAAATAAAGTCGTCTGTAAATCCCGCATTTTCCCATTGCTTGAGTAACTTTTTGCTAAAATTTTCCATTTTATTATCCTTAGTATATCACAGTATTTTGTCTGTGTCAAATTTATTTTTGCTGCTTAATTATTTTCGCAGCACCCCTTATATATAACGCACGAAGTGAAAAATCGGCTGAAAAATTTGGCAAAAAAACCGCATTTTTTTGTAAAAAAAATGAAGCATTTTTGAAGCCGCTTTTTATTCTATGCTTTGCTGCTTATAAAAAATTGCCACATAAGTGGCAATAAAAAATATGAATAAAAAAATATTTTAATTTATCCTTGAAAAAATCTCTAAAATGTATTAAAATACTACCAAATAACTCTATAGGAGTATTCGATGAAAACTGAGTCTGTTGGTTTAAAGAAAATCGAAGGACCGATTCTGATACTTGAGAAAAACTGTGATGTCCATTATGATGAGGTTGTTCGTATATATAACGACAACCGAGAGTCACAGGTCGGTAAGGTTTTGTCCGTTACCGATAAAAATATCGTGGTGCAGGTATTCGGCAATACTACCGGATTATCCATTAAGAATACGACTGTTGAGTTTACAGGTGTGCCGATGAGGATCCCTGTCAGTCCTGATATGCTTGGGCGAGTATTCAACGGACTTGGTGAGCCGTTTGATGATCTGCCGCAGATATTCACGGATGATTACCGCGATGTAAACGGCTCTTCTATCAATCCTTACAGCCGTGAGTATCCGCGTGACTTTATCCAGACCGGCATCAGTGTAATCGATGGTCTGACGACTCTTATCCGAGGTCAGAAACTGCCGATATTCAGTGGCAACGGTTTGCCGCATAATATCTTGGCAGCACAGATCGTTCGTCAGGCTCGGCTCAAAAATGCCGATGAGCCATTTACGATAGTTTTTGCCGGAATGGGAGTAAAATACGATGTTGCAAGGTATTTCATCGATACATTCGAGAAGAGCGGCGTTCTGTCTAATGTCGTTATGTATCTCTCGCTTGCCGATGCTCCGTCTGTTGAGCGTCTGCTCACACCTAAAGCCGCTCTGACAGCAGCCGAGTATCTCGCATTTGACCGTGATATGCACGTGCTGGTTATCATGACTGATATGACTAACTACTGTGAGGCTCTGCGTGAGGTTTCGACGACACGAGGCGAGATCCCTTCAAGGAAGGGCTATCCCGGTTATCTGTATTCCGATCTTGCGTCACTGTATGAGCGGGCAGGGCGTATCCGCGGCAAGAAAGGCTCTATTACACAGATACCTATTTTGTCTATGCCTAATGATGACATAACGCACCCAATCCCGGATCTGACAGGATATATCACTGAGGGGCAGATAGTGCTGGAGCGTGAGTTGGCTCAGCGAAATGTCTATCCGCCTGTAGCCGGTCTGCCGTCGCTGTCACGACTGATGAAAGACGGTATCGGTGAGGGGATGACACGAGAGGATCACAAAGATGTCTCGTCTCAGCTGTTTGCCTGCTATGCTAAGGTCAAGGAACTGCGTGCTTTGGCAGGTGTCATCGGTGAAGAAGAGATGAGCGATCTGGATAAACAGTATCTGAAATTCGGCGAGGAGTTTGAGACTAAGTTCCTCACTCAGGATCAGAATGAGAACAGATCGATTGAGCAGACACTTGACATCGGCTGGCAGCTCCTTGCCGGACTGCCGGAGTCGGAGCTGTATCGTATCGATAATAAGTATATCGAGAAATATCTGCACAAAGGTGCATAAGGCAGGCAGTGAATTATGGCTAAGCAAAATATACCGCCTACTAAGAGCAATCTCAATCGAGTCAAGCAGTCGTATACTATAGCCAGCGAGGGCTATGAACTGCTTAATCAGAAGAGAGAGATCATGGTAATGGAGCTGATGAGTTATCTGGAGCGCACCAAGCGTGTCGAAAAAGATCTCAATGCTTTGCTTGCAGAGGCTTACTCCGCATATAAGAAGGCCGTTGTGCAGATAGGTCACAGAGAGGCTTCGGAGTTGGCATGTTCGATTAAGTATGATTATATTATGAAAGAGAAGACTACAAAACTTATGGGTATGAATATGCCGAGTGTGCATGTGGAGACTCCGAAGCTGAGTCTGCAGAATTCATTCTTGGACAGTAACGCTCTGACCGATGAAGTAAGTTCTGCATTTCTGCGGCTGATCTCGGTGTTGAGTGAGATGGCGGAGATCCGCAACATTGTATGGCGACTGTCCCGTGAGGTTAAGAAGACGCAGAGGCGTGTTAATGCACTTGAGAAGTCGGTTATCCCGGAAGCGAAAGAGACTATAAAGTTTATCGAGAGTTCGTTGGAAGAACGGGAGCGTGACGAGTTATTTATCGTCAAGATGGTCAAAGAAAAAATTGGTGGTCAGGAATGAAAAATATTTTAAATAAGATTTTAGTGGCGATAAGCGGGTCTGATACTTCGATTAATGCTGCCAAATACGGCATAATGCTGGCGAAGTCGCAGAAACTGGAACTGAATGTCATCTATGTAGTAGACACTTCGACGATACAGGATTTGGTTTTATCCAAGATCTTCATTCAGGAAGAGTCTGCCGAGTATGAGAATAATCTCCGTGAGAACGGCAAGCGTTATCTCAACTATGCCGAGGAGCTGGCTCAGTCCAAAGGCGTTAAGATCGTTAAACATCTGAAAAGCGGTGCGATCTCTACACAGATCCTTGATACTGCGGAAGATATTGGTGCGGATATGATATTGTTGGGCAGTTGGGAGATGAACCGCTCCCGCCGCGATCTGATGAGCAGATTTCATACAGATGTAATAATGGATGCGAAAATGCCTGTATTAATTGTCAAAGATAGTGACATTTCGCTTCAATTTGATAAATTTTGATTTTTTTATGAATATAATAGACAAAACATAAATAAAGTGATACAATATTATATCATAAATGCATTAAAGGAGCTTTTTTATGAATAAAATAAATATATTGATGATGAGTTTAATACTGCTTATCAGTGCGTCTGTATGTGCAGCAGCACAGGAAGAAAAACCAAAGATCGCTATCTTGGATTTGTCTTCACTTGGCGGACTGAATAACGAGAATGCAATGATAGTTCGTGAAAATCTGACAACATCATTTGTCAAAACAAAGAAGTATCGTGTAGTAGAGCGATCAATGCTCAACAAAATCTTTCAGGAAATGAAATTGGTCAACAGTGATGATTTCTCGGAAGATGAGATCGTTGAGATCGGTCGTTTGGCTAAGGCTAAGTTCGTCGTTACCGGATCTCTGTCTAAGACATCGGAGACATATTTCCTTAATATCCGAGTCATCGAGGTAGAGACTGCCGAGATCGTATATGCCGAAAATCAGAGATTTAACTCGATATATGAGTCTGACTTCGTAACAGACAATATCGCAGCATCTATCGCCGGACTGGCACCCGGTCAGGTAATACGAACGAGGAAGACAGCTGATTCATCGTCAAGCGGAGGTCTCAGTGCCAGAAATATCGTCGGTATTGCATTGACTGCCACATCAGGTCTTTTGACAGCGGCAGTTATACCGCTGGCTATATTGTCTGCTGTCGGTTATGATAATGCCAAAAAAGCATGGATAGCTGATGCGGAAGAGCATGAATCAGATCCGAATTATGCCGGTCTTGGCGGAAAATCTTCAGCTGATAAGTATGCAGGCGACGATCCTCAGTTTGTAGGATGTCTTGCCGGTGCGATAGTTTGTCCTATAGTCGGTATTATGGGTCTTATCATCTTCGCTCCGTGGATTACCGAGAGATCAAAAGTTGCTATGGCTCTCAGTCATGTGGAAGTCGGATACCGATACGGCTTGACCAACGAAGGTGTATCAGTCGGTATGAAGTATAAGTTCTAAAAAAATTGATAATAAACACAACAAAAAAGCCGTCTAATAGACGGCTTTTTTGTTGTGTTTATAGTTTTTATCCCCGTTTCTGCCGCCTCGATATGTTTAGCAATATACCGATAGCATACATAAATATGATCAGTGATGTACCGCCGGAACTGATGAACGGCAGTGTGATACCTGTCGATGGCAGCATACCGACTACAACAGCTATGTTTGTCATCGCTTGGAAGAATATAATCATCGTAATGCCGCTGGCAAGCAGGTAAGTGTATCGATCTCTGCTTCGCCGTGCGATGAGCAGTCCGATAATCGTGAATGCCGCAAAGAGAACAACTATAAGTATCGCAAATATAATACCGCCTTCTTCGGCAATGATTGCGAAGATATAGTCATTGTGTGCTTCCGGCAGAGCATAAGTTTTTTGTGTGGACTCACCGATGCCAACTCCGAAGAATTTGCCGAGTGCAAAGCATTTCATTGATTGGATGTAGTGCCATCCTGAGCCGAGCGGTTCCTCCCATGGGTTAAGGAATGCGAAGAGTCGGCGGGCACGATACGGTGCTGCGAAGAGCATACCTACACCGGCTGTCGTGCCGGACAGAATAAGGATAATCAGCGATGAGATCTTCATTCCTGCGAGATAAAACAGCACAAGAGCGGTGAACAGCATTAAGAATGTCGTGGAGAAGTCCGGCTCAAGGAATACAAGCATCGATATGAAAACAGTCATTATCAGCGGCGGCATAATGCCGTGCATAAAATCAGTTATCTCATTCTCTTTATCGGATAAGACGGCAGCAAGATAGAATACCACTACCATCTTAGCCAACTCTGACGGCTGAAATCTAAACGAGCCGAATCCGAGCCATCGCGACGCGCCTTTAATCGATACTCCGACATGCGGGATAAGCGTGAGTATCAGCATTATGATCGTCAGTATTACTATCGGTTTAATGAGGTGCTTGTAAATATCACAGTTTAGGAATGTGGCAAGCACAAAAAACACAACTCCGATAGACAGAAATATGATCTGTCTGAAACCGAAAATACGGTTGGCACTGTAGAGAAATCCGATACCTATGCCAATCAGAATGACAATGCAGGCAAATAATGCAATGTCGAGAGTCAGTAATGATTTATTATTGTTATTTTGCAATGAAATCACCGTTTTTGTTTTATTATCTATTATCGGAAATATGCTGATTTTGTTGAGCGAAATTGAAAATCGCCATATATGCCGCAAAATAAATTTTTCTAATATATTTTTCTATAATTCCGATATTCAAACTATAATAAGGAGACTAATATGGGTTTATTTTCATCAATGAATATCAGCGGCAGCGGAATGTCTGCCCAAAGAATGAGAATGGATGTAATAAGCAATAACATTGCAAATGTCAACACAACGCGAACTGCTGACGGGAAAGTGTTCCGACGATCAACGGTTATAATGCGTCCTAAGAATGACGAGCGTGTATATCGAAGTCCGTTCCTGCCGGAAGCATTGAAGACTCCTGCCGGCAATGGTGTAAAAGTAACGGAGATTAAGGAAGATCAGTCTGAGACTCGGCTTGTGTATGATCCGGATCATCCCGATGCGATCAAGTCCGGTCCTAAGAAGGGGTATGTTGAGTATCCTAATGTCAACATTGTGACTGAGATGGTGGATATGATCAGTGCGACAAGAGCGTATGAGGCTAATGTGTCGTCGATCCAGAATGCGAAGATGATGTTTACGAAAGCATTGGAGATAGGTAAGTAATGGCATCTGAAGTAATAGGACTTACAGGATATTATTGCAGCGGCAAATCGACAGTTGAAAACATCCTAAGTGAATGCGGTTGGGTAATTGTCGATATGGATAAGATAGGTCATGCCGCTTTGGAAGACCAGAAAGTTGTGCTGGCTGAGATATTCGGCAATGAGATCGTCAATAATGACGGTCATATTGACCGCAAAGTCTTAGGCAAGATAGTATTTGCCGATAAGTCTAAACTCAGTACACTTAATGGCATTGTTCATCCTGTTATGATCGATATGCTTCGCAAAAAAATAGCCGAGACTGACGGTAAACTTGTTGTAAGTGCGGCTATTCTTTTCGATATGGGGCTTGATGCTCTGTGCAGCCGAGTGCTTGTAGTTAAAGCTCCAATGATGACTATCATACATCGAGCGAGGAAGCGTGACGGGTATAACTTAAACCGCATTCTTAAAGTGCTGAAGTCACAAAAATTGAGAAAATATCTTAGAGATGATAAAGTCAGAATAATCCGAAACTGCGGAAGCATAGATCGGCTTAGAAGTATAGTTGAGAAAAATGCAGTTTCTCTTTAAGAGAAACTGCATTTTTTATATTATTCTCCGAAGAATGTTAATATTTATAACAAATTTCTCTTGAATTCAATTATAGAATATGTTATACTCCTATCAATCTACTATGTAGGTAGGCAAATATAATATTGTGAGCCTAATTATTGTGAGGTGAAATTATGATAAATGTGACAATATGCGGAGAGTCAAAACAAATCAAAGAAAATACTGCTATATCTGAACTGTTAATTCAGGAAAATGTAGATATGCCGCAGTATGTCAGCGTTTCTGTGAATGATGAATTTGTCGGCAGAGATAATTACACTCAGCACAGACTGAATGACGGCGACACGGTGGAATTTCTATATTTCATGGGAGGCGGCAGATGAGTTTATCCGATGAAGAACTAGAGAGATATTCCAGACATCTTATTCTGAAAGAAATCGGCTATCGCGGTCAGAAAAGGCTCTCCGAATCAAAGGTGCTAATCATCGGTGCCGGCGGATTGGGAGCTCCTGTCGGATTGTATCTTGCAGCGGCAGGAGTCGGAACTATCGGGATTGCTGATGCTGATAATGTGGATCTGTCTAATCTGCAGAGGCAGATCATTCATACTACGGCTGCGATAGGTACGCCCAAGGTCGAGTCTGCTGCACGGTCGATGAAGGCAGTCAATCCGAATATCAACATTAAGACTTATAAGATATTTGTCAATGCAGGCAATATTTCTGATCTGATTAGAGAATATGATTTCGTTGTGGATGGGACGGATAATTTTCCGGCGAAGTTTCTGATCAATGATGCCTGTGTTATGGAGAAGAAAGCATTCTCACATGCCGGGATTATCAGATTCAAGGGGCAACTGATGACTGTTATCCCCGGCGAATCGCCTTGTTATCGATGTGTTTTTACTGAGCCGCCGCCGGCAGGAGCAGTGCCGACATGCCGTGAGGCAGGTGTGATCGGTGCTGTTGCAGGAGTTATCGGGTCTTTGCACGCATTGGAGACAATCAAATATCTGACAGAAACTGGTGAACTTCTGAGCGGACGGCTGCTCACATTTGATGCATTGACTATGCAGTTTCGGACGGTAAAACTGCCCGATCGAGGCAAGGGATGTGCGGTTTGTTCTGACAATCCGAGCATTACGACGCTGATTGATTACGATAAACCGGAATGTGAAATGTGCAAAAGGGGGCAGTAAGAATGGCAAGCGATTTACCGAAGGTCATTATTCCGAGAGAAGAATATGACAAAATGTTGTTTCATGCTGTCAGCGAGAAACCTGCCGAAGCCTGCGGTTTGCTTGGCGGGTATGCTGAAAATGATGGGCAAATAATAATATCCAAAGTGTATCTGCTTGACAATGATGATAAGTCGGCAGAGCATTTTACGATAGTGCCGGAACAGCATCTGGCAGCAGTCAAAGATATGCGGTCTCTTGGGCTGAGTCCTGTCGGGAATTGGCATTCTCATCCAAATACTCCGTCTCGTCCGTCGGATGAAGATATTCGCTTGGCTTATGACAAGAATGCGGTGTATATGATATTGTCTCTTGCGGAGACGGAGCCTGTTCTGAATGCGTTCCGAATTGCCAATAAAAATGCAGTAAAACTAACACTTATAATAACGGAGGATTAAAAATGAGCAAAAATATTGAGACATTCAAACATATATCGGCAAAGGAATTTGCTGAATTGGATTACAGTAAGGTAACATTGGTTGATCTGAGAGAGCCAGACGAAGTGCTTGTCAGCGGTATTGACGGTGCGATAAATCTGCCTTTTTCAAAAGGTTTCGGCAAATACGATACTATTCCAAAAGATAAGCCGGTTGTCGTATTCTGCCGAGTGGGAGACTGGAGCGAGCAAGTCGCTGATATTTTATCTGACCGAGGATATGATGTGACGACACTTGACGGCGGTTATAATGCGTATCGCACATTAATCGCACCCCAAAAATCCGATGCTAAGAATGACAACTCGGCACAAGTGTCACATTCCAACTCAAACAGTAATAATGCACCGCAGAATAACAATCCTGTGTATATCGATGCCAAAAATCTCAAATGCCCCGGACCAATCGTTAAAGTTGCGGATTTCCTGCGGGATAAGCCTGTCGGAACTAAGATTGCTGCCGAGGCGACTGAAGATGCGTTTGCATCGGATATAAAAGTATGGTGTGATCGGACAGGCAATACACTTGATAATCTCATAATTAAGGACGGTATTATAACGGCGTATATCACTCGGAGTGTTGCTAAGAAGGAAACAACAGCATCATACAATGACAAGACATTCGTAGTTTTTTCCGGAGATCTTGATAAAACGATAGCCGCATTCATAATTGCCAACGGAGCGGCTGCACTTGGAAGAAAAGTTACGATGTTTTTTACATTCTGGGGACTCAATATTTTGAGACGACCGAAGAAAGTCAAAGTGAAGAAGACATTTATCGAAAAAATGTTCGGAGCGATGATGCCGAGAGGAACGCGGAAACTTGGGCTGTCAAGAATGAATATGGGCGGAATGGGTGCTAAGATGATTCGCGGAATTATGAAACAGAAAGGCGTAAACTCTTTGGAAGAATTGATTGAAAGTGCCAAAGCTCACGGAGTCCGCATCGTTGC
>JAFYAI010000021.1 GCA_017540815.1 Spirochaetales bacterium
AATATCCATCTATCATATAATCATCTGTAATGAAAAAGTGAGACAGAGTGCTATATTCTCTCAAAGAACAGCTGCTTTTATCATATAAAGAACCGATGTAATCAGAATATGAATAACGATAAATTTTCTCTTCAGTACCAGATACTTTTTCAGCGACATACAGCATTTGATTGCTGATATTGTAAAAAATACAGTCAGTATTATTATTATAATTTATATCAACGGATAAATTAGAATAATTTAATTGAGAATTGTTTATGTCGTAGACTAGTATGCCATTAAAATAATTATATTCTTCTGAAAGATGTACAGGAACAGTATATTCGTCTCTTGTAATACACCATTGTTCGGTCTGAAGTATAAAAGTAAGCTTACCATTCTGATCTATAATGCCTTTACATGTTAAGTGTTCTATGCAGCCGTCATCAGTAATATCAGGATAGAAATCATCTATACGAAACGAATATTCATTTTCAATCTGAATATCATCATCTGATAAATTAAAAACGATGATTTTATCAGTGCCAACTAAATAATGGTGATGATTGGTGTAACTGACATATAAGCCTGATGGGGCGTTGATTCGTTTGATAATCTCCGTACCTGCTTTCTGTGGATTGTATTCGATAATCTGTCCCCCTAAACCATCCGGTTCAATTCTACAGGAAAATAGAAATACACATAATACAAGATGTAAATATTTTTTTAAGAGTCTTACCAGCAACTTGTTCTCCTATACTCGTCTTCCGCCGCTTCGGTAGTGAGAAGTTTGAGTTCGAGCAACTCGTAAGAATGAGTGTTTGTATTACTGTCATATTCTTTGCCTGCCAGCCAAATATTACCATCAGAATCTGAGAAAGCACCAAAAATTTCTGAATTTAGATTCAAAAAATTAAGATTGATTTTCTTCATAGGTGATGAATTATAATCATAATAAATATATAAAACATTTAAAACATCTGAAGCCGGATCCACGCCATAATCATTGAGCATACAATAATTTTGTGTAAGAAAAATATAACCGTAATTATTGAAATTCTTATTTTCTTTCAACAAAAACGTTTTTTCTTCAATATTATAATGATACTTGTGCAGTTTTTGATATGTTCTATAATACTTTTGCGGTGCAAAATATGCAAAATAATTGCTGTCAAAGTAAAACTGACACATTGAGTCAATGTTGTCAAAATCTGATGAATGATCATAAAATGTAATTGATGAATCTATTTCATTATAACACAAAAGAGCATTATAACTCTTATTTGCTGCATTATCCCTAATACTTGATAACAATATTATTTCTTCATTGATGATATTTAGGCACAATGTATCAACATATCGATAATACTCTGAAAATGTCATTTTAGGAATATACAGCGTATTTTTGACAATAACTGTGTCATTCGTAAGATCATAGAATGTTACGGTATCAGTTGATCCTCCATTACTTAGAGCGTAAAGCTGATTATTCTGATAATTGACATAATCATAATGACCGAATGGGATTCTTTTGGTAATTTCCGCACCTGCTTTCTCTGGGATATATTCTATTACTTGCTCAACAGGATAATCATGCGGCAGACAAGAAATCAGTAAAACAAATATAGTAAAAAAGCATAACAATCTCATAATATTTACTCTGCACTACTTCTCAAAATCAGACGGCGACCATTCTTTACAGAAATCATCTATACTATAATGTTTCCATTCATAAAAAACATCTGAATAGTTTGTACAGCCCAAATCACCAACAACTGGGTCTGACTCTGATGTTCGTATTTTTAATGACGCAGTAAGATGATATGTATTTACAGGACCGAATTGATAATTATCATTTGTTGTATCAAAAGGAAATTTGGATGAACGATTCATAGTACTGTTATATGTTGGTCTATAGTTTTTATCAGTTTGATACAATGCACCATGAAAATTTCCTACTAAATTGTTTTTACTATTACCTCCACCATATCCTTTGTCTATCAATTTTTGCCACTTACAATCAGAAATATCATCATCGATATTTCTAAACCACCAGCAATAATTGTAAGTTCCATACGGATATGAAGAGGTATATTCATCTTGCAGTCTTGCTAATGCATGACCTAATTCATGAGCTATTGCATTTACCGTAACTCCCTCATGGTCTGATTTTATTTTAGCATGAAAGTTATCAGCACTAACATCATAACCGACAGGTGCTTGAGTTATAACAGGATGAATTGGCTGCCCATATTTATATCCTATCTCAAATCCATAAGACCAAGAATATGTCCATGTTGTCTTATCATTAACAAAGATGATATATGCATCTGCATCATTCCACTCTAATCCGCATGGTTTTGTCATAGACATAATATGCGTAATTCTCGAAAAGTCACATCCTTGCCAAGCACCTTCTATATTATAATTCAAAATAGTATGGACATTGTCCTCATACCAATTATGATCTACACCTGATTGCGGTGATATTGTATCCATACGAATAACTCTGATTTTATTCCAATATTTAGCAAAAAAATCATTATCAATATGATTTCCGTATTTGTCCAAATAATGAAAATGAGCAGTATCTTGAAAAGCATAATCTACATACGCCTTATAGTCATCCATTTGGTCAGCACGATAACCTTCCGCCATAACAATCAGATTTAGTTTACCGCCATCAGCCGTTGCATCATGAACTACTTTGTAATTGACATTAAAGTTAAATCCGTTTGGTATCAGATTCCAATTTTTACCAACAATATCTATATCAAGAACAGAATTATTATCTGCATTATATTTTAGATTAAGCTTATAATAGTATTCATTGTTTAAACTCTTAGAATCCGTCCCTGTTAAATCAGGTGACAAATCCATATTATTGCTTCGTTTAAACTCAGATTCAATTATAAGAGTACTGCTGTCACGCCAATCTCCGTTACCATTAAGCACATATTTATCATTTGATACTGATACTGCAGGCTGGTTTCCAATGTAATTTATCGGCAATTTAAGTTTGATTGGTGTATTAGATGTATCTTCCAAATTCATACTGATTTTTAAGTTATCTACGCCATTTGTCTTATATGCAGACCAATCTCCCTGAAATGAAACACTATCAATCTCCAGTCCAACCTGCCAATCTCTTAAATTGATTGTAGTTGATTCACAACAAATTAATACTGAACTTATCACAACTAATAAAATATAACTAATCTTCTTCATATATTCCCCCTTATCTCACTACATTCAGACTGTCCATATACAGACACCCTTTATGCTGCCGTGTGCTGAATGTGTCTGTGCCATCGAGGACGAATACTTCAACCCGGATTATGTCGCCACTCTGAATGGACGGCTCAAGGACAAACTCAGAGTTGGCAATCTCTGTAAATGATATGAGATTGGAGAATACTTCATATTCAGTCGTATCAACCTTATCATAAACAGCAATATCCCAAATTTCAGCACCGTCAAGGTCGTCTCCGTTCGGGTTTGACTGAGTATCTTTGACAAGCACAAATACAAGATAGCCGTTGCTCGCACCGGGATAAGCATCCCAAGTCACGACAGGATTGTTATCCGTCCAATTTTGATGATCCATCTTGATATTTAGCCGATGAGGGAAATCTATAGCCGCTTTATTTTTCTCACCTTTGACAATCTCAAATGTATGCGGAGACTGCCACGGATTAGCCGTCATCTCTGCAATGTATGAGTTGTGCATACCAAATGTCAGGTGACCGCCGCTGTAACGGAATGCCCGCTTATAATCATTCGTCTCATCAAACAGATAAGCATCAATCGTAACGGTCGTAGAGTTACCACGCAGATACGAGTCAGGTATCTCAAAATGCACAACCGTGCCGTTATCCACAATGACAGACTCCTGCGTTATCGTCGGAGAGCCGTTGCCGCTGAATACAACTTCCGTCAGCATTGTGCAGCCGCTCTTGGAACTGTCGGGATATTTGACTGTAACATCAAGCGAAGTGAATGTCGTCGATTCGCTGAAATTGAAATTATCAACGCGATAGAGTTTATTCTCAATATTATTTACCGATACCGTTATTATCTCGTTCGGATTCCATTTAGATACACCTAAAGCAATCGGGGCAGGCACATCATCCTGCAAATCAGATAAATTCTTTCGCTCTGTTCCCGTAACATTACCCCATATATCTACTTTGGGTATATCAGTTTTGAGATTGCTAAGAACAAGCTGATTGGAAGATGAATTATATCGATATTCTCCATAGACAATGTTGTTAGGATAATCTGAAACTTTCATTCTAAGTGAGTTGTCGTAATTCAGTTCGACAACCGCTTCTGCGACGGCGTATGCATCCTTGCCGCCGCTGCACGCCGCCATCCGTGGCGGCAGCGTTCCGCCTTTGCCGTCACCAAAATTGAGATAGCCTCGGAAAAATCCCAATATTTCCGAACTGTCACTGATGTGGATGACAGGCTTCATTTTGTAGCCTTGACCTTTGTTATAGATAACGGACTCTTCCGGCTTGAAGTCAAGGTCAAGCCTAAAGAATTTGTTATTGATATAGAAATCTCCGTCAAGTTTTACGCCGCTCTGCTGCCCGCTTGTAGAAGAACTTCGGCAGTTTTCGCATCCTGCACTGCCGAAGAACTCGCCATCCGTGGCGAGTCCAAACTCTTCGCCATCAACAACGATCGTTGAGTCATCGCTTATGACCAATCGTAATTGTTTGTATAGACCTCTCGGAAATAGGATCATCATCAGCTTACACCTCCGTGTGCTGATGATACGCTCGCCATCCGTGGCGAGGGACGCTTGACAGCACTACAGGATTGCTCTTTGCGATGTCAAGGATATTTAGCCGCTTAATTTCCTTCATCGGGCAGGGAATAACATCGCCCGATTCGCTTACGATGTTTATTTCTTTGACTGTGATGTTTAACTCGGTAACTGTCTTACCTGACTTCTTAAATGGCTCATCGTGAATTCGTATTTCAAGCAGCGTCATACCATCATCGATAGTAGTTGTTGTTATGCTGTTTACTTGAGCAGTCGAAATATTGTCGTTATTATTGCATGAGAAAATTGCGAGAAAGCAGAAAATGCCAATGAATATTTTTATCATTCTATTCATATTTTTATCCTCTATAATTATTAAATATATTATAAAGGATTAATACACATCTTGCAAGAAAAATCAAAAAAAACATATATTTTGTAAAAATATATGTTTTTTTGTATTTTAATTGTGCATTGTGAATTGTGAATTGTGAATTATGAATTGTGCATTGCTCTTACCTCTGTTTCACCACCCCGATCACCTGCTCCCAGTTGGACAGCACAATATCGGCAATATGCGGGTCATACATAAGACCGCTGTTTCGCTCTATCTCGCTGCGGCAGTAATCGAAGTCAAATGCTTTGCGGTAGCAGCGGTTAGATGTCATCGCATCTATAGAGTCACACACAGCGATAACTCTCGCTCCGAATGGGATGGACTCACCGACAAGTCTGTCGGGATAACCGCGTCCGTCAAACCGCTCATGATGATGCCGCACCAGATCACACAGTTCGCTTAGTCTCTTAGAATGAGCAAGAATGTCAGCTCCAATCGCAGAATGTTTTTTAATCTCTTCAAACTCTTCATCCGTCAGGCGACCTTCTTTTTTCAGCACAGCATCAGGCACTCCGATCTTGCCGATGTCATGCAGATGTGCAGCGATGTGGATCTGTTCACTTTCTGATGCTGTAAGTCCGAGCAGCCGACAGACAATGATGCACATATCACTGACCCGCTGAGAATGTCCTGCCGTATAAGAGTCCTTCGCATCAAGAGCATAAGTTATACAGTCTACTATCTCGTGATAATCTATCATATCTTTGCAGGTATTACATTGTTCCATTTTCTTTACCTCTCTTGTTAGCCTCAACTAACAATTATAACATATTTGCAATGATTATGCAAGCAAAAAAAACTGATTTTGCC
>JAFYAI010000003.1 GCA_017540815.1 Spirochaetales bacterium
ATAATCTCGTCGTCAGTCATCTGTTTCATAACGGGCATATCATTCCTTACAGCGAGATAACTGCTGTCGAATGTAAAGTTGCCGTGCTTCACCGCAAGCGTCCGTGGAAAAAAGACGAAAAAGAAGTGCATGTTACACTGAAAAACCCGATATATTCGTTTCATTTTGCTTATCGGACTGACGGCTACTTCGACGATATTGAGAATGACCGCACTGATTCGGCCGCACTGAGGAAGATATATGTAGAGCGTGATATTCTTATTCAGATTATCGAGAACATCCAAAAGATCAATCATATCAGAATGCCGTATCTGCCGGATGAATATAATAAATAAATTATAGCGGACACTTCGGCTACGGATAGTGTCCGCTGAAAAAGTTGCTATAAAAAATGTTTAAAAAACGCCTTTTGGTGATTATATACATTTCTATTGTGCTTTTCGCTTTTGCACAGGAGAAGAAAGGCTCTCTCGGCAGTCAGCCGCCATCTGATAAGAAACCGGATGCCGCAGCTGTAGAAGAGAGTTGGAAGGATAAGTCGAGAGCATTCCTGACGAACTCCATCGCCAATGACATTGCCCAGTCCAATTTTAGCCAGCTCAAAGCGATGGCGAAAGCTGTTGGATTAAAAGACTATGACAATGACGCTCAATACCGCAAGGCTCTGTATGACTACTACGGCATAACCAATCCTCATACCGTGACGACTAAGAAGCAGGGCAATAAGATCATCCTTGAAGAAGCCGGCGAACTCCGCATGCACTCATTCAAAAATGATGATGAGGAATATCTGCATTTCTTCGGTAAAGTCAAGATCAAGATCGATGATAAAGACGAAAATAACGCTACCGTTACGAAGATTATCCAAGCAGATGAGATCTATATCGATCTGAAAAACAAAGAGATAAGCGGCTTTGGCAATGTGTATTTCAAAGACAATAAGCTGGAGTTTAACGGTAATCAGTTGTTTTATAACTTCAAAGTCGGCAGAGGTGTGCTGTTCAACGGAACTACCAAGATTAGTCAGGCCGGTAAATCAGGACTTGACGGGATGATATTCAAAGGTGACAAGATCGTGCAGACTGACAAGCAGGACAATATGCTCGTCAATGGAGAACTGACTACATGTGACGCTGCCAATCCTCATTATTCTATCCGAGTCAAGAAAGTCTGGATCAATCAGGAAGAAGAATGGGGTATAATGGGTGCTGTGTATAATGTCGGCAGTATTCCGTTCTTGTATATACCGATATATTACCATCCGAAAGGCATTAAGATCAATCCGGTACTTGGTTACCGATCACGCGAAGGATGGTATTTTAACTCGACATATTACATTCTCGGAGAGCAGTCGGAAGTTAAACGGGACAGCACTGATACATTCGGAGTGGATGCCAACCGAGCCGATCCGAGCGGTGAGAAAGCAACGATACAGATTACCAATGCGAAAATCACAGAGAAGCTCAATATGTTCTACGACAGCCATGAGTTCTACAAGAAACATCCGAAGATGCGGTTCGTGCCGAAGGACTTCCAAAGTATGAATCTGGCCCTGAGAGTGTGGGGTGATGCTTATACTAATCTCGGATTCTATGGCGGCGGATTCTTCTATATGAATATCAATCATAAAAACTTCCCCATCAAGATAAAACTGCTGTCAGACTTCGCTGCATCGCGTCTTATATGGAAGAACAGCACAACCGGACAGTATCTGCCATATAAGCCTGCTGACTATGCGGAAGGCAATCCGGGATGGGATCTCAAAAATACTTATCTGTTCCCGTCGAATAACCCGCTTACATTCCGAACGAGCCAGTATCTGTATCTCGAAGGCAAGCTGATGCCTAACTATGTAAACTTCTCATACTCAGGTCAGATCGAGTATGTCTCAGACTATGACTATTATCGGGACTTCTACAGCCGCAGCCGATACTTCTCATATATAGATCTGATGTTCGATGCAATCAAATATGCGATGGAGCAGGGTGAGTCCGATACGAGTGCATTCAGCACAAGCGAAGATAAGAAAGCCTCATCCAAGAGTGATATTAACACATATTTGAAATTTTCATTCTCTCCGAAGGAGTATAAAGATATATTCGGGCTAAAACCTATTAACAGCGTGTCTCTTACTGCCGAGTCGAAAGTCGTAATGAAGAAGACAACATTTAATAAATTCACTTATGAGTCGTCTACTTTGGAAGATCCTGATTATTATAAGTTCATCCTTTCTAACTTCTATGCACCGACGGCGACATTTAAGATGTCAGGTGAGATACTTAATTACAAAACATTCGTCGATATGCCTAACAAATATCGAACATATCTGAATAAAAAAAACACGCCGATGTCATTGGATGAACAGGCAGAGAAAGAACTGTTTGAACAGCTCAATACTGTCGCTGCTGCCGATGTGTCCAAAGACACAACTGCCCTTGATGTCATGGATGTATTGCCTGTATTCTCCAAACCGCTTAAGACTATATATAAGAAATCAGCAGACCTCGTTAAGTCTGATCTGTATTCCCGGCCGACATATAACGGCATCGACTATGCTGCTGCGAAGAAAAAAGACAAGAAAGAAGAGACCAAGACGAGTAATATTAAGAGTCAGGAGGATTATCGGCAGCTGTATATACCGGCGTCAGTCAAGTCAGCCTCTGCTTCATCGACAGGCATAGAGATTGTGAACTTCAACCTGAGTTATGACTTCAACGACTCTCTGTCCAATCAGTTCATATTCCATAATGATGCGACTTACGATTGGAACGAAGATGACAACTACCGCGATGCCAAACTCGATACCGTGGAGCGTCTCGCTGCCGGTGAGTTTGAGATGAATAAATATCTGGAGCGATTTAACATTAATAACACTCTGACATACACGATGAAAGGCGACTTTAGCCTGCTTGCTTTCACATCATCATCGAAACTGCTCCAGATGAATCCTAACTTCGTCGTAACATACAAGAAGAACTGGGATGACATCGACATCTATAAACGATACTTATACAGAACAACTGCCGGGACAGGAGATGCTCTTGAATCGGCTATCCGCAAGAGTATCATCTCTCGTGAAGTGTCTAACCGCAATGCGTCGGAGACGACGGTCTATTATACAGATACAGTTAAGAATGATCTGTCATTCGGATCGAAACTTATGGCAGGCACAGGCATATCGACTTATATGAAGTTCAAGCTGTTCAAGTATAACGAACAGACCGGTCACTACTATGACAAGCTCAACGACCTCAACGAAGGCTCAGACGGCTATGAGCCTGTCGATAGTCTGTTCTATGATAATCGCTGTGCTTATGAGAAGATAGACTCGCTTTATACTAACATTACGCTGAAGTTCAACATATTTGACGGTACAACTTCGCCGCATACTCTGAATATCAGTGCCGGCCCGAAGATCAACTGGTCAATACCGACGACTTATATTAATGAGATGAAATCTGATATATGGAACGATTACCTGTATGATACGACAACTTATGTCAGATATTCCGATACATCCGATCCTGAGATTGCAGGTACAGAGCTGCTCTCGACATTGAAAGACTATATATACTATCGCAAAAATGCGAGCAAGCTCAATAAAAAGATAAATGAGTTTTTTCAGCAGGAGAACTTCTTCTCAGGAACTAAAAACTATCGTAAGATGCTGGAGAATATCTCGATCAATCTTAACTATGGCTTCAAATACAACGATATTAATGTTGTTACAGCGGCTAATACATTCTCGATAGTATTTGAGAATATCGGAGAGTTCTCAGCACGAGACGAATCTACCGACAGTCAATATGCCAATGCGATTAAAGCTCCTTTTGCATTCTATCCGAATGATACACTTTCGCTGACATTCTTCAACTCGATGTTTACTTATTCATTCAGCAATACTTTCAATAAGGAACTCGACAAGAACTACAAGAACCTCGTCAGTGAACGCCAGAAACTCGACGAATATAAGATCGTCTACATGACGCAGAGTCATACATTCAACTTTACGCTAAAAGAATCATTGTTCCCGGTAAAACTCGGCGGTGACTGGATGTCATTTACATCAAGGACTACATTCAAATGGAATAAGAATGTCCGCTGGTATAATAATCCGACACATGACAATGATCTGTATCTCGAATCGCAGGCACTCGACCTCAAAATCTTGAAAAACATTCTCCAGATGGGTATATCATTCAAATACTTAAGCTATAAAGTGCCGGGGGCAGATATGGGACGATACGGATTTGAGCTGGACAAAGGATATTTCGCGATCAGCTACAATGTGACAGAGATCCCGGTATTCCTGCGGTATTTTAAGCTGACTATCAATCCTGTTATCAGATATGACTTTATGGCACGTCATGAGGACTACTATGCCAGCTCATCGAGTTCGACGGTAACGGCGATCAACTCTGACTATTACTCTAACAATAAACTGTCGTTCTATCTGGGGCTTGACCTGACTATCGGAGCAGGAACTCAGTTCGAGACGAAGATTCACTTCCATACGAAGAGTGCCAACAACAAGATGTATAAATATTATACCAAAACAGGCTGGGAAGACTTCTGGGACGATCTCGGAGCTTCATTTAACTTCGCGGATATTTCCGAGCGTAAGCGAAGTAACTTCAACCTGCAGGAGATCAATGTTACCGTGAGTCACAGCATTCATGACTGGGATGTTACATTCTCATATCTCGGACAGCCGCAGAAGACTTCAGACAGTGACGGTAAGAATGCGACTAACTATTGGGAAAATACTTTTACATTCGCGGTTAAGTGGAAGTTCAACAGCAGCAACCAGCTGATGAATATGTTCAAGAAAACAGATTTGGAAGATAAATACGAGAAAGGTGAGTGGCAGGCAAGGAATCTCAGTCTGCAGGCAGAGTAATAATACATAATGCATAATTTATAAAGGAATTATAATATGAATCTAAAAAAAAATTTTTTATGCTGTTTTGTTTTAATGTGCATATTTGCTGCCAAAGCAGCAGCACAGAATATTGATGCTGCAAAGATATTCAAAAATGAACTGAAAGCCAATGATGAAAAAGCCGCATTCGACAATGTTGTCGCTAAATACGGTTCTGTCCTCAAAAATATAAAAGGCACTAAGACTGCGTGGACATTTCTATTCTACAATGAAAAGGGCGAATCAGGAGAAACTGTCAGCTTAGAGTCAAATATATCGAAGAATGAGAAAAACAAATCGATGGTCAATATTAAGAATACAAAAATCTATTACAAAACGATCACGATTAATAATAAAGATTATGACTTTATCGCTTATGGATTCTCTCGTGAAAATGGAGCATTCTACAGAGATCCATATAACCAATATATATGGTCGGACAGACGCAGATCAAGTTACATTCGATTGTCCGATAAAGTCGGAGCATGGATCAATATTGACGGATATTTCACCAAATCCAAATACAGCGTCTTAAAAAATCGGTTTGTTTGTGCATATTTGCCGGCAGCGTATTTTACTCAACCTGAAGAGAAATTCCCTGTCGTATATATGCTTGACGGACAGCAAATCTGGGATAATGCAGACTGTGCTTATAAAGGCTGGAAAGTCGAAACTGCACTGGAAAGCCTTATCGCTGAAAATAAAATCAAACCAGCTGTCATCGTTGGTATATATAACACAGCAAGCAGAACAAAAGAATATGCCGGCTGGTGTGATATTCTAAGAGAAGAAAAAGAAACTGCCGAGGGAACTCCGCCGGAATATAAACTCTATGCCGAAGAACATGCCAAAATGATCATCGAAGACTTAATCCCATTCGTCGAAGCCAATCTCAGAGTCGTCGCTGACAGGGAGAACCGATACATCGCCGGCAGCAGTTACGGAGCATTCTGCAGTGCATATCTTGCAAACAAATATCGAGATACTTTTATCGGGGCAGGATTATTCTCAGGCGGCGGCTCAGGCTACGAGCAGCTCATCCGTGAAAAAGCATTTGCTGACCTGTCTCAGAAAATCTACATTGATGTAGGTAATAACGACTATATCGAAAAACAGCTTCTGCCTGGAACAGAAAGTATGATTGAATATCTTACAAAAAAAGGCTTCGTTCAGGGCGAAAACTTATATGCTCAGATATGTGATAAAGCTGCTCATAATGAAAAAGAGTGGGCAAAAAGAGTTCCGACATTCTTGGAATTTATGTTGAAATAAACCAGCTGAAGCCACTCGCTGTGCTTGCATCGGAGAGGGGTTTGGGGTGAGGTCTTGAGGAGCAAATCTATGACAAATAACGACATAGACCGAATGAGTCTTGAAAATGCAAAAAAACTCTTTGAAAGCGGTGCTGTCAATAATATTGAAGTCGGGACAACAAAAGGATTACAGGCGATACATAAGGCATTATTTGACGGATTGTATGATTTCGCAGGAATAATTCGCACGCAAAATATTGCAAAAGGCGGATTCCGATTTGCAAATGCTCTTTATCTGAATGAGGCTCTTGCCGCAATAGAAAAAATGCCGGAAAATACTTTTGAACAGATTATCGCTAAATATGTTGAGATGAATGTTGCTCATCCTTTCATGGAAGGCAACGGCAGAAGCACACGAATATGGCTCGACATTATACTGAAAAAAAATCTTGGCAAAGTTGTCCAATGGGCTAATATAGACAAAATACTTTATCTTCAGGCAATGGAACGCAGTCCGATAAACGATCTTGAACTCCGTTATCTGATACAGCCAAATTTGACTGACAAGATTAACGATCGTGATGTTATATTCAAAGGAATAGAGCAGTCATACTACTATGAAGGATATGAAAAAAAATGATAATTATACCCGATCACGCCAGTATCGCATTCAAACAACAAATCGAAGGAGTCAATCTCGATGAGTTGAAATCATTCTTAGAAAGTCAGGATAAGCCTGTTTATGAGACTCAGATAATGCGAGTTATATTCGGCGATAATGCGATGGACTGCGACAGCCTTACTCTGTATCAGCGTCATTTTATACTGTTCTACATCCTCTATCGGCTGCAGGACGAATACTGGAGTTCGGAGAAGTTTCTCTATGTGCATTTCATGCGGACTAAACTCTACGATTATCCGCCTGCCGGCAAATGCCGATTCTTCGATGAAAATCTCATGTTATTCTGTAATGCTGATACTGACGGTGAGTTTTGTCCTTATCATCAGTCGAAGTTTGCCGATACATCAGCGTTAGAGCTGCTGTCGGTGAAGTATTTCTATTATGACACGGATAATTATGACCGGCTTGACAAAGACACCGCCGAAGCATTTATCAACGGCACTTGGGAGATCCTCGCCAACTATGGCCGCCTCAAAGAATGTTTCGCCGTTATGGAGATGAGTGAAACTTACGATCTCAATGAGATTAAGCGGCAGTTCCGTATGCTGGCGAAGAAGTATCACCCCGATATTGCAGGCGATGCCGGGAAGAAGTTTAACGAAATAAACAGGGCGTACACGATATTGAAGAATACAATACCTATAATTAATGCACAGTAAAAAAACGCCTGCTGAAAGCAGGCGTTTTTTACTGTGCCTCGAATGAATCTTTGCCGACACCGCAGACAGGGCATACCCAATCATCAGGTATATCCTCGAATGCAGTTCCCGGAGCAATGCCTGAGTCAGGATCGCCGACTGCCGGATCATACACATAGCCGCAGATTGAACACACATAAGTTTTCATATTTTTACCTCCGTAAGGATTATAATTTGTTTACGCTTTTGGTTTCTCGATATAGGTTGGGGCATTCTTAGGAGACAAGCCTTTCTTCACATTATGATAGTCGGCATAAGTCAGCGGCTTGCCCTCAGCAATGTTATCGGCATCAACAACTTCTCCTACGAAGAGGATATGGCTGCCGAGGTCAATCTGATTAATCACTTTGCATTCTACGAATGCAACGGTGTGCTCCAGCACAATCGGTGCTCCTGTCTGTCCGATGCGATACTTGATGCCGTCGAATTTGTCGATGTCTCGTCCCGTGCGGAATCCGAACCGACCGATAAATTTCATATCTGCGTCGTTGTCCACAACGCTGACAGCGAACACTTTGGACTGCTGAATATATTCGCAGGTGAGGTTGTTCTTGTTGCTTGCAAGACAGAATGTAGCAGGACTGGAAGTGGTCTGCATAACAGCATTTACGATGTGAGCATTGATCTTGTCACCGTTAATCGAAGACGCGATATATACGCCGTAACTCATGTTAAAAAAAGCATTGGGATTCATAGCTGTTCCTTATAATATTTTGTAGATCGGACTACGCCCGACTTACTAAATATTAATAATAAACATTCAAAAAGTCAAGATGATTTTGTAAAATGTAAATTTTGTATTATTTTTTTGAATATTTATGTTATAATGAAAAAAACCGATTATAGAATAAAGGATTTTCGATGAAGCGTTCTGAATGTGCGGCACAGATATGGACATTATTGGATAAATGCGAGAGTTGTCTGAGACATACTGCGTATATGCCGGGCAATATGCCGGATTTTTCGCATTTCGACAATCCGAAGCCGGCGGTCAGCAGCAACGCTCCGACAAAAAATAATAATAACACAAGCAATAACATTCAGCCAACAACAACGGCGAGACAGGCAACTCCTGAGACGAGGCAGATTATCCGCATCGCAACAGAAATATCAGCCTGCCGAAAGTGTCCAATCGCCGCACAGACTAAGAATAAGGTCCCCGGACAGGGAGCAATCCCGGCACATATCATGGTAATATCATTCTACACTGATGACGAGTCGGAGAAAACGATGTATCCGCTGTCAGGCAGCAACCTCAGCCAGTTCCAAAAATGGCTCGGTGCGATAAATATCAAACTTCAGGATGTGTATGTGACTAATCTGATCAAGTGCAATCCTCATCAGAGCGGTATTAATAAGGACTTCGTGGAGAATTGTCTGTTCCATCTGGACAGTGAGATCAAGATCATCAAGCCGGCTATAATCTTGACTTTGGGCAGCACGGTTGTGTCATCGCTGTGTCAGAAATATGTCGATATTAACACTTATCACGGTCAGGTGCTCAACTATCGCGGATTCAGAGTATTCCCGACATTCCATCCGCAGGATGTGCTGTCCAATCCGTATCTGCGCAAGCCTGTATGGGAAGATCTGCAAAAATTCAAAGCTATATATAATCAAATCCTTAGCGAACCGGGTATAAACTTTGAGTGAGCAAAGTCGTGAACCGAATATAATACAAGTCGCTCTGCCGATACCTGTGAGTGGCACATTCTCATACAGCATTCCCGAAGGCACATCATATAACGAAGTGCTGTATCGCCGCGTCGAAGTGGAATTCAGCGGACGCAAACTCCGCGGATATGCTGTCGGACAGGGGCAGTGGTCCGATGAATATGAGATTAAACCGATTGAAAGAGTCGTAGACAAGCGGGCTGTATTCAGCGAAGATATGGTGTGTCTCGCAAAATGGATTGCAGATTATTACTTCGCAGGCATCGGAGAGGCTCTGCAGCTGATGATACCACGCGGAACGAAAGCAGTACCGCACATTCTGAGCAGTAATGAGACTGACAATGACAAACCGCACGAATTATCCGAGTCTCAGCAACAGATATACGACAACATTCGGAATGACATCGACAGCGGAGTAAGAAGATTTTGTCTGTATGGAGTGACAGGATCAGGCAAGACTGAGATATACATACGGCTTATCGAAGATACCATCGCCGCAGGCCGCGGAGTGCTGTTCCTCGTACCGGAGATTGTCCTAAGTCAGCAAACACTAACTCGGCTTAAAAGCCGTTTCGGAGATAACTGTGCTATCCTGCACTCCAATCTGACGACGGCGACACGATACAACGAATATCTGAAAGTCTTCGACGGCAAAGCAATGATCGCCGTCGGACCGCGGAGTGCTGTATTTGCTCCTGTGCATAATCTCGGACTTATCATAATGGACGAGGAACACGAATCAGCATATAAAGCTGACGAATCTCCGCGGTTCCACGCTCGGACAGTGGCTCAATATCTTGCAAAGACACACGATGCGGTTCTGCTGCTCGGCTCGGCAACACCGTCGATCGAGACATATTACTATGCGAAGCACGATGTATTCCGGCTGTATAGTCTGACAGAGCGGTTTGGCAATGCACAGCTGCCGAAGATTGAACTGATAGACACTTCGCATTTCGACTATCAGACTAATCTCACTCTGCCGCTCGTTCAGGAGATCAATAAGCGTCTGTTGGCTCATCAGCAGATAGTTCTGCTGCAGAACCGCCGTGGATTCTCCAATGTTATCAAGTGCAATAACTGCGATATGACACTGACTTGTCCAAACTGCAACATTTATATGAC
>JAFYAI010000004.1 GCA_017540815.1 Spirochaetales bacterium
CAACGTCTGTGAAGACGGTGAATACGACCTGGTTGTCTGCGGTAACGGCGACTACGAAGACTTCCTGTACAAGGCATGCGAAAAGTATCCTGATCAGCTGTTCTTCAACTACGACTACGACTACATTGCCGCCACCGACAACAACTACAACGACTTCGACGACTACAACAACTACGACAACTACAACTGTACCGCCGACAACGACGACAACAGTAGATCCGTGGGCAAGTATGTTCGCTGATTATGGTATGGAGACAACAACTACAACTACGACAGTTGCAGCGGCAGCCGATCCGTGGGCAGCATTGTTCGGCGGATATGAAGAGCCTGCAACAACTACGACAAGTACAACAACGACGACGACGGTAGCGGCAGCAGCCGATCCGTGGGCGGCGTTATTCGGCGGATATGAAGAGCCTGCGACAACTACGACAAGCACAACAACGACGACGGTAGCGGCAGCAGTCGATCCATGGGCAGCATTATTCGGCGGATATGAAGAGCCTGCAACAACTACGACAAGCACAACGACGACGACGGTAGCAACAGCAGCCGATCCATGGGCAGCATTATTCGGCGGATATGAAGAGCCTGCGACAACTACGACAAGCACAACAACGACGACGGTAGCGGCAGCAGCCGATCCATGGGCAGCATTGTTCGGCGGATATGAAGAGCCAACTACAACTACGACGAGTACGACCACAACGACAGTGGCCCCGATCGTGACGACTACGACGACAACTACCACTACGACGGTAGCTCCGATTGTTGCTGCAACAACTACGAGCACAACAACGACGACGACTACTACGACACTCGCAGCTGATCATCCGCCGCTGGTGGCATTCTATTCTGAGCCGACGACGACTACTACAACAACAACAGTCAGAATGGCAGATACAGGCATAATGTATTATTATGAGCCGCAGGGGGTTACAGAGTCTCGTCCGGCTGACAATGAGAACGGACCGTATATACCGCAATACACTCAGCCGAAAGGTCGAATGTATAGTGAAGAAACTGCGCCTGACATTACACCGAGCGGTGAGATGGCTGCGGAGACAGATAAGAAGGATAATTCGACATTTATACGATTTAAAGACAGCGGCAAAGATCTGCCTATGGGTGACAGATACGACTATGAAGCCGAGGATAATTCGGATAAACTGTATCGCTCTCCGACATTCATTCCTAAGAATGAGGAAGAGTTCGATAAGGCTAAGCCTAAGTATCGGTTGTCAGCAAAGAAGATAGTGCTGTCCGGTGATCATCAGATCGGCAACAGTCTTGCGACGCAGATGTTTAATCGGTCTGTCGAGCAGTTCCGCAAGAATGACTTTACCAATGCGGAGGCGGCATTCAAGAAACTGATACATTACAACAGTTATCTGTCGGACTGCTACTATTACTTAAGTCAGATCGCTAATCTGCGTAAGGAATACCTGCCGTCGATCGACTATATGAAACTGGCGATGAGCAACTCCGACAAATCTTCGGAGAACAGCAAGTATCTCTACCACATCGGAAGTGTCTACTACACGATGGGCAGCTACAATACTGCGGTAGAGTATTTCACAGACGCATTGTCGAATACGAAAGACGGCGTATATATGTATAACTCGCTCGGAATGTGTTATTATAAGTTAGGTGACTACAAGAATGCGATACGCTATTGGAAAGCTGGTATGAACAAGGGCGATAAAGAATGTAAAAAGAGTTACCAATGGCTGATGACCAAGGTAAAAGATGATAAAAAGTGATTGATAATCATTAACCAAAAATAGCAATGTCTCCCATTAGGGAGGCATTGTTATTTTTTATTTATTATTCCAATTTGTATTCTTCGATCTTGTTATGAAGAGTCTTGCGGTTCATTGCAAGCATTTCCGCTGCTTTGGTCTTGTTGCCATTGGCGAGTTTGAGTGTATGTGCAATGACGACTCTCTCGATCGCATCCATTGTAGCAGGCATCTCTATTACGACGGAGTTGTTCTCCGAATACGCTGACCTCAGAGGCGGCGGCAGATCCGGCACATCGATCACATCGGACTTGCACATAACTATCGAAGACTCCAGCACATTCCGCAGTTCCCTGACATTGCCCGGCCAATCGTAGTTATACAGACAAGTCATCGCTTTGTTGGAGATGCCGGTGATGATCTTGTCATTCTCCTGCGAGATCTGAGACAGCATAGATGTGACGAACAGTGGTATGTCCTCTTTGCGTTCACGCAGCGGTGGGACATTGATCTGCACTACATTGAGCCGATAGTATAGATCTTCGCGGAATGTCCCGTCAGCGACGAGTTGCTGCAGATTTTTATTTGTGGCACTGATGATGCGCACATCAACCTTGATCGTCTCTTCGCCGCCGACACGCTCAAACTCCTGCTCCTGCAGCACACGAAGGAGTTTAACCTGTATCGACTGAGAGATCTCTCCGATCTCATCGAGGAAGAGCGTTCCGCCGTCAGCCAGCTCAAACCGCCCTTTCTTCTGCTTGACCGCTCCCGTGAATGCTCCTTTCTCATGTCCGAACAGCTCACTCTCCAGCAGAGATTCGGAGAGAGCGGCACAGTGGACTTTGATAAACGGCTTATCGTTTCGTTTGGACAACTCATATATCATATTGGAGACCACTTCCTTGCCGACACCATTCTCACCGAGAATGAGGACAGACGACTTAGTGGGGGCGACATTCTGGATAATGTCATAGATCTTAGTCATCTTGGATGACTTGCCCATAACCTTGTCTGAACCTGCTCCAATCTTGGCAAGTTTCGACTGCAAATCCCGGTTCTCAATAAAGAGCTGTCTCTGTTTGATCGCATTGGCGACGCTGATCGAGAGTTTCTCCAGATTGAATGGTTTCTCCATGAAGTCATAAGCACCGTCGTGCATCAGTTCGACGGCAGTCTCCACATCGCCGTGACCTGTCAGCACGATCACAGGTATATGGAAGAAACTCTCATTAATCTTGTGCATAAGAGTTGTACCGTCCATATTGGGCATCTTGAGATCTGTAATGACTACATCTATCTCATTTTCATTTAAGACCCCAAGAGCCTCAATGCCATCTCCGGCAGTGAAGATATTGTGACCGTCACGCTTAAGGAACATCTTGAGTCCCTGCCGAATGTTTAATTCATCATCGACAATAAGAATGTTTGCTGTGATGGGTGTGTTATTATTCATCGAATGTTGTCCTGATTTGATTTTATGTCATTAATATAATGAAATTTTTGTGATAAAGCAAGTTTTTTTTGCAAATTTATTATGAAAAATATTGACATTTATTCAGAAATGTTGTATTATACTTGCATAATGATGATGTAGCGCAGCTGGTTAGCGCATCGGCCTGTCAAGCCGGGGGTCGCGGGTTCAAGTCCCGTCTTCATCGAGAAGGTCTTACGAGAGTAAGACCTTTTTTTGGTAAATGCACATTCCTTATCAGCAAATCATCGGGGCTATAGCTCATTTGGTAGAGCGGCAGGTTCGCAATCTGCAGGTCAGGGGTTCGACTCCCCTTAGCTCCATATTATCATGGGAACAATATGTACAGATCTTAATAGGAAAGGAAAACCTATGCCGAACACACTCCGCAGATCCGAAGAAGAGCATGCTAAGTGGCGTGCAGGTCAGGAAGAACTCAGGAAAGAAAACGATGAAGCTCTCGCTGCCGAGATCGAAGCACAGCGGGGCAATATTCCGAGCAATGACGAGATTATAAGCATGATCCCGTCAAAAGCGGTGCGTGAATATCTGACCAAGATCGGGCATCAGTTCAGCGAGAGGGACAGAAAATGCTGTCGGAACTGATAGATGCCGATAAATAAACCAGACTATTCTCATCTGTACTTTATCTTCCTGCGGATAAGCGACAGTCTGTCCAATGCTTCATTCAGTGTTTCGTCTTTCTTGGCGAAATGCAGTCTGACATAGCGGTTCTCGTCTTCTCTGAAGAATGACGATCCCGGCACGGCTCCAACACCGACATCGCGGGCAAGCACTTCTGCGAACTCAAGATCGCTTGCATATCCGAACTCGCTTATGTCGATCATAATATAATACGCTCCCTCAGGCACTGTATGCGGCAGCCCAATATCGTCAAGCCCTCGGAGAAACAAGTCTCGCTTGTGAGTATATTTCTCCTGCAGATCCTTGTAGTAGCTATCGCCGAATTTCAATCCGGTTACAGCTGCTTCCTGCAGCGGTGCAGCCGCTCCGACAGTCAGGAAATCATGTACTTTCTTAATGCGGTCTGTAATCTCTTCGTTAGCCATAGTGTAACCAAGCCGCCAGCCGGTTATGGAGTAAGTCTTTGACAGAGAATTGCATGTTATCGTGCGGTCTTTCATTCCGGGCAGGCTCGCCATATAAGTATGGACATTGGGCTTATACAGGATATGCTCGTAAACTTCATCTGTAATGACGAAACTGTCATATTTCTTGGCAAGACCTGCGATAATGTTAAGCTCATCTCTTGTGAAAACCTTGCCGCACGGATTGGACGGATTGCAGAGTATTATCGCCTTCGGCTTTTGGCGGAATGCGTCTTCCAATACATTGGGATCGAAGTTAAACTTCGGCGGCACAAGACTCACATATATCGGATCTGCTCCCGACAGTATCGTGTCTGCCCCGTAATTCTCATAAAACGGAGAGAATACGATAACCTTGTCGCCCGGATTGGTCACACTCATCATTGCTGCCATCATCGCTTCGGTTGAACCGCATGTTACGACGAGTTCCTTATTCGGATCGACACTTATCCCGGAAAAATGCGTAATCTTCGCAGCCAAAGCCTCTCGGAAATTCTGAGCCCCCCAGGTTATGGAATACTGATGAACATCTTCTTTGGACACCTCAGCAAGCCTCTGCAGAATCTCCTGCGGCGGCTCAAAGTCGGGAAACCCCTGCGAAAGATTGACCGCACCGTATTGGTTTGAGATTCGCGTCATTCTTCGTATTACACTGTCGGTAAAATTTGCTGTTCTGTCAGAAAGCTCAGGCATGATTGGTTCCTTGTTTGTGTTTTATTGAGGATAATAATATCATTTATAAAGGAAAATTTCAATATAAAAGCGACAGATTGTGCAAAGCTCAATCTGTCGCTTTTCTGAAATATCATAGTTTTGCTTATCTTTTATTCCGCAAGATAATCTTCCATTAAATTAAGGATGTCGTTTACGGCACTGCGGAGTTTTGTCATCAGTTGTTTTGTTCGTTTGGAGTCGTAAGAGAGTGTTTTGGAGTTCGGCAGGAATATTTCATACATTTCATAATCCAGCACATTCCCAATCTGAATTATCGTATCAAGCGAGCCCGGCTTCCTCGCCGTCTCGATGTCGCTGATATATTTCGGTGACATTCCTATTTTCTCGGCTAACTGTTCCTGAGTTAAACCTTTTTCGATTCTTCTTCTGCGAATATTCTCTGCATAAATTAACTGTACTTCTTCCGTTGTCATAAAATAATAATATCATTTATAATTTAAAAATTCCACTGTCTTGTATTTACAAATATCCGAATTAATGTTATAGTTTATAACAAATAGTTATATTGTCTTTTATATATGAGGAGGTTTATATGCAAACAAGATTTAAAGGAATTATATTAGGACTATTTTTTGTATTAATTGCTTCAATGTTTAATGTTTATTCAGACGAATATGTGATTGGAAAAATCAGCTGTTTTGATGCTAATCATATAATCAAGATGAACTTTAAATATGATGATGAAGAAAAAGTTTTCTATATTAATCGAACTGATGAATATGGTAAAATTTATTGGTTTACTGTTACGAATGACCAAATTAACACAATAAGACAATCGTTGGGAAAATGCAAAGAATGGATTAAAATTGCAAAAGAAAATCAAGTTGATGTTTCAAAAGAACTCCCAAATTCAAAGTTATCTGTTCCTGGTGCAATGAAATGGAGTGATGATTTTTATGTTTCTTTGTATAATTTGTCTTTGGAATTTTATTTTGTTTCAGTCAACGGTACTGGTGCTTTAGCGATTAAAGGCAACAAAGTCAGATCTTCTTCAAATCAATTTATTGATTTGAAATGGAACGATGTTATGCTTATGGAATCAGATGTTGATATTTTTATTGATGTAATTAGTCAAGAAAATATTGATACTGAAATAAAAAAACATGATGAAAAGAAGAATGATTCTGATGATTTATTTAATTAAATAAATTTAAAAAATTTAAATAAATTCGAGTATATGGAGTTTTACAATGAAGAAAACAGTTTTAGGAATTATGATGTTATTGTTTGCGACAATCAGTAGTTATGCTGATATGATACAGGTCGGAACAATACAAGCAATGAGGTTTAATCCGATTACACAGCAGTTTGAAGAATGTACTCTTAATATTGCGAAAAATGACAAGATTAAGAGTGCTAATGACGGGTTGCTACAGATTTTACCTGAGAATGGACAGGCAAAATTGTGGATAACATCCAAGTCTACGATAAAAAATCTTGTTGCAACGATTGATAAAGTATTGGAATGGTATGAAGTGTCTAAACAACATAAGAAAGAATTAGCCAATGCTGTTATTCCGATTAAGAAAAAATACTATATTTGGTTTGATAATAACAGAAATTCTAACGGTTGGTATCAGTTAAATGTTCAACTGACGACGAAACTTAATGAAAATAATGAAATTGAGTTTGTAAATGTTGCAGTAAAAACAGATGGACTCAATAATACATCATCTTGGGTACAACCCGCTTATGGGGCTTATGGAACACAAACAATTTCATACAGGATTGTTGATTTAGAACAGATTAAGAAATTAAAAGACTTAATAGAATCTGATAATATTGAGAAACTTGATGAAGATTTATTTCATTAAACAAGAGGTGCGACAGCACCTCTTGTTTATCCGCAAAAATATCGTAGTTTGTTTATATGAACAGACAACAGATTTTAACAGCATTAGTGGAACAAAAAGAAGAATTATCCATCAAATTATCAAAACGACGGGCTTCCCGTAAGGCAGAGACTTTGGTCAATTTGGATTCTTCTTTGGCACAGGTTGTTATCGGTGTTCGCCGTAGCGGTAAATCAATATTGTGTACAAACCTTCTGCAAAAGTCAGACAAAACATTCGCTTATATCAACTTCGACGATGAACGGCTATTGAACTAAAAATCTGAGATTCTGCTATACAAAATCTCAGGTTTTTTTACTTAATCTTCCACAGCAGATACAGCGGCAGACTTACTGTTTTCGTTCCTTCGCAGTCATAACTGGCGAGATTTTTCAGTGAAAGTTTATAACTTTTTGCCTGAGTGTTGTCTGCCAATCAGAAAACAATTCAATATATTTTTCCTGACCGTTGGCAATTAGAAATTCTTTGAAACTCATAGGAAACATTTCCAGCCGATTGACTTTGCCGACAGGGAATGAAATGTTTTGGTTTTTCAATGCTACACCAAGAAGCGAGCCGGCACATGCCACATGAAGTTCTTGTTTGTTTTCGCAAAAATATTTTAATATAGATGCTCCTTAACCACAAAACTCATACGACTTTTGTAATAATTATAACATTTTTGATACGACTTTTGCAAGCAAAATATAATAACTGCCAAAAAAATGACTTGCGTTAGCAAGTCATTTTTTTTGCTTCCTTTTATTTATACTTCTTAAACAGATCGAAGAACTCCGAATCAGTCGAGATGACAAGGCTCGCCGTGTCAGGGATCTTCTTATACATCTCCATCTTCTTCATGAACTCATAGAAGTCTCGTGTCGAAGCATTCTTATTATACGCATTGTTGTAGATCGAGGCTGCTTTTGCGTCGGCTTCACCCATGATCAGTTTGGACTTCATCTGGGCTTCAGCCATTATCTCCTTAGTGCGTTTGTCGATCTCACCGAATTTCTTCTCGCGGTAGTTGTCACCTTCGGAGCGGTATGTCTGAGCGATCTTCTTACGCTCGGCGATCATGCTGTCGAAGACGCTCTTGAGGTTGTCGTCAATGTAGTTAATCTTCTTAATGTAGAAGTTCACAATCTCGATACCCATATTGTTAAGATCCGTTACTACTGCTTTCTTCATTTCGGAAGCGAGGACACTTCGACCGACTTCAAGCTGCGGGAAGTGAGACAGATCTTCTTCGGAGATACCCTGCTGCATAAGCAGAGCCATAGTCTTGCTGTCGAGATTGTTGATGCGGTTGGAGTCTCGCACGAGCGACTCAAACTGATGCTGGCTTACAACCTGCCGTGATGCAGCATCGAGAATGTCATCAAGCCGCAGCAAAGCGTTGGTTGTATTGGTCAGAGACTCAAAGAACAGCTCAGGATTATTGATTCGCCAGCGAGCAATCGCATCTACCAGGATCATCCGCTTATCATAAGTCGGGAACTGCTTAACTTCGCCGTCCCATTCCTGTATCTTCTTCGGCAGGATGTTTACCTTATCGATAGCCGGTACTTTGAAGTGTAGACCTGCTGTTGTTGCACTTGTGCGGACTTTGCCGAATTGTGTGATGACTGCAAGCTCTGTCTCCTGCAGTATGTAGAATGGCGAAAATGTTGCAAGAAATATCACGACTGCGGCGATGAGGAATATCACAATACCGATTTTTTTGCCGTGTGTTTTTTTGAATTCTTTAATGGTTTCTTTCTGACTTGACATTATTTGCCTCCCTGTGCTTTGCCATTCTGACTATTTAATGGAAGGAACGGCAGCAGATTTCTTTGATTTTCATCGACGATAGTTATATCTTCGAGTTTCGGCAGGATTTCGCTTATTGTCTCCAGATACATTCGCTTCTTGGTGACATCGGGAGCTTTGATATATTCGGAGTAAAGTGCCTCAAAATACTTCGCTTCACCTTCTGCAACCTTGACCCGCTGAGCTTCGTAACCCTCTGCCTGAGCGATGAGCCGCTGAGCTTCACCTTCGACAGGGATGACTTTCTTATTATACTCCATCTTGGCTTCGTTTACGATCTTGTCCTTCTCCTGTTGTGCCTGCAAAACTTCGTTATACGCAGCCTCAACTTCCTCAGGCGGCGTAACATTCATAAGCTGGATAGTCGTGATGCCCACGCCCATATCGACATCGGCGATCATCGCTTCGAGCAGCTGCTGCATCTTGAATACTATATCCGACTTGGCTATCGTGATGATCTCGTCGAACAGGTAGTCGCCTGCGATCTGACTCATTGCAATCGTTGCAAGGTCCCGGAATGTCTTCGTCGGATTATTGACATTGAAGATATATTTCTTTGGATCTGTTATCTTATACTGCACGATCCATTCTATCTGGATGATCTTCATATCGGCGGACAGCATTCTGGCTTCCTGCAGTTCCTTCTTGCCGCGATAAAAATCAGCATTAGGATTATTTGCTTTGGACTTGTAGCCGAACTCCTGTTTGAGGATCTTTTTGACAGGCACATTGATATGCTGCTCAATGACAGGAATCAGCATGTGCAGTCCCGGTTCTTCTGTGCGGACATATCTGCCGAATTGCGTTATTACAGCCTGCTCATCTTTCTCTACGACATACATCGACATTACGGAGAGGACGACTGCCACCGCTGCAATGATAATGAGGATTATCACTTTAGGTGTGATCTTTTTCATATTTGCTCCTTGATATATTGTTTTTTGGTTTGCATATAATTTATCTAAAAAATGTATTATAGTCAAGAGAAAAAAAATTAAAAATTTGGATTTTGTTGATTTTTTTCTTGACAATAAACAAAATTTCAATCATAATGGAAGTAAGGATTCATGTTATGAAACACAAAAACTATATCGGAGACGAAGCTCAGATTATCGTCGAACATCAGTATTATAAGTCAACAGGTCTGAAAAAACTCAAGCGGATGAAGAATATCCTGCTCTTCGGGCTGTATATCGGTGCAGTTGCAGTCATTGTAAACTTCGCCAACGGCAAAAATATCAAAGAAGCATTCGCAGACAATATCGAACATGTCGAAGAGATCGATAAGAAAAACATCATCGATATGAGTACTCTGTCTATCGAAGAGAAACTCAAACTCAAATACTATGCCAAATATACTCACAATGATGAGATCGCCAAACTGATCTATCGTGAGGTGCATGAGCAGGGGGTGGATATATATGCGATGCTTGCTCTGATCAAAGCGGAGTCGGACTTCAACCCTAAGGCTGTCAACTATAACAAGAACGGCAGTATAGACAGGGGATTGTGCCAGTTGAACAGTTTTGTATTCTCTGATATTAAGATCAAGGATTTCTTTGATCCGGCGATCAACATTCACTATGGCACATCACATTTCAAATGGTGTTTGGATCAGGCTGACAATAACCTCGTCAAAGCACTCGCACTGTATAATGCCGGATATGGCAGTGTCACGAAAACAAAAGTAGGTGAGCGGACTCTGAACTATATCCAAGATATACTGAACACTATGCAGGAGATTAAGGTCGAAGAACAGAAATTCTTGGATCAGTATAAAGATCTGCTGCGATAAATAAAAACGAACCAAAAAACGGAGATTCTGCATAAGCAAAATCTCCGTTTTTTGTGTTAGTATTTTACATCCTATATTACATTGACGACTCATACTGCAGCGGAAACTCCTCGAATATAATCGGTTCATAGCTGCTGCCTGCCGGATAGAGGATATTCCTCAGATTCTGATGAGCATAAGTGACTTGCAGCTGTCGGAGTTTAACCTCTCTTGCATCGGCAGTCTTGGCTCCCTGAACCTCGTAGAGGAACATCTCTTTGCTCTCTTTGAGCTTGTCGTAATACTCCATCGAGTCTTCGTAGCACTTGGTTGCCATGTCACGGTTGTTCGTTCGCCGAGTCTGCTGATATTTCTTATGATATACTGCACCGAGATTATTCGCACAGTTTACAAGCATCTCGGCGATCTGTCTGTCCTCGTTAAGCTCCATATCCAGCGGATAGTGGATCTGTTTGAGATTAATGAAATGGTCGAAGTTTTCTTTCAGATATGCTTCGGCATAATCATAGTTGCCCATCTTATAATATACAGTTCCGAGGAACAGCTTAAGATTGGAGTTGTCGGTATATCTGTTGGACAGCGGATTGAGCCGGCGGAAACTCTCGCGATAGTCCTGCTGCTTGTATGCAATCCAGCCGAGGTTGAAGTTCAGTCTGTCATTGGTGTATCCGAGTTTCTCGGCAGTTCTCAGATTGTTTTTCGCATTCTCCAGAGCATTCTTAGTCGCTTTGTAGTTCAGCTCATAATTGCCGAGGTTGTAGAATGCCTTGCCATTGAGCGGATTATACTGAGTTGCCTTGATGAAGTTCTGTTCTGCCTCGATACTGCCCCTTGAGAATCTGTCGGCATTCTCACCCAATGCGTTGTAAGTATCGGACAGCAGCGACATACTTTCCTTAGTATTATACTCCAGCGGATTGGCTGTCTTCATATAATCAAAGAGTTTGATCACATTATTGAGGTGTATGCGCTCCTCATCATTGACATTGAGAGCTTTCTTTAGCTTGGACAGCGTGTACTCTTGACGAGGCATAGTGCGAGTCTTAGGATTCTTGGCTGTCTTCTCCAGAATGTCACCCATCTCATCATAACGCCTTGTCGAGAGCATAAAGTCTGCCAGATCAAGATATGCGTCTATATATCTGTCTTCGACTTTCTTAGTCTCGAAGTTCTTATCGATATAGTTGTAATACTTCATAACATTGCGGTCATTGCCTTCGCGAATGGCGATGTCCATCATATAGAATACCGCATCCTTGTTTTTATCATTCATATCGATCACATCCTGGAAGATGCTCTTCGCAGTCTCAAGGTGCTTGCGGTCAGCAGATGCCCAATCAAGATGAGTGCGTCCCAATCCGATAAGAACATTCTGATCCGTATCATCGAGAGATTTCAGTTCTTCGTAGCGGCGCACTGCAGTGCCGTAGTCTTTCATCTCACGATAGAAATCAGCCATCTCCATAGCCAGCGGCTTGCTCGGCTTGAGGCTGTATGCGTTGTCATACTTAACTTCTGCTGCTTTGTATCGCTTCGCAGCACGATACAGTCTTGCATAGTCCAATACCTGACCGTATCGGCGTTGGAGTTTATATGCTGCCTCAAAGTAAGGCTCTACATTGTCGAATTTATTCTCTGTGATATTTTGCTTGCCTACCTTATAGTAGTGTGATGCACGGAATGTCGGATCTATGATCTTGACATACAGCAGGATCAGCGAGAGCAGTACTATCATAATCAATGCAAGACGCGATATAATCGGCAGTATGTTCTTTTTGAACTGATACGACAGTGACTTCTTCTGTTCGCTGAAGTCATGACCTGACATCTTCTTGGTTCGGATGCGTGCAAGCGAAGTGTCACCTGTGACTTTCTCATATATTCGCAGGACATTGACGACTTTTTCTTTATTGACAAGTGCATTGATCAAAGGTTTGAGCTGCTCATCGGAGTAGCTTCCGCTGACGATCTGCTTCGCTATCTTGATCTCTGCTTCTTTCGGCATCACTGACAGACTCATAATGATCTGCTTACGCTGAGCGTCTGTGAGGTTGATATTGCCGTCCTGAGAGAGGACTATATTGCCTGCATCCTCTGACGGCTGCTCCGGCTGTGCTGCTGCCGTTTCGTCGCTGTCGAGCGGGATTTCTTCATTAATATAGTCTGTGTCTGCTCCAGTGTCTGAGTCTCCGTCATCAGAGGACTCACCTTCAGAGCCGAAGTCCATATCATCATTATTAAGATCATCAAACGAAAGTCCGCCATCATCTCCGCCAAATGATAATCCGCCTTCATCACTGTCACTGCCGAAGTCACCAAATCCCTCCAACAATGAATTAGTATCATCATTATTAAAGTCAACTCCGCCAAAATTGTCATCGGCATTACCGGCATTATCACCGTCATCAAATGAGCCGAGATTGTCCAGATTGAACGGATCTTCACTGCCGCTGTTATCAGCATTATCGCCGCTGCCGAATGAATCGAGATTGTCCATGTTGAACATATCATTGTTATCTTCACCGAGAGTGTTCTCGATGTTGAAGTTCATATCATTGTCATCAAGATTGATGTCTGACGGTATATCAGGCATATCGAATGAGTCAGGATTATCATCAGTGCCGCTCATATCGCCGAGATCCATTCCTGCCAGCGGATCAGCATTGTCAGCAATATCATCATTCTTCGTTAAATCATTGTTATCAAATGACGGACTCTCAAAATTCATATCATCGATATGGAAATCTGCTAAATCATCATTGTTCTCATTACTTTCAGCAGACGGAGTATCGTTGAGGTCTATATCATTGAGTGAAAAGTTTGCCGGATCATCATCACTGCTGTCTCCGCCAAGTCCTGCCAGAAGAGCATCGGTCTCAGCCGTGCCGTCATTGTCGGACAGATCTATATTGCTGTCATCAGAAAGTATATTGTCATTATCATTATCAGTATCAGACGGCGTTGGCGAGTCAATATCAATATCATCGAAATTCATATCGCCAATGTCGAAGTCATCCATGTTCACATCATTATGCGAAGCCTCGGAAGGTTCATCATCGAGATTGAGATTAGTAAGATCTTCAAAACTGCCGTCAGCAATCTCATTCCACTGGTTATCATCGATATTGCCGAGACCGTCGAGATCCGGCATCATATCATCGAGACGGACATCTGCAAGACTGTCAGTGAGTTTGTCCTCATCGAGATCGTCGAGAGTCATCGAGTCAATGTCTATATCCGAAGATGATCCTATATCCTGTTCCGGGGTCGGTGCTTCGGAGTAGCCCATGCCTTCTTTGAGGTCGTCGGCAATATCATTCATCAGCTCATCGAGATCTTCCAATGCAGGATTGCTCTCAGGAATAATCTCAGGAGGCAAATCGTCAACGATGAGAGGTTCGCCTTTTTCTTTGCGAATCATCGCTTCATTGCCGAAGTTTAGGACTTTGTCTTTAATAAATTTCAGATCTTCATATTTAGGCATAGGATTATTCCGTTTCCCTTAGATTAACATTATCTTTAAAATAAATCAAATTAATATTTCTTCATTTAAGTTTTTCGGTCATTTTCCGATTTTTTAAATGTTAAAAAGTATATTTTGCCAAAATATTTTTAACGAAGGTAACATTTTATGAAAAAAACTATAATTCTTGTTGTGATAATGATTTCAGCAGTGTCGGCATTCTGTTTGGAAAAATATGTCGATATAGACATGATACGCTATGCGTCTGCTCCGAGGACATTGGATGAGGGTTTTTTATTTACATTGCCGCCTGATACAGGATATACGATATTCCTGCGTCACAATGGCGACAACTGGCAGAGGGACTACCACTTCCGGCAGAATATGTATAAAGTATGGTGCCTCTACCTGCCTTACAGTGATATTAAAGTCTCCTCTCAGTCAAGCGGACTGCTGTATAAACTCAATATTAACGGATTTTGGGATAATGATCCGAATAATGCGAACTTTATATATGACCGTTTCCATGAGAAGATCTCATATCTGAGGATACCTGCCGACAAAGATAACAGCCGCAAGCGTATGCCGATCATCTCGGAAGGCGGGGACAGATTCAAGAAGCAGGTGACATTCAAGTATTACAATCCTGATGCAAAAGAAGTCAGCGTTGTATGCTCTGATACGAACTGGGCGGTGTTCTCTCACAATATGCAGCCTGATAAGTTCGGATATTGGTCTATATCGCTGAACTTCGGCAAGGGACACTACTGTTACTACTTCATTGCTGATTGGGAGAAAGTCCTCGATGACTGGAATCCAGACAGTGAATATGAGCAGGACATCGGGCTGGTTAATACATTCAGGATAGAATAGGAGTAAGGATATGAAAAAAGCGATAATACTTCTGACAATGATAACAGCAGCGGCAAGTCTTTTCGCTGCGAGTGTGAGGATAAAAGATATTGTAACCATTCAGGGGCTGCAGGATAACCAGCTGATGGGCATCGGTCTTGTGACCGGTCTCGGCGGCAATGGTGACAGCAAGAGTTTTCGGCTGACACAGACGATGATAGCCAACCTCGCTGCAAACTTTGGATTCGACATTAATGAAGAAGATGTGCAGTCCAAAAATGTCGCTGCCGTTATGGTTACAGCCAATATTGGTCCGTTTACCCGCCGAGGTGAGAATGTCGATGTAACACTCAGTTCGCTCGGCGATGCGAAGAGTCTTGACGGCGGGATATTACTGCAGACTGCTCTGCAGGGTGCCAATAAGAATGTCTATGCTGTCGCACAGGGGCGTATCTTGTCTGCCAATGGTGCAGGTGGAAACAAAGGCGATGCAACGGCGAGCATCCCGGCAGGAGCGATCATTGAGAGAGATGTCATCTCCAACTACATCTCCGATGATAAGATCAGTCTGGTTCTGCGTATACCTGATTTCGAGACGGCAAACCTTGTCGCTCAGGCAGTCAAAGGTATCAATGACAAACTCGATGTGAAGTGCGTCGATGCAGGTCTTGTCGAGATAGCACTCACAGATGAAGAGAAGGATAATCCGACGGACTTCATCACGAAACTGCAGACACTGACGATAGAACCGTCAGGGCAGGCAATCGTCGTCATAGATAAAAAGTCAGGCATAATAGTCAGCGGCTCCAATGTCGTGATCCAGCAGTGTGCGGTCAGTATCCCTGCTGCTCAAGCATCAGGCTACGGCGGCGGTTATGCCAATCGTCAGCAGAAGTCTGCCAAGAATCACACCCTTGAGATACAGTCCTCCACAGTCGGGGAACTTGTGCAGATGCTCAACAGCAGCGGGCTGACGACGCAGGAGATCATCGGGATGATAGAGGCAGTCGCCCGTGCCGGTGCGATAAACGGGAAGATAGTTATAATGTAAAAAAAAGGATTTTGCTGACGCAAAATCCTTTTTTTTACTTGAAAAACTTGGATTATTGCCGTATAATAATATAAAAGGGGGTAATTATGTCTGATCTTACACTTGTAGAAAATCAAATACAAACCTTTTCGCTGGAAGACCAATTGAGTTTATTAACATATTTAGCAAATATCATCAAACAGAAAAGTATCAAACCAAGCAAAGAGTCCGATAATGGCACAGAATGTGATGATGCGTTTGGTTTGTGGAAAGACCGCAATGTTTCATTAGAAAGTATTCGCAGTCAGGCATGGAGAATATGATGCTATATCTTTGTGATACATGTATTTTGATTGATTATTTAAGAGGCAATGAAGTAATCCGCCAAAAACTTAGTATTGACAGAAAACAATGCTTAGGAATGTCAGCGGTTACATATATGGAACTAATGGTTGGAGCATTAAACAAACAAGAGATTAGTATTATCAAAAAAACATTCGCTGATTTTAAAATTATCGAAATATCTGATGCTGTTTCTTCTCTTGCCAGATCGTTGGTTGAGAAATATTCCAAGAGTCATGGGCTGCTAATACCTGATGCATTGATTGCAGCAACCGCTATTGAATATGATACTCCTTTATGGACTGCCAATAAAAAAGATTTTCGTTTTATACCTGATATTCAGATAATGTAAAAAAAAGGATTTTGCTGATGCAAAATCCTTTTTTTTACTTGAAAAACTTGGATTATTGCCGTATAATAATATAAAAGGAGGCGAATATGTCGGATACTGTTCTTGAAATGAAACTGCGTGAATTACCAAAAGCGTATATGCAGGAAGTATATGATTTTATAGATTTCTTAATTAGCCGCAGCAAAAAAACAAATCATCCGAAACGCATACCTGGGACGCTGAAAGGTAAAATTCGCATGGCACCGGATTTTGATGACACTCCTGATTGTTTTAAGGAGTATATGCCGTAATGTATTTGCTTGATACACATACATTGATTTGGTATCTAACATTTGACGATCAACTTTCAAAAAAAGCATTAAATGCCATTCTTTCATAAAGATCCGTTTGACAGAATGCTTGTCGCTCAAGCCCAAGCGGAAAATTTGATTATCATTACTCGTGATGAAAAGATACCGTTATATAATGTTCAAACACTGTGGTGATAATGTAAAAAAAAGGATTTTGCTGATGCAAAATCCTTTTTTTTACTGAAACACTAAATATTTTAGGTAAATTTTTTTCAAAAAAATTGGAATTATATTCTTGTTTGTGATATAATATACGGTATCATAATTAATATGCATTTCTTTTGGAGGTATGTATAATGAAATCAAGAATCATAACTGTGGCTCTGACCGCATTGCTCATTATGAGTGTGGTCGGCTGTCCAAATGATACTCAAACGGGGTCAAATACTTCGGCGAACAACAAGATCACATCGCTGCAGACTGTGATTGATAAAGCATCTGACGGAGAGACGATCAATCTGTCAGAGTATGCTGACATTACGGATTACAATGCGACGATCAATAAAACGCTCACGATAAACGGTTCTTCGACAAGTCTTAACAATGCAGTGCTTACTGTGGAGAGTTCGTCTACTATCAGCGGCATCACCAATGCATCGGTGACGGCATCGTCGGCTCTCGAAAACGGCTCGCTTAAGATCTCGTCATCATTGCTGTCAAGTCTTGTCATTAACGGCGGCGGTATCGGCTCGATAGAGCTGTCCAAGGTAACTGTAACAGATGTAACTATCGATAAGCAGGTAAGCGGGACGGCTCAGTACGTGCGTCTGCAGGTTGATGAGACTAAGATCAGCAATCTGCACCTTAGCAGCAGTGCATTGATAGATACAGATACTTCATGTGATGCCAATAATATCAATATCACATTCGGTAATAATAATGCAGATCTCAATGTAGCATTCCGCAAAACGATTGAGCTGACGACTCCTAACGGCAAAGTCAAAGCCGACTTCGCTATGAGCGGAACTGAGGGCGATAAAGATTTCTATATCATTGTCAATAAAAATGAAAAGATCAATCCGACATTCTTTAATCAGGTAGCAGGGAAACTCTGCCAAAAGCCGTTTGTTCCGTATCAAGACGGCAAGCAGTTCGACTTCAACAATCCTATCGATGATAATATGCACTTCAGTGACAGTAGTGTTAATGAAACAGACACTGTGCTGTATGATTATAATGGAAAAACAGGGTATACTTTCTACAAAGCCGATGCCAATGGAAATATAGACGGCGATGCGTTAGTTGATAAGTGCCAAACTAACAGTTTCTGTTTCGATCAGGATGGCAAACTGTATGTGCTTAAGGAACATAATGAAGAAGACGGTACATCGATAATTTGGTCAAATAAAACCAATTTCGGAAGAGACGGTGAATTGAATGTTGGGGCAAATTTGGAAGCTATCGCTTACGACAGAGCTGCCGGTAAGTTATATGGTCGAATAAATGTTAATACAATATGTGCGATAAATGTGAACAATGGTGGAGATGTTACACCGAACTATCAATTCGATGGGTTGGAAATGTTGTCAGAACCTTTTGCTGTTGATAATAATATAATCTATATATGTTATTATAATGATGAGGCTCAACCTAGTGGTACTACTAATAATAGCAAGCGAAAACTTATTATGTCTGATATTAATGGGGCAAGTCCATCTAATGATGGCAGCGGAAGTTTCATACTCCCGCATGACAATAGTGCTGATATTAGTGTTGGCGGTGATATTACAGGAACAGTTACCGACATCACATATCAGGACGGAGCAGTATATATGCTGCTGAGAGATTATGATCTGCAATATGGACAATGGGGAACGGATGGAATCCACAGTCGCGGTGCAGTGATTAAATATGATACAGCCAATAAATCAACTGTGGCATCAGGTTGGGAAAATAATAAAATAGTTTATAATAATATGTACTTGGTTGGTGAAGACGGTCAGACACTGTATGACGACGAGAACTGCACAAACATCAGTATATTAAGAGGAGATGTAACTTATGATGGCATAAGCGATGCTGGAGAGTCTCAATGTAAAGAAAAATTCCCGAATGTATATGCACCAACATTTAAAAATGATCAGTTTGAGAATTCTTTCTATGGTCCGACAAAGTTTGTTGGAATCAAGCCTAAGAAACTTGTGATCGCAGATGATGGTCTTGCATTCTATACAGATGAAGCTGGAGCTTTGGTATTCAAGAATGTCAACCGCATCGTAACTGTTGATTTGGAAAACTTTGCAGATAGTTCACAGTTTAGTTCAATATCTACTGATGCTGTATTTGACAATGATGATTCTGTGATAAAGGATCAAAGTTGTGCAGACAGTCAGTATGATTCTTCAGTTATCCCGGATTGTTATTTGGATAATACCGATTATGACGGTAATATTTATCTCGGCATCAAAAAATCCGACGACTAATCACTGACACAGAAAAGCGTCTGCCGCAGGCAGACGCTTTTCTGTGTCCTCTTTCTTCTCTGCAAGTATTACCGAATGTCTGCCGGCGGTTTATATAAATTTAAGGAGCTGATGTAATATATGATTTCCCCATTATCTGAATAGACAATTCGTTTATCAAATGGTCTAAAACCGTGTGAAATGAAAAACCGGCAGAAAAAAATAACAAATTTCTTTAGAAATTTGTTATTTTTTTTGATTTTTTTGCAAATAATACTTGTTTTTTTTTTTTTGTATGTGCTATAGTATAGGTTTATACTGTTGTATAACAAAAAACTTGCCTCGTATGAGGGAAGATCAAGAAAAACAAACGGAGTAAAACAAATGAAACAGTTGAAAACAATGAAAAAGGCAGTAAAGATGCTGATGCCGATACTTGGTGCGGCACTGATATTTATTGCCTGTGCGGAGGAAACATTTACCAATGACTCTACCAATGTGTCAAATAATCTGACACCGGCATCTCTTGATGCTACTGAGATCAAAGGTACGGCTTATGACGGTGTGAACTATATCACATGGACACCTGTCAAGAATGCAACACAGTATCGATTGTATCGAGACAATCGGCTTGTGGATGTATTTTCTCACGGAGTGGCATTAGGCGGTTATGATGATCTGTATTATTATGACTATGCGTCGCTTAGTGACGAGTCAATCAAAGACGGTCAGAAGTACACTTATACTGTAGTCGCTACAGGTGTGCAGGCATCACGAGGCACTGTCACATCGGGAAGCAATACTACGGACTTCGTAATGAGTGACTCAGACATCCTCGGCGACAGCAAGGCATCTGTAACACTGACAGCAAAAGTTCCTGCCGTATTCTCAAGGGTAGAAGCAGCCAAGAATGTCAAAGCAGCTTATATGAATGACATTGCTTACGGTAAAGTGTTGGGGATCTATTTCGAGAAACCGGAATACATCGGTGCTTATGTTGAGTTCGCTCACGATGAAACAGGAAGCGGTGTTAATATCTATGATTATCTTGCTTACGGTTATCAGGGTGAAAGAGAAACAGGTGTTCCTCTTGCACCTAAGCGATATTTTAACCAGGTGGGACAATATACATGGACTCCTGCTTACGGTGGTAAGTATAAGTTTAGAGTTGTAACAAGTTGGGCTAACTCATTCTATCAGTCTAATGATGTGTCAGGCGACATCGAGATCCCCTCACAGGAAGCAGATGTTCCGCAGCTTACCGCAGCATCTGTGACAGGAGGTATTAAACTTACATTCACGGATAAGGAAAGAGCATCATATACACTGTATCGGGCTGAAGACACTGATGCTGCAGCTCCATGGAGTTTTACGCGGATCGCATCCGATACCGACTTTGCTAAGACGGAGTGTGGTGGCGGCGATGTGGATTATAAGTTCATCGATACAGGTGTAGACTATGATCATTACTATGTATATATCCTGACGGCAGTTAAAGATGATAAAGCACTGAACTTCAACAGTTCTGCTCCTGCCGTTGCATTTGCACATTATGAGACGGCGATTACATGGAATCCTCAGTTTGCTGCTATCAATATCGCAGGAACTGTATCATTGTCATGGAATGTCGAAGCAGGCATCACATATAAAGTGCTGAAGTGTACTGTCGATACCGATACATTAGGAGCAGAAACATCTCATACAGAAGAGTATCTGACTGTCAACGCATCGGCTGTATCTGCTGCGGTTAATAAAGTCTATGTAATGACAGACAATATCGTCACACGGGATAACTCAGGCTACTATAAGTATACTCTTATCGGAACTGACGACGCAGGAGCAGCGGGCAGAGCTAACGATTCTGTAACAGGATATAATACTACATCAACAACATTCGACCTTGATGTAGTTGGTGGTCTTGAGACTGACGGCAACGGTATCTATGATAAGGTTAAGATTACTCTTACAGCTGATAGCGGCATTAATATGAGCAATGTCAAGTTCTACAGAGCAGAAGTTGATACCGGTAACACCGATAACCTGGAGACATCTGCCGGAGCATATACAGAGTTCGTAACGGGTTACAGTGCCGTAACTCTGACTCTGACAGATACTGTGGATAACGGTGGCGGAACCAAGACTTATACATACACGGACGGCAGTCTCACGGAAGCTCTGATAGCGAATAAAGCGTATGCGTATGCGGCAGCAGTTACATATAACGGCACAGACCTTGGAGATGTCGATGTATGTGACTTGTGCAATGGTGCTCTGCGTATACCTAATGTAATATGCAATCTCAAAAAGTCAGAAGGCTCTGACTACGATACTTATGTCAATACATATACACTGAGCTGGAATGCAGAATATATCAACACAATCGGCGGTGCAACGACTGCCCGTGATCCTCAGGCTGCAGTTATAACCGTAAGTTATGCTTACTCTAACGCTACTGCTATCGATGATGTAACAGAGACTTGGACAACCAAGACAGTAAGTGCTGCAGACTTTACGGATGCTACTTATGTTCAGGAGCTGGTTATCGGCAAAGATCAGAAATCTTACCAGTATCTGTATTACAAAGTGCTGTTTGCCAATAAACAATATTATGAGGCTAATGACAGTTGTCCGATATATGCAAACTATCTCAATAATATGCTGCCTAATCCGGCATATCAGACAACAGCAGAATCAGAGATCACTGCAATAATCGGAACAGGTGCTACAGAACTGTATACATCAAATACAGCACATACTCAGGCTTGTGTCATCAAGACTAACGGAACTCTTGCTGCGAATGAGTATACTGTATATGTAACATGGCTGACGAATAGTGCGATCTACGAGAAGCCGATTAAGATCACTACGCTGACTCTTGTTCCGAATGATTCGGGAAACAATAACGGCGGCAACAGTTATTATCTGGATACCGATAAGAACTGCTTCTACTTCACACAGAAGCCAAGCGATGATACTAATGTAACACGGGCACTTGTTCATGTTACTAACAGTCAGGGTAAAACACTGCGATCTGTTATCATAACAGCTAATAAGTGGTGGTAACCCATAACCAAACAAGTGCCTTATGGCACTTGTTTGTCTGATAACAAAAAAAAATTTTTTATTTAATCTCCACTCCTGCCTGCTTCGGCAGACAGGAGTTTGATAGAGAAGATACTAAACAAGGAAATAATATGAAAAAATTAACATACATAATCTTAGCAATCTGCGTTATGCTGGCTGCAGGATGTCCGTCAGACAGTGAGATGACAGACAGTATATCGGAAGCAGAGGCAGCTGTCGAGAGTCATAATACATATACTGTCACATTCGATCCGAACGGAGGTGACGGCAGAGCATTCAGTCAGTCATTCCGAGGCGGTCGGATGCAGCCTTTGATGAGATGCAGTTTCAAGCGAACCGGCTGGACATTCTCCGGCGGCTGGGCAGCTGAGCCTGACGGGGAGAAGGTCTACCGCAATAATGAGCAGGTGATACTGACGAAAGATCTGACGCTGTATGCAGTGTGGACTGCTCATAAATATACGATAAAGTTTGATGCCAACGGCGGATCAGGCGATATGGAAGATCTGAGTATGACTTATGATGTGACGAAGCACCTGTCTCCGAATGAGTTTACCCGTGCAGGATACGGTTTCACCGGGTGGAATACTGCATCAGACGGCAGCGGGACGAGCTATGCCAACGGAGCAGGTATATCCAATCTCACAGCAACTGATGATGATGCTGTAACGCTGTATGCACAGTGGGCAGCCGGCTGGGTTGATTATACTGTCAAGAAGTATTTCCAAACCGTTGACGGAGCGGCTTATGCACAGGATACGGCTAATTATCCTAACCTGACTAACTCAGGTATCACTGATACAGAGACTGCTGAGACTGCCGTCCCGATAACGGGATTCACTGCACAGCCGATCACACAGCAGACTATCGCCGGAGACGGCTCGACGGTTGTGAATATATACTATAACAGAAATTGGATCACTTACACATTCAGTGTCAATGGCGGCAAGTGGAGTGACAGCACAACAGCCGATAAAGATGTGAGCGGCTATTATGGAGCAAGCGTGGAAGTGCCTGTTCCTGAGAAGACAGGTTATCATTATACTTGGGACAGCACAGTGCCGACGGAGTTTGATGATAACGACGGGGCTGAGTTCACTGCACAGTGGACAGCGAACAGTTATACGATAGTATTCGATGCAAATGGCGGAACAGGAGATATGAGCAGTCAGACTATGACTTACGATGTATCGGTTGATTTGAGAGCGAATGCTTTTACAAAAGACGGATGTGTATTTGTAGGCTGGGCATTATCGGCAGACGGCGAGGTTGTATATGCTAATGAACAAAAAGTCAAAGATCTGACAACAGACAATGAGGCAGAAGTAATATTGTATGCAATTTGGAAAGAAAAATCTTCAATCTCCGTTGGGGATATAATGTATTCGGATATGACTTTCAGTTCAGAGTATGTTGCAGGCAAAACACCGTTAGGCATAGTATTTGAAGTCGGCACAAAAGTTAAGATCGTGCATCTGAGTCAAGGTTCTGATTTGGCATGGTGTCTCTCATCGGCAGACGGATACGGCACTAATCCTGCCACGAGCACATCAGACGGCAGCGGTAACTGGCAGATAATATGCGATGCAGTCAGCGATGAAGATGTTGCCGGCAACTATCCTGCGTTTGAGTATGTCAACGGCTTGGGCAGCGGATGGTATCTTCCGTCTAAGAATGAACTTAATGCTGTTTATACAAATAAGACTGCCATTAATACGGCATTGACGATATTAAGCACTGCAGGGGTGTCTGTAACATCGCTTGGAACGGGCTATTACTGGTCGTCGTCGTCCTACGATAATAATGATGCGTGGAGTCAGTATTTCTACAGCGGCAATCAGGGCAGCGGCTACAGGGATAATCATTATAGCGGTCGTGCCGTGCGGGCTTTTTAACTATTCAACTATTTAACTATTTCACACACAAAAAAAACAGGATTTTGCATTAGCATCTTGCGGTGGAAAAATCCTGTTTTTTTATAAATTTATCTTGTTTTTTCTTGACGAATAACAAAATATAATGTATATTACTATTACGGTTTTAGCCGTTAATATTGAATAGTAAGTCCTTGGCAGTAATTCTCCCACCATAGGGGATGTGACGACCCCAAGGACTTTTTCTTGATAAAGGGCATATATGGAAGATTTGTTAAAGTTTGAAGTTAATACTGCAATTCTTGTTGACGGCGGTTTTTATCGGAAACGGGCATATTATTTATGGAAAGACAAAAGTCCCAAAGAGCGAGCCGATGAGTTGTATAACTATTGTATCGGATTACTGCGGAATAATGTCGAGCATCGTCGGCTTTATCGCATTTTTTATTATGATTGTCCGCCGATTAGCAAAAAAGTTTATCATCCGTTATTGGATAAGACGGTTGATCTGAGCAAGACCGAGGAATATCAGTGGACGATGAGTTTTTTTGATGAACTTCGCAGTAAACGAAAAATGGCTTTGCGATTGGGAAAGTTGTCTGAGAATACGGCACATTATGACTTAAAAGACGATTCTTTGAAAAAACTGATGAAAGGTACGCTGAATATTAATGATTTGAAAGAATCGGATTTCCGTTTTACAGTCGAGCAGAAAGGTGTTGATATGCGTATCGGAGTTGATATTATCACAATGGCTCTAAAAAAGCAGGTTCAACAGATTATTTTGGTTTCAGGTGACAGCGATTTTGTACCGGCTTCCAAGCAGGCACGTCGAGAAGGGATTGATATGATTTTAGCTCCAATGGGAGCGACGATTAAGTCGGATTTGTATGAACACATTGACGGATTAATCAATATACAAAATTCTCCTTGAGCAAATAAGGCTATATGTCATTGGCATTAGGCAAGACGGATGAAAATATAAAAGAAGGTGGATTGATAGTTCGTCCTACTTCTACCGTAGGCTACGGGGCAGCAGTTGGAACAACAATGCGTCCAACTGCACGGTGTCCGGTCGGGGTAACGGCAGGGGGCTTCCGTCTTGCTTGCAGTAGAGAGTAGCTGAGTTCACAAAAAATATGATTTTGCATTAGCAAAATCATATTTTTTTGTTTATACTGTTTTTCATTTCAACTCTTGGATCTCAGACAGTGACAATCCTGTCGCTTCGCTGATTTGATTGTGCGGCATGCCCATCTTTTTGAGATTAGCGGCGGTTTCCAGTTTGGCGGCGTGAGAGCCTTCGGCGATGCCTTTCTCACGGCCACGCTTCTCACCAATGGCTATACCTATCTTTTCGCCTTCTCTTCGTGCTATCTTCAAGCGAGCCAATCTGTCCATCTCGCCGCCTTCTCTGCTGAGCCTGATTGCCCAAGCACGCATATCATCCGTTATTAACGACGCAACTTTCTCAGCCATAGCACTGTCCTCCTTATATTTGCTTGTCTCCAGCAGTTTCTCTCTGATTTCAGTATTCTGATAGTATTTTATCATAATCGCCCAGAATTGTAAAGGTGTAATATTTTCAAAATCACATTTTAAGAATTTCTTAAGTTTGGGCAGCTCGATAAAGTAGATCGTCTCGCAGTCCGACAGCACAATCTCTTTCTTGACGCTGTACATGTTGAACTCTGTGAAAAAGTCGTCGTCGTTGAATTCTATGTAATTCGTCACCGTGATTTGATACGATTTCCGCATTTCAGAGTAGACTTCGCCTTTCTTCAGCGATGAGGCAACCAATTTGCCGCCGTAATACAACGCCCGATTTCGCTGATCGTCCTGCTGATTGGAACACTGCATTTCTATATCAGCCTTATCACCACTGTCGAACACGCAGTTAATGTCAAGCCTGCTCGACTTGTCGTCGGTCACATCGGGCAGGATCTCGCCGTTGGTAACTTCGACGCTCCTGACCTGCCTGCCGATGACAGCCGAGAGAAAACTGCACAGACATTTCTTCGACTCAGGCGTATTGCCTGCGAAAAACATCTTGAATACAATGTCGTTTGTCAGTTCGATTTGTCTGCCTGATTTTACTGCTTCTTC
>JAFYAI010000022.1 GCA_017540815.1 Spirochaetales bacterium
ATTCGTATATGGCTCTCGTTCCAATCATTCAGCCGCCTATTATGAAGGCTCTGACATCTAAGAAGGAGAAACTTATCGAGATGAAACAGCTTCGTCCGGTTAGTAAGCGAGAGAAGATTATCTTCCCGCTGATCATCCTTGTTCTGTGTGCACTGCTGCTGCCGGATGCTTGTCCGCTTATCGGATGTTTGATGTTCGGTAACCTGATTAAGGAAAGCGGCGTTACGGAGCGACTCTCCAAGACTGCTCAGAATGAATTGTGTAATATCGTTACGATATTCCTCGGATTGTCAGTCGGTTCTAAACTTGCTGCCGATAAGTTCCTCGTGCTCAATACATTGGGTATCCTTATCCTCGGACTTATCGCATTCTCAGTCGGAACTGCAGGCGGTGTCCTCTTGGCTAAGTTCCTCAACATCTTCTGGAAGGAAAAAGTCAATCCGCTTATCGGTGCTGCCGGTGTATCAGCCGTTCCTATGGCTGCCCGTGTCGTAAACAAAGTCGGCATGGAGTACAATCCTCAGAACTTCCTGCTTATGCACGCTATGGGACCGAATGTGTCAGGAGTTATCGGGTCTGCTGTTGCAGCCGGAGTATTGCTGGCATTGCTGGGATAAGTTGATTTTTGTAATAAAAGTCATCTTCTGTCGAAGATGACTTTTTTGTAATAATATGAATATATATGAATAAAACAAGGAATGATAATGGAACAATCATCTGATAAGTTTAAACATATTACGCCTCAGGAACTTGATGCTCTTGATCCTGACTCTGTGATACTCATAGATGTGCGGGAGAGAGCCGAGTCGCTGATCAGTGGTATCGATCATGCAGTCAATATGCCTTTATCGGAAGGGTATGATGTCTATAATAACATCCCGAGAGATAAGCTGGTTGTCGTTTTTTGCCGCGGAGGAGTACTGAGCAGGCAGGCTGCTGCAGTTCTTGCCAATCGAGGCTATGATGTTGCAACTCTTGACGGCGGATATAATGCGTATAGAATGTTTAAGATGGCTCAGTCCGAGCCTAAGACTGATAATGCGTGTCCGAGTATGAGTGCGGCACAGACAAGCTGTCAGTGTTCCAATCAAAATGTGTCTGCTCCGAGTTGTTCCTGCTCGACACCTGCGGCGAAGCAGCCGGCTGATGATATGCAGTCTGATACAAAAATATCGGAAACGCTCGATGTGAAAGACATGAAATGTCCCGGCCCGATTGTGCGTGTCGCTGACTGCCTGAAGGATAAGCCTGTCGGCTACAGAATATTGGTCGAAGCAGTGGATGAGTCATTTACATCGGATATAGCGGTGTGGTGTGATCGAACCGGCAATCGGCTCGACAGCCTTACGAATGAGAATGGTGTGATCAAAGCAGTCGTGACTCGTGCTGCTGCACTGCAGAGTGCCGGCAGAGGCAATGATAAATCTTTCGTCATATTCTCAGATGATCTCGACAAGGCGATAGCTGCATTCATCATCGCTAATGGGGCAGCATCACTTGGCAGAAATGTTACGATGTTTTTCACATTCTGGGGACTCAATATCCTTCGCCGTCACGAAAAAGTTAAAGTCAAGAAAACATTTATGGAGAGGATGTTTGCCGCATTTATGCCACGCGGTGCATCCCGCCTTAAACTCTCTCAGATGGATATGTGTGGATTTGGGACAAAGATGGTCCGCCGAACGATGAAGAAGAAATGTATTAATACTTTGGAAGAATTGATAGAAAGTGCAAAGTCTCACGGAGTCCGGCTCGTTGCATGTCAGATGACGATGGACCTGCTTGGGATTCGCAAAGAAGAACTGATCGATGGTGTGAAACTCGGCGGAGTTACAGCATTCATTGGGGCTGGAGAGCAGTCGGATATGAATTTGTTTATCTGAGTGCTGCATAGTTTCTCCTGCGGCATTTGGAAAATACATTGGATAAATATTATAGATAAAAAGGATTATATATGAGAGCGGTAATTGCTGTAATCGGTAAAGATATGGTCGGCATCTTGGCTCGTATCAGCACTATATGTGCTGCAGCCAATGCAAATGTAATGGATGTGACAGAAACAATCATGCAGGATCTGTTTGCGATGATTATGCTTATAGATATTTCCAAATGCACTGAGGATTATGCGGTGCTTGTGGACAGGCTTACGAAGGCAGGGCAGGAGATGCGGCTGCAGGTGCATGTAATGCACGAAGACATCTTTAATGCGATGCACAGAGTATAAGAGGTGCATAAAATGGCATTAAACTCTAAAGACATTCTCGAAACTATCAAAATGATCCAAGAGGAGAATCTCGACATCCGCACAATCACGATGGGGATAAGTCTCTTGGACTGTATAGACAGTGATATAGATAAAGCGTGCGGCAAGATCTACGACAAGATGATGCGTCTGGCATGCAATCATGTCCGCAATGGAGAAGAGATTGAGCGGAGATACGGCATTCCGATCATCAATAAGCGTCTGTCGGTTACTCCGGTCGCCATGTTGTCTGCTGCTGCGAAAGGCAGTCCGGTGAAGTTTGCACGCACACTGCAGCGAGTTGCTGATGAGACCGGTGTCAACTATGTCGGCGGCTACTCCGCACTTGTTCAGAAAGGATGTGCCGCAGGTGACAGGCAGCTCATTGAGTCGATACCTGAGGCATTGTCAGTGACTACGAAAGTCTGCTCTTCTGTCAATGTCGGCTCAACCCGTGCCGGCATTAATATGAATGCCGTCGCCCTGATGGGGCAGGTCATAAAGCAGGCTGCAGAAGCGACCGCTGATGATCACTGTTTTGGAGCAGCAAAGATAGTAGTATTCTGCAATGCTGTCGAGGATAATCCGTTTATGGCAGGAGCATTCCACGGAACAGGCGAGCCTGACTGTGTGATCAATGTCGGTGTCAGCGGTCCGGGCGTTGTGCGTGCCGCAATAGCTAAGATGCCGAATGCGTCTATCGATGAGATAGCAGAGACGATTAAGCGGACTGCATTCAAGATTACGAGGATGGGGCAGCTCGTCGGCACGGAAGCAAGCAAAATGCTCGGAGTGCCGTTCGGGATTGTGGATCTGTCGCTTGCTCCGACACCGGCAGTCGGTGATTCTGTGGCACATATATTGGAAGAGATCGGATTGGAGAGCTGCGGAGCTTACGGCACGACAGCCGCTCTTGCACTGCTTAATGACGCAGTGAAGAAAGGCGGTGTTATGGCTTCCTCTCGTGTCGGAGGATTGTCCGGTGCGTTCATACCTGTGTCGGAAGATGCCGGCATGATAGATGCAGTTCATCGCGGCAGTTTGTGCTTAGAGAAACTCGAAGCGATGACCGCCGTCTGCTCGGTTGGTCTGGATATGATCGTTGTGCCGGGTGATACATCCGCCGATATTATATCTGCTATGATTGCTGACGAAGCGGCGATCGGTATGGTCAACGGCAAGACGACTGCGGTTAGAGTGATCCCTGCGATTGGGATGAAAGAAGGCGATACGCTTGAGTTCGGCGGTCTGTTCGGCAGCGGTCCTGTTATGTCTGTCAATCGATTCAGTCCGTCGAAGTTTATCAGCCGCGGCGGACACATACCCGCTCCGCTGCAGAGTTTGAAGAACTAAAACGACGAAATGATCAAGAAAAAAAATGCGATTTTTTATAAAAATCGCATTTTTTTTCTTTTTTTTAGATTATTGTATTGACATTTTTTTTGTATATGTTATCATTAAAATTTTGTAGTGATATTTTTAGGGACAAGGAGATATGAAAATGAATAAAAACATACTAAATATTATGATGGTGTTCATCGCGGTAAGTGCATTCTGCCTTATCGGATGTCAGAATGAGGTCGAGAAGATAGTCTATGTGGATAAGACTGCTGATGCCGGACAGGGCGGGGTGACTCCCCCGACTCAGAC
>JAFYAI010000023.1 GCA_017540815.1 Spirochaetales bacterium
ATAATGGGAGACATGCTCGGCACATTGCTGCCGTTTGTATTCAAGTGGCTTAAACTCGATCCGGCTATCGGCAGTTCACCGCTCGTTACTTCGTTGGCAGACATCTTGGGAGGACTGATATATTTCTCGCTGGCAGCTGCGATACTGGTTAGCTAAACTGTGGACTCATGTCATTGCCGTGCTTGACACGGCAATCTTTCAGAAAAATGAGGAAAAGGAGTAATAATAATGGAAAACAATATAATAATAAGAAGAGCAACTGTTCTCGATGCAGACAGAATACATCAGCTGATTAAATCTCATTCCGATAAAGGTCTTATGCTTCCCAAGACTCCATATAAGATATTCTCCAACATTCAGAAATTCTTCGTAGCGGAACATGATGGCGAAGTTCTAGGTTGTGTTGCCCTGGCTGTGCTGTGGAGCGACTGTGCCGAGATTACTTCGCTCGCCGTCGATGCGGATCACTTCGGTCAAGGTATCGGCAGAATGTTAGTCAGCGAGTGCATCGCTGATGCCAAAAGACTAAAGATAGGTAAAATATTCGCCCTAACCTATCAGGAAGCCTTCTTCGAGAAACTCGGCTTCCTCAAAAGCAGCAAAGATATGTTCCCGCGCAAACTCTGGCGAGAATGCCTCGAATGTCCAAAACTTGAAGTCTGCGACGAGAAAGCGTATATGTTGGATATATAAATAAAAATAGGCGGCAGCCTGCGGCTGCCGCCTATTTTTATTTATATTTTCTTTGACAAATCTCTAATAAACTGCTATAATGTAAAGAATTATAATAAAACTGAAAAAAGATTAAGGAAGGTTTGGTTTCATGCTCGGGATGACAGGTTATTCATTTTATGAAGAATATTACGACGATGTGTATATATCGACGGAGATTCGGACTGTCAATCACAGATTTTTGGAGCTCAACCTCAACACGCCATTCTATCTGGCAAGCCTTGAATCAAAAATGCGGGATCTCATTCAGTCTCGACTGAAACGAGGCAAAGTTGATGTGTTCATTCGCATCAAGGCTGAAGACAGCAATGCCGGACTCACGGTCAATAAGACGCTGGCGAAGCAGTATTATACCGCACTGCAGGAGATCGCTTCTGTTGTGCCGATCGATATTAAGACTGTGTCGCTGACTGACATTGCCAGATATGATGAGGTTGTCAGTCCAGATAAGACGCGTGACTACAGTGAATATTGGGATAAGATTGAGAAATCTCTGAATATCAACCTTGACGAAGTGATCAAACTTCGCGAGCATGAGGGCTGCGAAACTAAGAAGGACCTTGTTGCACAAGTCGATAAGATCGAAGAATGTGTAACTCACCTGTGCAAGCATGTTCCCGAAATGGAGCGAACCATTCTTGAGAATATCAAGACCAAACTGAATGAACTGATCGGAGACAAAGTAGACGAGAATAAGCTCCTGACCGAAGCCGGTATCCAAGTCAGCAGAGCATGTATTAACGAGGAGCTGGAGCGGCTTAAGATGCACATCCTCAAAGTCAGAGAAGTCTTCGACAGTGAGATAGATGTCGGTAAAAGGATAGACTTCTTATGTCAGGAGATGCACCGAGAAATCAACACTACCGGCAGCAAGATCACTGATGCTCGATATACTGATTATATCATTACAGTGAAAAACTGTATCGAAAAGATCAGAGAGCAGATCAGGAATATTGAATAAGTAATCAAATAAATCATATTTAAAAATATAATATGTGTGATATTTGGAGGAATCAATGACATCAAAACTCATTAATATCGGTTACGGCAATGTAATACGAGAGAATCGGGTAATCTGCATAATTAACCCGGACTCAGCATCGTCGAAACGATTGCGAACCGAAGCGAAGGAAGCCCATCTGCTAATCGATGCGACTCAAGGTCGAAAGACAAGAGCATTGATTATCACGGACACTAATCATGTCGTGCTGTCATCAATGCAGCCGGAAACAATCTCTGCGAGGATCAACAATGTTGATTCGACACCGCAGAAAGACACTCAGGAGCATCAGGCATGACAAACAACTCTGCCCACAAAGGTCATCTATATATCATATCCGGTCCGTCAGGTGTCGGCAAAAGTTCATTATTGAAACGGCTGTTGGCTAATCATTCTAATCTGCGGTTTTCTGTATCGACAACGACACGGCAGCCGAGAGTTGGTGAGCAGGACGGGATTGATTATAACTTTGTGACACAAGAGCAGTTCTTATCTGATATTGATAAAGATCTGTTCTTGGAGTGGGCAGTTGTCCATGACAACTACTATGGCACATCTAAGACACAGATACAGACAATGACAGACTCAGGTCTTGATGTCATCTTGGACATTGATGTGCAGGGATCTCAAAATCTGATGAAGAAAAACATCGGCGGTATCTACATTTTTATAGCACCGCCGAGCATTGATGAGTTGCGTAAACGGCTTAACGGTAGGGGAACTGATTCTGCGGATGTTATCGCAACTCGGCTAAAAAATGCGGAAAAAGAAATGTCTTTTATGGACAAATATCCAAACATTGTGATCAATGATGATTTGGAAGAAGCATATAAAAAATTAGAAAACATTATCTATGGCGGAGGAATAAAATGATTATACCTTTGGACGAATTGATTGGTTTTACAGGCAATCGATATGAACTAACATGTGCCGCTATCAAGCGAGCTATTCAGTTGAACCTCACCGGCGATGCAGAATTGGAAGCCAACAACGGTAAGATAGTACCGACTGCGATACGACAGGTACTGACAGGCAAAGTGAAATATAAAATAGCAGAAGAGTAATGACTCCTACCGCTGCAGCGATATTCGGACCGACGGCAGTCGGCAAGACGGATCTGAGCATACGGCTCGCACAATATCTGGGTGGTCAGATCATATCTGTAGATTCGATGCAGGTGTACAGATACCTCAACATCGGAACTGCCAAACCATCGCAGGATGAGTTATCCGCGGTTCGGCATCATCTGATAGATATTATAGATCCTGATCAAAAGTATTCCGCAGCCGACTTCCGTGACAGTGCAGAGACGCTCATTATGCAGCTCTCTCAGTCCGGGATAATGCCGCTGCTTGTCGGTGGAACAGGTCTATACTACAATGCCTTATTTCGCGGACTGATAGATATACCGCCTGTCAGTCAGGATATTAGGAATCAGCTGCATACGCTATACAATGAGAAAGGTCAGTCCTATCTCTATGGTATGCTGCTGGAGCATGATCCTGACTATGCAGCCAAAATACATGCCAATGACAAACAGCGGACAAACCGTGCTTTGGAAGTGTATCTCGGAACAGGCAGGACTTTCTCATCTTATCTGGCAACTGATAATCATAAACAGGATATTAGATATATCAGGATCGGGCTTAACACTGACAGAAACATTCTGTATGACAGGATCAATCGGCGTGTAGATACGATGATGAGTATGGGGCTGACAGACGAAGTTCGGAATGTGCTGGCTATGGGATATGCACCTGACTGTCCGGGGATGAAAGGCATCGGTTATCGAGAGACGATCCAATACATCAGCGGGCTCTGCACAGAAGAAGAGATGATATATAATA
>JAFYAI010000005.1 GCA_017540815.1 Spirochaetales bacterium
AAAAAATACAAGTTAAATGAAACCAACGGTTTCATTTAACTTGTATTTTTTTGATGGAATTTACCATACTGTTTCAACTTCATATTGAGAAATAACAGTATCAGAAGTAATAATTGCAAAACTATGTTTCATTGCCTGAGATATAATAATTCGATCAAATGGATCATTGTGGATTTTCGGCAAATTCTTAATCAATTCAATTTCCTAAGATGTAATTGGAAGGATTGTAATACTGCGTTCATTGCATACTGCTTCAATATCAGGAATTGAGGATTTGATTGATAGTTTGCCAATACTTTGCTTAATTGCAATTTCCCAAAAAGAAGCAATACTGACAAATAATTCTGTTTCTTCTGTAATAATTTTTCTGGCAGAGTTAGTCAATTTTTGTGGCTCGCACAAAGAGAATATTAAAGCATTGGTGTCTAATAAATATTTCATACATAATCCTTGAAACACTCAGGTGTTTCATCAAAATCATCAGCCATCCAAAAGCCATCTTCTAAGCCACCTAATTTTCTAGAAAATTGTTTTTCATTAGCAGATGCTGCAATTGTTTTTTGTTTAATGACATTTGCTAAATATGCCATAAAATTAATAAGTTCTTCCAAAGAATAATTTGTGATTTGTGTTTCTATATTTGTTAGTGTGACTGCCATAATTAAACTCCTTCTATATAATTATAACAAAAATAAATGAAAAATCAAGTAATTTTTTTCTTATAGATAGAAATATTTATTGATTTATTACTATTTATCGAGTAAAATATAATATCATACATTTAGGATTTACAATGAAACAATTTAGATATATAATAATATTCATTCTTCTGATGACGACTGTCGGCGGAGTGTGCAAAAATAAGGGGCAGAATATGAGCGATAATGACGGCAATAAAGCATTGTGGGAGAAGCTGGAGGCTGATAAGAAATCAAACAAGCCGAAAGACGTGCTTGGGACAGCATATCGGATTTTCCAGAACGGGAAGGCGGCAGGAGATGTCGTTGAGACTGTCTCGGCACTTAACTATGTGCTGGAATATCGGCTGCAGCTTAATGACTTCGACAAGGTGATTGCAAAGATTGAGATGCCGCCGTCGCTGTCGGAGAATCCCAAGCTGTATCTCGATATTATTATGGCGATGGAGATTGAAGCATTTGCAGCAGAGGTCAAAGACGAGCCGTTTAGATGTCTGCTTTCGTTTATAGCCGGTCGGATCTGGCAACGGCATCTTGAATCAGACTACCGCAATATCGCCGCGAATAAATCCGATGATGAGAATGCTTTGGATGACATTAAGTTCTGGTCGCTGCGGCAGTATCATGACAAGATTGTCGGGCTGTATAATATCGCACTCGGCGAGTGTATGAAGAATGTCGATATTGCCGATTGGCTGCCGCTGCTGTCGATTAACTGGTGCAAGCCGAACTCCGATACGCTGCGGGCGTATCAGCAGGTGCTGCCGAATATGTTTGATGTGCTGTGCTTCGAGGTTATCCCGTATTTTCATAATTATTTTATTAAATCTCATCTTGAGCTGTCTGACAGCAAATATTTCTGCAGTGCGGCGGAGTTTGCCTCGTTAGACATTGAGAATGACGATGAAATGTTGGTTGTCATCAGTCCGCTTAAACTCTATCAGAAACTCACCGCCGAGCATATCAAGGACAAGAATCCGACTGCGATTGATTATATCAATCTTCGCCGATATGATTATTTGTCGTCTGTTTATCGCAACACGGATCTCAAAGAGCAGAAAAAATATTTTTTGCAGACAATCTATGACAACGCTCGTAAGGACAGTTCTTCTTACGGTATTGTGTCGGCAAGAATGGCGAAGAGCATTTTGGATGAGACGGATCAGGATGACGGCACGAATGAATCAACGAAATATCTGAGGAAAAAAGCCGCTGAAATCCTCGAAAAAGGCATCAAAAACTCTCCGAAGAACAGCGAAGGTGCGATGATTTGTCAGAGTTATCTTGACAATATGAAACTGCCTGAGTTCTCGTTTCATTCGCTTGACACGATTGTGCCCAATGAGCCGACACTGATACAGGCAACATACAGAAATCAGGACGACATTTATCTGTGGGTGTTCAAAGTTGACAGAGACTTGCAGGAGAGCAGTGAGTTCTATAACAGCAAGGACCGTGTGATACAGAAGATTATGACCGGTACAAAGCCGATTATTCAGCGGAAACAGAAACTGTTTAACGACGGACTGTTCCATAAGCACACGTCTCATATCGTGATAGATCCGCTGCCTGTCGGACATTACGTTATCATCACCGCTAACAATGATGATCCCAAAAAAATATCCGAAAAAGAAACTCAGTTGTTTTACTCATTCGTGACGGTGACTTCGATGGCTGTCATCGAGCGTCAGATCGAAGGCTATCATGAACGCGGACTCTACATCGTCGATCGAACGACAGGTCAGCCGATTGAGAATGTCGAAGTTACGGCAAGATACAGTTACGGCGGCAAGAATGACATTTTCATCGCTAAGAAAAAAACAGATAAAACAGGTTATGTGCATTTCAACTGGCTCAATCCCAAAGCACAGGATAAGCCTGCACCCAATCCTGATGAGAATACTGCCAATGCGACATTGTTGGATAAAGTGAAGAAAATCTTTACGGGCGGCAGCAACGGCAGCAAAGACAATAAGAATACGGATAAAGTCGAAACGGAAATTAACGAATACGGAACATATTTTGAGCTGCGTTACGGCGATGAGAATATTATCGTTGGCAAAAACATTAACAGACATTTCTTCAGCAGTTACAATACGATTTATCGAAAAGATTACCGCACGGAGTTTTTACTGGACAGGGCGATATACCGTCCGGGGCAGCGGGTGTATTTTAAGTGCATTGTGTATGATAATGACGAAAAGCATATTATTGCGGATAAAGACGTAAACATATCGGTTGTAGATCAGAATAATCAGAAGTTTTTCACAATGACTAAGAAACTCAATGAATTCGGAAGTGTTGACGGTGAGTTTGACATTCCGACTGATCGGCTAAACGGCTCGTTCACAATCTTATGTGATACTTACGGCGGCGAGAAGTCATTCACCGTTGAGGAGTATAAGCGGCCTAAGTTCCGTGTAACATTCAAGCCGCAGAATGTCGGTTATCAGCTCAACAAGGAAGTGAAAGTTGTCGGCGTTGCCAAAAGTTATGCCGGCATCCCGATTACCGATGCCGTTGTCGGTTACAATGTCAACCGTTCGATGCAGATTCCCTGGTGGTTCAGGGGATTTGTTGACAGCAGTCAGGTGACTGTCGCAAGCGGACAGACGAAGACCGACGAGCATGGCGAGTTTGAGATTAAGTTTATTGCGAAGGCGAATGTTACCGCTGCGGAGATTGCATGTATATTCAATGTGTCGGCTAATGTGACGGATATTAATGGCGAAACTCAGTCGGATCAGACGAGTGTCTCCATTGGCGGACTGCCGTTCGACATTCGGATGTATATCCCTGAAATCGTGCCCAAAGGCGAGAAAAAACAACTCACAATCGGGGTGACTTACCGCGACGGACAGAAGCACACCAATAAAGGCACAATTGTTGTCTCCAAGCTGAAGTCTCCGCAGACTTACTGTGTGGAGAAGCCGTTCGGCAATAATACGGCAGAACTGATTCGCGAAGACGAGTTCCACAAACTGTTCCCGCATTATGCGTATAACGGTGAGAACAATTATGAGAACTGGCCTGTTGAGAAGAAATGTTTCACGGTGAATTATGATACGGCAGTGTCGGATAAAATAGATCTGTCACGACTTGACGGTGAGCCAATCGGCGTGTATGCGGCAAGCCTTGAAACTCGTGATGACAAAGGCAAACTCATCGCTATAAAGCAGTATTTCACTCTGACTGACAAGAGTGCCGTTCTGCCGACACCGCAGTTGTCGTATTTTCAATGCGACAAATACAGTGCGATCCCCGGTCAAAGCGTGACATTCGATATTGGCTCAAGTGAGCCGATCAACGTGTTCGTGGAGAAGGAGCGGCAGTCTAAGATTCTTGAAGCGAGCTGGCACCAATTCTCAGGCAGGAAGCAGTTTTCGTTCGATATTAACCGCGAGGACTGCGGCAATGTCACTTATCATTTTACTTTCATTCGGAATAATCAGTCTTTCACATTCGACAGGACGATTCGCGTCGAATATAACCACAAAGAGCTCGATATACAAGTCAAGACTATCCGTGATGTGATGCAGCCCGGTGAAAAAGGCACAATTGAGCTGACTGTCAAAGACTTTATGGGCAAGCCGATTGCAGCCGAACTGGCGGCTGTGCTTTACGATGCGAGTCTTAACAGGTTCGCTTCCAATCAATGGCATTTCAATCCGTACAGATATTATTACGGACATCCGATCAGTACTTATTACTTCGGGCAGTCTCAGGCAAGTTCGATTCATTATGCCAATCATCCGTATTATCGCAGCGAGAATGTAGAGCAGATTACATTCTATTTCGGTCCGTATCGGTTCATCGTGCCGATCTTCAGACGCGGTAATGAATACGGCGGTGCGATGATGGGTCGTGGAATGATGATGAACTCCAAGATGGCGGGCCGCGGTCTTGCTAGAATGTCTGATGAAATGGTGATGTACGAAGAATGTGCCGTAGAAGATGAAGCTCCGATGATGGCTATGGCTAAGGAAACGACATCGACAACGGTACTGCAAGATAATGAGGGCGGCACTGCTTCGGAGAAACAGTCATTCGTCAGAACCAACTTTGCGGAAACGGCATTCTTCGAGCCGAGTCTGAGAACCAATGAAAACGGCGATGTCGTTATAAAATTTACAATGCCTGACAGTCTGACGACTTGGGATTTTATGGCATTCGGTCATACGCCGGATCTTGTTCTCGGCAGTATTCGCAAGCAGATTATATCGCAGCGAAGTCTTATGGTTACAACGAATATTATGCGTTTCCTGCGTGAGGGCGATCGTGCCTGCCTGTCTGCGAAGATCAGTAACATCAGCAAAGAGAAGGCAAGCGGCACGGCTAAACTCGAAGTTTGGGATGCTGCGACGAATAAGATATTGAAGATTATAGAAGGCGACTCTGCGAAGAATATTACTGTCGGTGCCGACGGTCAGACGGCGGTGCAGTGGTTTATCAAAGTGCCCGACGGACTTGCCGGACTGACATACCGCATTACAGCGGAGGCAGGCTATTATGCAGACGGCGAAGAGGCGACTCTGCCTGTGCTGCCTCGCCGAATGCTTGTAACGGAGACGATACCGCTGTCTACCAAACAAAAAGAAACCAGAACATTCTCACTGACTAAGCTGACGGAACTCAAAAATCATCCGAGTATAACCAATCAGCAGCTTAGTGTCGAATACACAGCCAATCCTGCGTGGACGGCACTTATGAGTCTGCCGTATCTGACGGAGTATCCTTACGACTGTATGGAACAGACATTCTCCAAGATATACGGCAACGCACTTGCGTCGCATCTTATTACTAAGAATCCTGAGCTTGCTCAGATGATAGCAAACGACAAGAGTGAGCAGACTTCTCAGCTGGCTAAGAATGAGGATCTCAAGAGTATATTACTCTCAGAGTCTCCGTGGCTGTTGAATGCCCAAAACGAAAAGCAGGGTTATAATGAGGTTAAACAATTCCTTGATACGAAAGAGACTGCCGCTCTTCAGAAAAAACTGACGAAGAAACTCTCCGACGGTCAGTGCGGCAGCGGCGGCTGGCCGTGGTTCAAAGGCGGCAGAGAGAGTTTCTGGGTGACGATGCACATTGCCAAGGAATACGGTCACCTGCGGCAGCTTGGCATAGATCTGAGCAAAGAAGAACATTCTTACGGCTCTATGATACAGAAGGCTGTTTACTTCTGCGACAAAGAGGCCAAAAACTGGTATGATTTTCTCAAGAAAGAAAAACTGCTTAACGAGAATCACCTGACCGGCACGGCGATAGACTATCTCTACATGAGGAGTTTCTATCCTGATAAGAATGTGAAATTCCGCGATAAGACGGCGTATAACTTCTATATGGATCAGGCTCGCAAATACTGGACGACTCTGAGCACGCCGCAGGCGGCTAAGATTATGCTTGTGATGCACAGGGCAGGGGACAAACTTGCCGACGAGATTAAGGAGTCGATTAAGCAGTACGGGCTTGACGACAAAGAATTCGGACATAGCTGGAATGCGATTATGTCGCTCTATAAGTCCGCCGCAATCTCGGCTCAGGCTCTTATGATAGAAGCATTCTGCGAAGTCGAGCCTAAGTACGACAAAATCCCCGATATGCGTGTATGGCTGCTCAAACAGAAGCAGACTCAGGACTGGTACACAACGACTGCGACGACAGAGGCGGTGTATGCACTGCTGTTGGGCAACATTGAAAGCGTGACGAAGCGTAACGAAGTGGAGATACTTCTCGGCAATACGGAAAAAATCTCAACTCTGTCAGCCGACAATAATGCCGGTTATCTGCGACACAACATTCTGGGAGAGAATGTCACAGCCGAGATGGGTAACATCCGGCTAACCAATAAGTCTAATCAGCTGAGCTGGGGCGGAGTATTCTGGCAGTATTATGATGACATAGAGAATGTTGATAAGAACGGCTCCGCCGCAATGCGAGTGAGCAAGCAGTATATAGTGACCGCTTCAAACGGCCGTGAAAAGTCGCCGTCAGAAAAGATCAGTGTAGGCGACTTCGTGACTGTTCGGCTGAGGATTACCGCCGATCGAGACTATGAATATGTGCATATCAAAGATCCGCGTCCGGCTTGCCTTGAGCCGACTGACTATGCGTCGGGGTATGTCTGGGATAAACTTGTATATTACAAGAGTATCAAAGATGCATCGGTGAACTTCTTCGTTGATTATCTGCCCAAAGGTGCATGGACGATTGATTACAAGACTAAAGTCACTAACAGCGGCGATTACCTCGGAGGTGTTACGACTGCACAGTGTATGTATGCACCGGAATTCGCCGCACACGGAGATGGCGGCAGGATGAATGTAAAGTGAGCTGACGAAAAAGCGATTTCCTCTTGGGAAATCGCTTTTTCCGGGTATAATCGATAAATTTATATTGATTTTTTTTTGTTGTGTTGGTATAATGATTTGTGGACAGGGTGTATTATAAGGCAGATTATATAGAAATGTATTATAATCACAATAATCAGGAGCAGTTTTATGGGTGTATATCTTAATCCGGGCAATCAGAACTTTACGGCACAAATTCAGACAGGAACATACATCGATAAGACAATGCTTATCGCAGAAACAAATCGGCGGCTTAACAATGCCGATTTCAAGTTTGTTTGTATTTCCCGTCCACGCAGATTCGGCAAATCGATTGCCGAAGATATGCTTGCGGCGTATTACAGCAAGGGTGCTGACTCTGCTGAGCTGTTTGCTCCGTATAAAATATCGAAGTCCGAGACATTTGGTGCTAATCTTAACAAATATAATGTCGTCAAGGTTGATCTCAATGCAATGTTCAGTATTTGGCTGGGACTGAGCGAAGACGAGCGTTCGGGACACAGTTTCATAAGTTATGTAACCAAACTTATTTGCGAAGAATTTACTACCGAATTTGCAGATGTTGATTTTGGAGACTCGACTTCACTGTCGCTTTATATTCAGAAAGTCTTTGCCCGGAAGCATGAGACTTTCATCATCATTATCGATGAATACGATGTGCTGATCAGGGAGCAGGTAAGCGAGGAAGAGTTCAAGGCGTATTTGGGATTTCTTAACTCATTGTTTAAGAATGCCGAACTCAAGCCGGCGATTACTCTTGCATATCTGACAGGCATCCTGCCGATAATGAAAGACAAGATCCAGAGCAAGTTAAATACATTCGACCAGTATAATATGCTTCGCATCGGGCCGTTTGCCGAGTGGACAGGATTCACCGAAGAGGAAGTGATGGCACTTTGCAGGCGTTACGGGCGTGACTTCACCGAATGTAAAAGCTGGTATGACGGCTACAATCTCAAAGGCACGGAGAT
>JAFYAI010000024.1 GCA_017540815.1 Spirochaetales bacterium
AAGGTCTTTTGCCTTCGCAGCATTATAGATGTCATTAGCCTTAGCCAACACATCAGCCTCTACATCTGACAGATGACTTGCGATATAAGCATTCTTAACTTTTGTCTTAGTCGCATTGTCATTGTAGTCTGCATTCTGGACATCATTTACAAGGAAAATAACAGGTCCGTTGCCGGTCTGGATTACCTTATCGGCAACTGCCCCCTTTGCAGTCTTGCGAACTGCATCCTGCAGATCTGCATTCTCATAGTCTTCTGCAAACATAAACTCAGCATCATCAGAGATATTTACCAGTTTATCCTCATTCTTAAGTGCTGTTCCAATCTCAGTGAATTTCTCAGGAGCGGCAACAAGCTCCGCCAACTTCGACTCTGCTGTGCCTTTATCCTTGAATACAAGGCGTTTGAGCTTAGTCTTCTTATAAGCATCTTTATTCTCATTGAAATATGCCTGAAGTTTCGAGTCTGAAACATCATTAGATGAGAGCATTATGTATTTCAAAGAAACTTTCTTCTCATCGAGTTTGTACAAGTCTGTTAATTCCTTATCGGAAACAGGCATATTGCCGAAGAAATCCATCTCATAGTTCTGATACAGAACATCAAGCTGAACAGTCTTGGTATATTTATTAACAGCGGAAGTGTCATCCTTCATAGCCTCGTAATCAGGATCTCCGTCTGCGTCAGCAAAATATCGCTTGCCTATCTCATTTGTCAGATAACTCTTGGAAACAGAGATATTCATCTTCTTAGCGATCTTCATACCGATGATCTTATTCAAAGCACGATCGAAGAAATATCGTGTGTACTGATACTTTGTATAAGGATCAAGTTGCGGAGACGCAAATACTCTCTGCACCTGCATATTGAACTCATCTTCGCGGCCTAACTGGATCAACTCATTGTCTACACGGCCGACATAAGTGTTAGTTCTGTTGCCGTTCTCTGCTGTCTGTGCATCATCCGGGATCGATATTGTACCGTCTGCGTTCTTGACTTTTTCTTTGCCAAGATCATGAAAAAAACTGCCTATACCGCTGAAAACCTCAGGATAAAACGCACCCATACATATAATCAGAAAACCGATAACTATCATTACGAAAATATTTCGCCATGAAAAAGTCGAATCTACACCCTGTTTCTTTTTGTCGCTCATAAAAACCTCGTTTATGATAAATATATTACATTCTACTATAGCATTTTATATGAAAAAAGTCAAATATTATTAAAAAAATAAATAAGCGGCATAAATGCCGCTTATTTATTTTTTTTTTGAAAGAGTTACTTATATCATCTGATTGCTTCGTTCAATAAACTTGGCAAGTCTCTGACCTTTGAGCTGATTCTGAGTAAGCAGTGCAAGGTCATAGATATGATTGATCGTCTGCTTAACTTTATCCGCATTGGCTTCGTCTTTCGCAAGTTCAGCCAGATTCTTGATCTTAGGATTGTTTTTATTCACGACAAGAGTGTGCATACCGAGACCGTTATCACCGTCATCACCGGCCATAAAGCCCATACTCATATCTTTGAATCGTCTCATATACTCCGACAGCACGATCATACCTGTAACATTCTCATCTTTGAGAGCCTGTATCTTGATCATCGGCTTGTCGGACTCCTTCTCGACTTCGACATTCTTCTCGAACAGCTCTCGAAGTGCCTTATCTTCATCGCTCTCCTTCTCATCTTTTTTGTCATCACTTTTATCGCCGTCTTCTGCGAGCTGCTGGTCAATGTCACTGTCCACCCGTGTGAATGTCACATTGCCGAGTTTTCGCTCCAAGAACATCAGGAAGTTAATATCCACTAAGGTAGATTTCAGAATAAGTGACTCCATGCCGTGAGATTTCAGAGCATTGATATATGTGATCTGTTCCTCTTCGTTAGTCGCATAGAATACAGTCTGCTTGCCATTGGTCTCTTTATTGACACCCTTATTCTTCTCCAGATAGTCATTAAGCGTCTTATAGCAGCCGTCAGTGGATTTGAATATTATAATATCCTTGATCTTGTCGTAGAACTTCTCATCGTTAATCGCACCGAATTTAACAAACAGATTAATGTCTTCCCAATATTTTTCATAATTCTCACGATCTTTCTTGAACAATGAATTCAACTTGTCAGAGACTTTCTTCGTGATATGCTCGCTGATCTTGCGGACGATAGGATCATTCTGCAGATACGATCGGGAAACATTGAGCGGCAGATCCGGAATATCGAGACACCCCTGCAGCAATGTGAGGAACTCAGGTATGATCTCCTTAGCATTGTCAGAAACGAATACCTGATTGCAGAACAGTTTAATCCTGCCTTTCGTATCGAACTCGTTGCGGAATCGCGGGAAATACAAAATACCTTTAAGTCTAAACGGCACTTCTACATCGAGATGTATCCAGAACAGAGGCTCCATCTCCATCGGGAAGAGTTTCTGATAGAACTCTTTATAATCTTCGTCTTTAATGTCTTTGGCAGCTTTAAGCCACAGCGGATGCTGATCGTTAATCTCCTTGTCGCCGAGTTTAATCGGGAATGGCAGGAAATTACAATATTTCGTAACAAGTTCTGTGATCTTAGACTCTTCAAGGAAGTCCTTATTGTCATCACTTATATGGAGGATAATATCTGTACCTCGTGTTGTCTTGTCCGCATTCTCCAGAGTATACTCCGCAGATCCGTCATTAGTCCAGTGAACTGCAGGCTCGTCTTTGTAAGACTTGGTTATTATCTCAACAACATCACTAACCATAAATGCCGAGTAAAATCCTAGTCCAAAGTGGCCGATAATGCTGTTATCTTCATTATTATCCTTATACTTCTCCATAAACTCGGCTGCACCTGAGAATGCTATCTGATTGATGTATTTCTTGACTTCATCGGCAGTCATTCCGATACCGCTGTCGCTGAATGTGAGAGTTTTATTGTCTTTATCTGCTTTAATAACCAGTTCCAGATTGCCAAGCTCGCCCTGATACTCACCGACAAGTGACAGGTGCTTCATCTTGGTCATCGCATCGACCGCATTGGAGACCATCTCACGCAGGAAGATCTCCTTATCAGAGTATAGCCATTTCTTAATAATAGGCAGTAAATTTTCAGTATTAATGCTGAGAGTTCCCTTTTCCTGATTGATATTTTCAGACATAATGTCGCCTCCGAATATTAAAAACTTTTCGCATAAAATATAATAAAAAAAACAGCGAGGGTCAAGAGGATTTTTTAGTTTTTTTTCAGAATGATTTGACAAATACAAAAAATTTTATTATCATTATACTATAATTACATCGGACTGTCGCCAGACAAATGTCGGGCGGCAGTCCGAGAAGAAGGACTTCCGTATGCGAAGAGATATTGTGCCGGTTGGTGCAGATTCATTAAATTATGAGATTAGAGAGATCGTCGGTGTAGCCAATGAACTGAAGAAGATGGGGCTGACTCTCTATCATGAGAATATCGGCGACCCGATCGCCAAAGGCGAAAAAGTTCCGGCGTGGATTAAGCAGATCGTCAAAGACTTGATCGACAATGACTTGTCATGGGGCTACTGCGATACTCAAGGTGTTCTCGCAACTCGTCAGTTTTTGGCGGACAAGACCAACAGTGAGGGTGGCATTCAGATCACAGCCAATGATATATACTTCTTCAACGGTTTGGGAGATGCGATAGCCAAAAACTTCGGTTTCTTAAAACGCGAAGCCCGTGTCATCGGACCTACTCCGGCCTACTCAAGCCATTCTTCTGCTGAGGCGGCACACTCTGGCTATGAGCATTTGACATACTCGCTTGATCCGCACAACGATTGGCAGCCTAATGTTGATGAGATATACAACAAGGCGAAGTATAATGACTCGATCGCCGGTATCCTTGTCCTCAATCCGGGTAATCCGACAGGAGCAGTTGTAAGGAAAGATATTCTCAAGAGAATATGTGAGATCGCCGAAGAACTTGACTTGTATGTAGTCTGCGATGAGATATACTCGGAGATTGTCTATGATCCTGCAGAGCGTGTCAAGCTCGCCACCGTGATCGGCAATGCGTGCGGTATCAGTCTCAACGGCATCAGCAAACAAGTGCCGTGGCCCGGTTCGCGATGCGGCTGGATTGAAGTATATAATAAGAAGAAAGACAAAATCTTCCAGAAATACATCGACACTATCCTCAAAGCTAAGCGGCTGGAAGTCTGCTCAACGACGCTGCCACAGATGGCTGTGCCTCTGATATTGGGAGATCCGAGATATAAGGAACATACTCAGCATAGAATCGACAAGTTCAGACACCGTGCAGATGAGATTGAGCAGATCTTTGCAGGCATGGACGGAGTCCACCTGATTAAGCCGCACGGAGCATTCTATGTCAGCGTCATCTTTGATGACGGCGTTCTTAACGACCATCAGACACTGCCTATTGAAAATGAGCAAGTCAGAGCATTCATCGAGGATACACTGTCGAAGAAAAAATTCGCACTTGACAAGCGGTTTGTCTATTACCTGCTCGCTGCGACAGGCATTATCGCAGTGCCTATGACAGGATTCTACTCCAAACATAACGGGTTCCGACTGACTCTGCTTGAAGAAGATGACACTAAGCGAGTGTGGATATTCAAGACTATTCGGGAGAATATCGAGAAGTATATTAAGTCATAAAAAAATTGCGGCATATAAGCCGCAATTTTTACATAATCTCTTTATCCAAGAAGCGATACTCTATCGCTCGCTGCAGATCTGTCAGACGAATGATGTCATGCTCTCCAATATCGGCAATAGTTCTCGCAATGCGAAGGATCTTATGACATGAGCGTGCGGTGAGCAGGTTGCTGTCCATATACTCTTCAAGGATGGCATTGCCGCCTTTCTCCATCGTGCAGTAATACGAGATCTTGCCGGGCGGAATGAGAGAATTCAGTTTAAATGTCTCATTGGCAAAACGCCGGGACTGCATATCACGCACACGCAGCACAATCTGACGCAGATCAGCCGAGTTCGCCGCATGCTCACCGTGAACAAGTTCCTGATAGTTGAGCCGATCTACTTTGATCTGTAAGTCAATGCGGTCCACAAGAGGATTGTTGAGCTTGCGGCGATAGCGGCGGACTTCCTTCTCATTACATACGCAGTTGCCGCTGCGAGAGCCGAACTGTCCGCACGGACACGGATTGCACGCAGCTATAAGGAGGAAGTCCGCAGGATACGAAGCACAGCCGCTGCTCATAGAGATATAGACGGCTTTATTCTCGATAATCGTTCGCAGCGACTGCAGCGTGTCGGAGTGAAACTCAAGAAATTCGTCAAGGAACAGCACTCCTTTATGAGCAAGACTAACCTCACCGGGCATAATCTTCGGACCGCCGCCAATCACAGCCCGACTGGAGAATGTATTATGCGGACAGCGGAATGGCCTTGCCCCACTGTATTGATCAAAGTAATGCACTCCGGCAACGGAGTATATCTTATTGATCTCAAATCTCTCCTCTTCACTCAGATCCGGCAGTATGCCGGGCAAACGGCTCGCCCCCATCGTCTTGCCAGCTCCGGGAGGTCCGACTATGATCGCATGATGAAATCCGCAGGCGGCGACAAGCATCGCATCTACAAGTTCCGGCTGCCCCATTATATCCGAGAAGTCCGGTATCTTCGTGATGATGTTGGACTTGTTGATCATATACTCATCTTCCGGAACGGTGAAGTCACCGCTGTTGATAATATCGATGACCTGTCGAAGATTATGGACAGGGATAATCCTGTCTGTGCGGAGCTGCATAAACTCTGCGAAATTATCTGCCGGTATGAAGATATATCGGAACTTGCCTTTCAGTGCCTCCAGCACCATCGGGAACAGTCCTCTTATCCACTTAATCTCACCGCTTAAGTTCAGTTCTCCGAAGAATGCGTAATTATCAAGCTCAGTCACGACTTCCATCGCTTCAAGCATTGCCATCGCGATCGCCAGATCATAATGAGAGCCGTTTTTGACCATCTCTGCCGGAGAGAGATTGATAGTTATGCGTTTGAGCGGGAAATCTATCCCGCTGTTCTGAATAGCAGGACGGATTCGCTCGCGAGCTTCTTTAACTTCCTGAGATAATAACCCTGTAACCAAAATTGACGGCAGACCTTTCTTGATGTCTACCTCTGTTTCTACAAGACTGCAGCTTAAGCCCATTCTTGTCCATGTGAATGCTTTACCAACCATAATGTTGTCCTTAAAAAAATAAAATATTATAGTCCTCTCAAACTCAAGAACAACCCTTATATATAACGCACGAAATGAAATTCTGGATGAAAAAAACTGCATTTTTTTGAAAAAAAATGCAGTTTTTTTTTAAAAAAAATTTTTTGATTAAATTTTAATTGTCAGTTGTCAAGTATTGTGTGATCTCAGGATATTGGTTGATATAATTGTTAAGCTCGGTAACATGCTTAGTCATAAAGTCGTTATACTGCGACTCGCTGAACTTAAGCGTCTTGAAAAACTCGTTTTTCTTATCGATGTAGAATTTCTCACGCTGATCGGCAGACAATGCTGATGCTTCCTGTTCAAGAGACTTGATATAGCGGCTGTGCAGCACTGATATAGCGAAGAACACTTCTACATCAAGCGTCTTGGCATCAGCAACTATCTGTTCCATCTTATCGAAGTCGATAGTCTGAATGTCATTATTGGCATTGTCGTCTTCTTCAGTCGGAACATCCTGCTCAATCACAGTAGTCTGAGTCTGCGTCTTCTTATTGCAAGACGCAAACATCAAACAAAAAACAAAAGCGATTGAAAGTAAAAGTATAAATCGTGATATTTTTCTTACATCTTTATCAAACAGTTGCATTAATTGACTCCTTGTTCGTCTTCTATGACTATCGGTATAGTGAATGCTATCTCTGTTCCGACACCTTCCTCACTGGTCAGCCATATACGACCACCGTGAGTTTCTATGATTCGCTTGGTAATAGACATTCCAAGACCTGTTCCGTTTGATTTACCATGAGTAACGAATGGCTCAAATGCTGTTTTCTTGATATTATCAGGCATACCTATGCCTGTATCGCGCAGAGAGAAAGTAACTTCACCGTTCTGCTCCGAAACCTTGATCATAAATATACCGCCGTCAGGCATAGCGTCCTTCGCATTGGTAGAGATATTAAACATAACCCTGAGCATTCTGTCTTTATCGAAACAGATGTCGCCGTTATACTGAATATCCTGTTCAATGCGAATATCTGCAGCCTCAAAACTGTTCTTAATCATCTCTATAAATCCGGAGATAAACTCAGGCACATTGTATGTCCTGCAAGCAAGATTGATCTCTCCGCGTGAATAATCAAGAAGCTCCTGTGTCATCCCGACAAGACGATCTATCGAACTGATAATCTTCTCTGTATAACTGCTCATCTTCGGCTCTTTCATACCGATAAGTTCGGCATACCCTTTGATGATAGCCATAGGATTCTTAATATCGTGGATAATACCATAACTCATCTTGCCGATAGTCGCCAATCTATCCTGATTCTGAGACTCCTGCAGGATCTTAGTCGTCTCTATCGCTTTAGCGGTTTGATTGCTGATGATCGTCAGCACACGCAGATCAGACGGCAGGAAACCATCTTCGTTATCAATCTTATTGATCGCTTCGATAGCACCGATTATCACTCCGTTAAATACCATCGGAGTACAGATGATCGATTTCGTTTTGAAATGAAGGTCTTCAGATATAGCTTTCTTCCAGCGCGGTTCATTGGACAAGTCATTGGCAATGATCGGCTCTCCTGTTGCAACAACAGTGCCGACGATGCCCTCGCCTTTCTTAACCTTAATCTGCTGAACCTGCTTACGCTGCTCCGACTGTGTAGACCGAACGAAAAGCTCGTCAGAGTTTTTCTGTGTCAGGAATATGGTGCAGTCCTGAGCATGCATTATCTGAGCTGCCTTGACAGTGATCTGCCCCAAAAGGACATCAAGATTATATGAAGAACTTGTAACATTCTCAAGCTCATATACGACAGACAGTTCTTCTTCTCTCGCCCACAATTGTGCAAGGATGTTAGCCGTATTATCGTCTGTCGGCTCAGGGATTAACTCGCCATTTATAGTTCTGTTGTTATACTGTTCCATATCATTATTATAATAAATTATACGAAATATTACAAGCATTTTCTTAAAAAAAAAGATTGACTTATATTATATTTTATTTTATTATATCAGAATAAAAATAAAATATAATATGATATGAAGAATATCAAAGGAGTTATAAATGGAGAACAGAAAGTATCTGTTTACATCTGAGTCCGTAAGTGAAGGACATCCAGATAAATTGGCCGATCAGGTATCTGATGCTATCTTGGATGCTTGTTTGGCACAAGATCCAATGTCACGAGTTGCCTGCGAGACATTCACAACTACGGGAATGGTTTTAGTTGGCGGTGAGATTACGACAAAAGCTATAATCGATCACCAGAATATAATCCGAGGCGTTGCCAAAAAGATTGGTTATGACAATCCTGCTTACGGTCTTGACTGCGAGTCAATGGCAGTCCTCAATACTATCCACACACAGTCACCTGATATTTCACAGGGTGTATCCGGTGTTGGTTTGGAAGAGTTCAAAGGTCAGCAGGGTGCCGGCGATCAGGGTATGATGTTCGGTTTCGCATGTAATGAGACACCTGAGTTGATGCCTGCTCCTATCACTTATGCTCACAAGATCCTGCTTGAAGCTGCCCGCATCCGCAAGTCCAAAGAATTGGCTTGGCTGCGACCGGACTCTAAGAGTCAGGTAACTATCGAATACGAAGGATACAAGCCTGTTCGTATCGATACAGTTGTTGTATCTCATCAGCACGATGATGACATCAGCTATGATGATCTCAAAGCTCAGATTATCGACAGGATTATCAAGCCGGTGCTTGAGCCGACAGGTCTCCTGACAAAAGACACAAAATATTTCATAAACCCGACAGGTCGATTTGTAGTCGGCGGACCGCACGGTGACTCAGGTCTGACAGGCCGCAAGATCATCGTTGATACTTACGGTGGTATGGGACGACACGGCGGTGGTGCATTCTCAGGTAAAGATCCTACTAAAGTAGACCGATCTGCTGCTTATATGGCTCGATACGTTGCCAAGAATGTTGTTGCTGCAGGACTCTGTGATCGATGCGAAGTAGAACTTGCTTATGCTATCGGTGTTCCGTTCCCTGTATCAGTAATGGTTGATACATTCGGCACAGCCAAAGTTGCAGAAGCTAAGATCGAAGAAGCAGTTAAAAAGACATTTGATCTGACACCGGCAGGTATCATCAAGACTCTTGATCTTCGCCGACCGATCTATCAGGAGACAGCAAGTTACGGTCACTTCGGTCGAGACATCTTCCCATGGGAGAAGACTGACAAAGTTGCTGATCTGAAGAAGAATATCTAAGTTTAGTTTTTTTAAAAAAAGCGTCGCAACTGCGACGCTTTTTTTTATGAAATTTTTTTATGATATTATTATTATTATTATTCATTCATTTCGGTATATATCACAAACGGATCGCCCGGCAGGATAAAGTCCGGATCTATAATATATTTGTTGAGATTATGAATAAACGGCCAGCGATAGGCATTGTCAAGGAATCGGAATGATATATCCCAAAGCGTGTCACCTTCGATGATAATATACATGAGTTTTTTATACAACTTGCCGTCATACTCGACGATCTCTTCCCGATACTGACCTTTCTCCATATCTTGTGTTTCTTCATTGTCTCCGCCGACTTTAACAACAAGGTCTTTATCCGCCGACCAATAGACATTAGGCTGGTTAATATCGAGATCTTCATGCCGATATGCGACAATCTGCTGATCAGTAGAAGCGTCAGCGTCTGATGAATTATCACTATCCTGCTCTGCTGCCAACGCAGCCAGACGCTGACGCTCTTCTTCCTCGGCAAGACGAGCCAATCGGTTTTGTTCTTCCAACTCCTGCTTACGGGCAAGAGCAGCAAGATAAATCTCTTCTTTTTCATGATTGCGGCGTTCCTGCTCAAGGCGGTGTCGGACAACGGCATTTTTGTAAGCAATCATCATATCAGCCCCAAAGATCCTATAAATGCCGTATCCGACAAAACAGAGGATCAGCAGGAACGCCGCAACAGCCGCCGCCATACGCAGTCTAAATTTGGCAATAACTGCACGCCTAATCCTGTCTTTATGGCGGCGGCTAATCCGCTTTTGGAAGGCTTCATTCGGACGGAAGCGAATTTTCCTGACTGTGTGACCATTCTCTGACTCTAAGGCAGTCGTCATCTCACCGAATTTTGACATTTCTACAGCATTCGATGACTTCAAAGCGTTGATGACAGCAAGCCCCATCACTTCAGCGAAATCTTTGTTTTTATTATAATAGCCACGCTCGATAGACTTGCTCCGAAGGGCATAAGGAATGAACTTATCGGATAATGATTTGCCGGCCATTATTTTGCCCCCAATTCGTCACACATATACGCATCGGGCTGGAAGTCTATCTGATAATTGGCATCGTCTGTATCTTTGAGAATAAATGTGCCAAACTTAGCAATCGTCACTTTACCGGACTTAATCAGTTCATCTCCGATGAACTTCCAAAAAGCATCGTAGACTTTTGCAGTTGATTTTCCGCGAATGCCTAACTCATCGATGATAACTCTGGCACATTTTTCATTTATGACATTCATATCAGTATTTTATTATACCATTAGGACTTGTTATCTCAACAGCATTGCCGTTCTCATTAGACTCAACATGTCCGACAATCTTCGCATCGATATTATACTTCGCTGCAATCGCTATAACCTGCTCAGCAGTCTTAGCATCGGTGTATAACTCCATTCGATGCCCCATATTGAATACCTGATACATCTCACGGTAGTCAGTCCCGGTCGTATCGTGAATGAGTTTAAAGAATGGCGGTATCTCGAACAGATTATCCTTGACATACTTAACATTGCGGCCGAATTTCTTACACTTCGTCTGACCGCCGCCGCTGCAATGCACGATACCGTGTATCTTACTGCGGTATTCCGACAGGATGTCTTTAATCACGAAAGCGTAAGTCCTCGTTGGAGACAGAATTGCTTTGCCGATATTCAGAGGAAGTTCCGGCACCGTATCAGTAATCTTGAACTTGCCGCAGTATGAAATGCTTTCATCCATACTATTGTCGAATGATTCCGGATATTTCGTGCGATACTCCGAGCATAACAGATCATGCCGAGATGAAGTCAGCCCATTGCTGCCCATTCCGCTGTTGTACTGTTTCTCAAAAGTCGCCTGACCAAATGAAGAGAGTGCAACTATCACATCTCCGCACGCAACATTCTCACAGGTAATGATCTTGTCTCGCTCAATGCGAGTCACTGCCGTCGTATCAACGATAATAGTCCTTGTCAAGTCACCGACATCTGCTGTCTCACCGCCTGTCATATACATCGGCACACCATTATCCGTGAAAAACTGACAAATCTCTTCATTGGCATTAATCAGTTCCTTAATCACCTCACCGCCTACAAGTTTGGCATTCCGCCCAATCGTGCTTGATAGCAATATCGGCGTATCGACACCGACGCAGATCAGATCATCGGTATTCATAACGATAGAGTCCATCGCAATGCCTGACCACACAGACAAGTCGCCTGTTTCCTTATAATAAATATACGCCAGCGATGATTTCGTTCCTGCACCGTCAGCATGCATTATATTGCAATATCGGCCGTCTCCGCTAAGATAATCGGGAATAACTTTACAGAATGCTCCAGGGAACACGCCCCGGTCAAGATGATCAACTGCATTGTGGACATCTTCTTTTTGGCTGCTAACACCTCGTGACATATATTTATCCATATTGAAACACTCCTGTAAATGAGAAAACAGATTATAAGTGTATAATATCAAAAAATAATGGTTTTGACAATGGATTTTTGAGATAAAATATGCTATATCAGCATTTTTTGAAGATAAATTTGCCCTGAATGGAACAGACAACCCTTCGTAGCACGCACTCTATGTAAAATTGATTGGACAATTGTGCAGGCTTTTTTCTTTATACGATATATACGCCTGCATTCCTGCCTAATTTGGTATATACAGTTTAATATTTTAGCCTTTACATCCACAACATTTTCCCCGTCTTCCCCCCATTCGCTGCTCTCCATAAAATAATCCACCACAAACCTGAATACCTCGCAGTAACTATAGAAATGCAGCGTTTCTTTCAAATATTGCAGCATCTGAAATGTCTCCTCTGTAAGGGTTACAAAAAGATCTGTCTGATACCCGCCTGCATTATAGTGATGTTCTTCCAGCTCTTCCACTGTCCTAAACACCTGTGTTTCAATTAGCGGAAGCATCTTTTCGATTAATAATGCACTGAGATCATTTACAGTTTTTCCCAAAGTCATCGCTGCTTTTTCAAGGAAGTTCTGTTGTCTGTCTGTAATGCGAAAATGGGATCTGTGCAGTGCATTTATTTTGTCATATCTCGGATAAATATCACCTTCATTCTGAAAGTTTTTGCGTCCAACATATCTCTTCAGTTCGGCATAATGCGGCGTTGTATACATAGCTATTCCTGTGCTTTAAAGTTTTAAACACCCATTATATATAACGCACGAAATGAAAAACCGGCTGAAAAAAAAAGATAAAAAAACAGCAAATTTTATTAAATTATGATACGAAAGTTTCCTATAGCAAATGATGAATCATTCAATATCAACAATCTCCATATTAAGCAGATATTCTATCTCGAATATTGCCGACAAATACGCATTAATATCTTTTGCAAGAGAATAGCGGGCATCGGAGAGTTTCTTCTTCGCATCTTCGTAGTCCAGGAAACTGACACTATTGGCTTTATAAAGACTCTCTTCCATTTGGAATGTCTTCTCGGCAATCTGAACATTCAACTCATCAATGGCGATATTCTTCTCATAATGCTCAACATTGTTAATCTTCTTCATAAGGTCGATAAACTGCTGCTCACGGGCATTTGCCAAGTCATTCTGAGCTTTTTTGAGATTATACACATTCTTAGCAACACTGACCTGCTCCGACGAAAACGGTAGCGGTGTATTTATCTTAAAACTTGCCGACACACTCACAGTGTTGGAGATTATATTCTCAGAAAGCGGATTGATACCGAGTGAATGCGAGAGACTCACTGATGGCGTGGTCATATTCAGAATAGCAAGATTGCGATTGTTGACTGCTGTTTTCAGTCTGCGGATATAAGTCTGAATTGTGTAATTAGCATCAAGTCCATTCTTAAAATCCGTATTGCGTATTTTAGACATTGCATCCGGCACATTCTCAGGGATCTGTGTCGTCAGTTGCAGCCGAGAACGATTATTGACACCGATAATCCGCTTGAAATCCACCGATGCATTAATGTAACTGTTAATCTTCTCATCAAGTGCCGGCAGCATAGTTTTATATGACAGTTCAGACTTAAGCAGATCGACTTGAGACACCATTCCATCGCGGTATTTCATCTGTGCAGTCTCGAATGCCACTTTCGCATTGGCGGCTTCCATCTCAGCAATCTCAATCTGCTGTCTCATCAGTATCAGATTAAAATACGATTGCTTAATGTTCTTCACAAGTGTCGCTTTTGCATTCTCATAAGAGAGTTTCCCGTCGTGGTAATCATTCACGGCATTTATAATGCCATAAATATTCGCTGCATTGATATTGATTGAGTTATCAAGTTTGACAGACAAAGTTCCTGCTCCAACGGAAAAATCCTCTTTCGGAACAGTCTCGTATTTTGCCAAAGTGTTGCTGTAACTCACTCCGACACTTGATGAAAGGATCTTGTTCCAACTTGTCGCTGCATCAAGCGTTTTGCTCTTGACATCGATCTGACTGTTCTGCAGGTCAAGATTATTTTTGATACCGAGTTCAAGAGCTTCACTCAGACTCAGGCTGAATGTCGTTCTATCAGAACCGGCATCTGCATAAACAGTGCAAATCCCAGCCGCTAACACAGCGATGAATAAAAATATTTTTTTCACATATTATCCTTGTTTTTCATTTATATTATATATTATAGTCAAATTCTGCATAAAAAACAATATAAATTTATAAAAAACCACACTATATCTGTCGAAGCCCGATATAGTGTGGGCTTTTAGATTTTCTTTACATTTTATAAAAAATAGTTTATAATACAATTATGAATACAGATATTTATGACTTCTACATACCGGAACATCTCATTGCGAAAAATCCTACCGAACGGCGTTCGGACTCGCGGCTGCTCGTTTATTATCGGGACAGCGGCAGGATTGTCGATTCTCACACGCGTGAAGTCGCAGATTTTCTCGATGACAGTTATTTCCTTGTTTTCAATAATTCCCGTGTGATACCGGCTCGGCTCAATGTGACCAAACCCGACTCCGGAGCAGACGGCGAATTTCTCTGTCTCAAACTTGTGGACAGCAGAACTCTCCATGTGATGACAGACCGTGCGAGGAAGTATAAAGTCGGAGCGAAAGTCCGGCTGCCGGATGGAACGATCGTTACGGTTGTAAGAGACATTGACAATATTACAAAAGAAGTTACCGCTGAGACAGACACATTCAGCTATGAATATTTCGAGCGATGGGGAACAATGCCGCTGCCGCCATATATGCACAAGATGGCAACAGATGCGGACAAAGAGCGTTACCAAACTGTTTATAGTCAGATATACGGTTCGGCTGCCGCTCCGACGGCCGGACTTCATTTCGATGACAGGATATTTGACTCACTGGCTGCGAAGAATATCGAGCATGCGTTTGTATCTCTTCATGTCGGACTTGGGACATTTATGCCGATCTATGCCGATAAGATTGAGGAACATATCATCCATAAAGAAGAATACATCATCACCGATGAGAATGCTGCACTTATCAACAATGCCATTGCCGCCGGCAAGAAGATCCTCGCAGTCGGGACGACATCTCTTAGGACATTAGAGACAGTCGGCGACTCTGCTCACAAGTCTGTCCGAGCAGGCAGAGGAGTCAGTGATATTTATATATACCCGCCCTACACTTTGCGAACCGCCGACTGTCTGTTCACAAACTTCCATACGCCGAAGTCATCGCTTGCAGTGCTCGTCTCCGCTCTTATCGGCGTAGACGAACTGCTTAGAGTTTATAAGTATGCCGTTGATCAGGAGTACAGATTCTTCAGTTACGGCGATGCGATGCTGATATTGTAAAAACACGAGATTTTCCTTCGGAAAATCTCGTGTTTTAATTATGAATTATACATTGTGCATTATGAATTATCTACACCTTCTCCGTCAGATGATACCCGTTACCGTGCGGACATTTGTAATAATTCAGCCGCACAGACGGATTCTCAGACTGGATATAGCGAATGGCAGACAACACATCATTGATGCTTGGATAGATATTTTTGAACTGACCGTTAAGCCCTTTGCATTTGCTGCATTTGCGATAAGCCATTATGTAAGTACTCCGCCATTGACAGCGATAACTTCACCGACGATGTAGTTCGACTTCTCGCTGATGAGAAACTCTACGACATTGGCTATATCTTCCGGCTTGGCAATCCTTCGCAGAGGTATTGTCTTCTTCACTTCGTCATAAGGAATATCCTTAGTCATATCAGACTCTACGAATCCCGGAGCGATGATATTGAGATTGATATTTCGTCGGGCAAGTTCGACGGCAGCCGACTTAGCAGCACCGATAAGACCTGCCTTAGAGCCACTGTAGTTTGTCTGTCCCTGCATACCTGTCAATCCGGCCGTTGAACTTACAACGACAATTTTGCCTGACTTCGCAGCAAACATTGCCGACGCAACAGGATTGACTATGTAATAGAAACTTTTCAGATTAGTATCGATAACTTTATCCCACTGCTGCGGCTTCATCACCGGGAACAGTGCATCATCACGAACACCGGCATTGAATACCAGCACATCGAATTTGCCATTGTCAGCGATCTCTTTTTCAATCGCTGCTTTCGCATTCTCGAAGTCAGATACATCAAACTGCAGCAGACTGCATCCAACGCCGAGTGCAGACACTTCATCCTGCGTCGCTTTCGCCGCCTCCGCATTGCCGCGGTAGTTTATTACAACATCATAACCGTTTTTACCTAACATTAATGAGACCGCCCGACCTATACCGCGGCTGCCGCCTGTTACAAGAGCTCGTTTTGCCATTGAATTTTCCTTAATTACAAATTTCAGTCATGCCGAACTTCGCCCGACACGATGTCGGGTGTGCAAGCGGCTGCACGGATGCGTAAGCCGTCGCTGATTCAGCATCTCATAGCGGAGATCCCGAAACAAGTTCGGGATGACAACTAAATTATACTATAAAAAATATTTTTTTTAACTAATTTTTTTCATTTTTCCATTTTTGCAATATTTGTGCAAAAAATTGAGCAGACTTTACATTGCCGGCCCAATGTTCCGCCACGAAGTGAGCATCTATCTCATTATCGAATATGAATGAAAGCACTTTATCATAATCAATCACGCCGCTTGTAATGTCATTATGCAGATCGTGTTGTCCGTCGTTGTTGTGAATGTGGAAACAGTCTATCGGGATGTTGTCTTTGAGCAGATTGCCGATGAAACTAATCGGATCATAGCCATTCACAACTGCATGTCCGATGTCTGCCGTCGCATAGATGTTATATTTGGCTGTATTCTGCCGCATATATTCCGGATACCGCTCGCCTGTTGTGACATTCTTATCAGGGATAGTATTCTCTATCGAAAGTTTGACTTCGCCGAGTGCAGAACTAAGCAGCGGGATCATATCCGGTGCAAGCCGATCAAAATGAACAGTCATAAGCACTGCCTTGACATCGCGGCAGAATGTTATAACCGGCATAATTTCGTCTATATCAGCCTTAGTCAGATAATCACGCAGCGGTGCATGAACGCTGAACTTCATCCCATTATGTGCCGCCTGATGAATCAAAGCCAGGTCCAGTTCATTCAAAGCATCCGGCATCCATCCGTCGAAGAATATCTCGAACGCAGGAACTTTCTGATACACAGCAAATCTTATCTCATCAGAAAACCTAAGATAGTCGTAAGCCGATGTCTGAAATGATATTAAATATTCTTTATTCATAGTTGTTCTATAGTTATTTTAACGCAAAAACATTAACAAGTATGTTTTAATACACTTATTAAAATTTTACATTAAATATCTCCCAAAGCATTAATTCTTTTAATCAGTTCCACAGCGAGTTTTTTCTTCGCACTGTCGAATAATCCGGCTGCAAACTCCAGATAATATCCGTTGTCAGTCATTGTGCGGAACTCTCCGTAACGAACCACGGCTATCTTGAAGTTCATAGTCTCGATTTTCCCCTTTTTACCGGTCTGAGTGAATGTCATACGATAGACATATTCTCCGGTCTGATACAGACTGTCCACAGTCCATCCTCCGAATGTATCACCGCGGACAAGCCCGAACAATGAAGTCATCCCATCTTTCTCACCGAGCATTAGAGCCACACGCTTATTCAGCGCAGCCATATCCTCTGCGGCCTCATCATTCTCACTCAGGTATGTCTCGTCACCGGTGATACGGCACAACTGCTTCGATCTCTCGATAAATCTGCCGTAGAGATTGAAGAATTTCGCATAGTCACGAAGTGCTGTATAACGCGGCAGATATTCATCGACGATCTCGCTTATATCCAATCCATTCTTATCCGCGTATACCACAGCATAATCAAGGCAGCCCATTCTCGCATAACTATCCACGATCGCATAGTAGTCCTCACCGGACTTATCATTCTTAGCCAACAGAGTATGCAGATGCCGATAAGAGTCCTCATCTTCATCATCCATAGTTGGTGTCGTCGAGATCTCCGGCTCGGTGTGAGCATCAAATAACGCTTTGATCTCATTCTTAGCCTCACCATCCTGCAAATGCTCCAGCACATAATCAGTCAGATCTTTATCAGCGGTATAAGCCAGATACAGATAATAAACCTTGCTGCGCATCGATTCTGTCAGCTGCCCGTAATTCTCCATGAAGAACAGCGACTCCACTCCGCTGATGCTCTTCTCAGTCAGATGATTGGTCAGCTGCGGCACTTTGTCTTCACCGAGCAGTTTGATCAGTTCCACATCGCCGAGCTGTGTCGTGCAGAATACGAGACTCCAGATAAATGACTTGCTGTACAGCTGCGGTATATACAGCGACAGCACGGGTAAACCAAACTGCTTACAGGTGCAGTCCGCACAGATTATATGGTCGAATGCTTTCACACAGTCATTATACACATCTTCCATATCAGTATAGATGCGGCTGTCCCGCTCGAATTTTCTCGTTGGCAGCGGAGCATTGAATACTTTATCCGCAAAATGTCTCGTAAACAGATAGCCGTTCCAAGCCTGATTGAGTTTCTCATACTCGGTATATCCCTGACTCGCCTCAGTCAGAGCTCTGATTATCGCGATTCGCTGATCGAAGTGGCATCCGCTGGCATTGGACAGTTTGAATCCGGTCTCATTCACACCCTGACGAATGAGATAACTGTAGAATTTCACTCCGTTAAACTCCATCGACACATCTACGATCTCAAATTTGTCGAATGGATCAGCCAGATTAGAGATAACTTCTTCCAGATCGGGATATTCTGCGACAAGTGACGGCACATCCACTACGAACGGGGCGCATTTATCGAGTTCGTCATAGATATTGGGATCGAAAGAATACAGCTTACCGACTGTGCGGCTCTCCAGATCAGCACGAGTGCAGCCGATCGCTTTGAGGACAAACATTGTCTGAGTGTAACGCTCAACCACCTCAAATATACCGTGAGCCATAGCTTCGTGCATCTCATTACCGGCGGCATAGCCGTTAGACCCCTGGAACAGCAGTTTAATGGAGAATTTCACATCTTCTCCTGTTACGAGATCTTTGCAGTCAACGAGAGACAACTCCGTATCGTCAGGCTTCGTCGAGAACAGATATTTGACATTCTGACCGAGTTTCGGATCAATGCCGCTCATATAATCGATATAATCCCCCTTCTTCATCAGAGTTCGCTCCGTCAGCGACTTATGTATCATGAACTCTATCGATAACCGCTCAAAGAACTCCATAAACATACTCGCCGCACACTGCGTCTGATGAAGCCCCTTGCCACTCACCTTGCGAAACCAGAATGTCTCGACACCTTTCAGATACGGGAACTCATCAGGATAATATTCATAGAATAATTCCGGTGCCATCTCCAAAGCAGAAGCCCACACACCGAACTTGTCTTTATTGCGAAATTCATAATTGATGATATTTTTGCCGACCATATCATATTTTCTGATAACGGACTCCGCTCTTGCGACAGTCTCTTCCGGCGGACATATTTTCATTGCATCTTCTGCATACAATGCCATAGTTATCTCCAAGTTAGAAAAGGATGTGTATTGATAAAAAAGGCTGTTCGACCGGAACAGCCTTTTTTATCAATATTAGTCAATATTATATTTTTGTTTGATCTCAATCTCAGCTTTGAGCCAATCTGTGAAGTCTGTACCCGACTCATGATTCTGCTTGCGAGCCTCATACAACTCATAAGCTCTCTTTTCTATCTCTGCTAAATATTGATTCAACTCAACTTTTGCTTTTTTCTTTGCCATGTTTAACACCCTCTCTTGTTAAAATAAAGATTTGCTGGAACATTCTGCGTTCCCTACATTTATATAATACACAAAAAAACATTCTTAGTCAATAAGTTTTTTTCAAAAACAAAAAAATATAAAAAAACTTGACTTTTTTTTCGACTTACGGTAGAATCCACTCCTATAGGAGTTATCTATGAATGTTTTACTTATCGGCAGCGGCGGCCGCGAACACGCGATTGCCAAGAAAATTAAAGAATCACATAAAGTTACAAATTTTTACGCAATTCCAGGCAATCCGGGCATTGCATCGCTTGCAACGATTATCGGTGACAAGCAGGACTGCAGTGAGATCGTAGCCAAAGCTCAGGAATATAAAGTGGATCTTATCGTCTGCGGACCGGAGCAGCCGCTTGTAGACGGATTAGCCGATATGGCTGAGGCAGTCGGCATTAAAGTATTCGGACCGAAGAAATGCGGAGCGATATTCGAGGGCAGCAAAATATATTCCAAGCAGTTTATGTCCAAGTATGACATTCCGACTTCTGACTACAAGATATATCGCAACTACGAAGAAGCCAGCAGATATATCGATAAGCGAGTTACCTACCCTGTAGTCATCAAGGCTGACGGTTTGGCTGCCGGCAAAGGTGTCAAGATCGCCAAGACCCCGGAGGAAGCTCACGAAGCACTCAAACTCTTTATGGTAGATAAGATATTCGGTGAGTCAGGCTCATCCGTCGTTATCGAAGACTTCATGACAGGCGAAGAGATGAGTGCATTGTATATCACAGACAGCAAGACATTCCTGCCGCTCATCGCTGCGAAGGACTACAAAAGGGCGTTCACCGGAGATGAAGGTGACAATACCGGCGGTATGGGTTCGTATGCACCTCATAACAGGCTCAATGATGAACTCCGCAAAGAGATTGATGATAAGATCATCAAACAGATCCGCATCGGCTTCGCAAAGGAAAATATCGACTACCGCGGAGTGCTTTATGTCGGACTGATGCTCACCGAAGAAGGACCTAAAGTTGTAGAGTTCAACTGCCGATTCGGTGATCCTGAGACTCAGGTTATCCTGCCTCTGCTTGAGAATGATATTCTTGAAGTATTCTCCAAGTGTGTCAATGCTAAACTCGCAGGATACGAACTGCATTGGAAACAGGCCTATTCTGCATGTGTTGTCCTTGCCGCAGGCGGCTATCCAGGACACTACGAGAAAGGTATGCCGATCACATTCAAGAATAATCATCCTTATGACTTCATCCATGCAGGGACTAAGATGAAAGACGACGGTACGATCGTGACATCAGGCGGACGCGTGCTTAATGCGGTAGCTGTTGCATCAAGCAAATCTGCAGCATTAACAGCCGCATACAATCTGTTGGAGAAAGTCACATTTGACGGAGCATTCTGCAGGACTGATATAGGTAAATAATGTTATTCAACAAAGCGGACTTTGATCGATTTGAATCTGTCGTGAGATCTCACGACAGATTTGTGATTATTCCTCATTATAATCCTGACCCGGATGCGATAGGATCTTCTTTTGCAATGAAAGAACTGTTGACTAAAGGTTTCGGCAAGGAAGCGATTATCGCTTACAGCGGCATTATAGGTCGAGCCGAGAACTCCCAGATGGTCGAGTGTCTCAAGATTGATATGACGAATATTACGGATCTTATCCGCAATGAAGGCATAGACAACTCTCACAATACTGCCATTCCTGACGGAGCGATAGTCCTTATGGACACACAACCCGGTTCCGGCAATAATCCTCTCGGTACAGAGGATATTCCTGTGATTGTGATAGATCATCATCCGATACGGGAGCAGACTCGCTCGGAGAATGTCGCCTATGCCGATGTGCGCACAGAAGAACAACGAAACGGATCATCCGGCACGATCATGTGTGATTATTTGGAGTATTTCAAAGTCAAGATCACACCGAATTTAGCGACTGCTCTGTATTACGGTATCGACACGGATGTAACAGGAGAAAGCCGTGAGGGATTTGATGCTGATTTCATTCGCAAAGAACAGCTTCGTCTTGCCATCAATACAGAGAAACTCAGTCAGATAATCAGTCCCAAACTGCCGTTTGATTATTACACTCACATCACCAAAGGCATGGAGAACTGCATGGTCTACGGAGACTTCCTCTTCTCGACTCTCGGTGAGATCAACAATCCCGACTATGTGTCGGAGATAGCCGACTTCCTTATCCGATACGAACGGGCAGAGATGGTTCTGATGATAGGTATTCATAATGACAGCATCCTAATGTCTTTGCGTGCTCCGCGGCGGAAATACGATGCAGGAGAGATTATCCGCGAAATCGTCGGCAATATGGGCAGTGCCGGAGGTCATCAGGCTAACGCCGGCGGCAAGATCATCTTCAAAGACAAGAGCGTCATCAAAAAAACCGTCAAGAAGATCATCAAGAATGCTCTGTCCGTCATCGCCAAGAAAGAAGGCCGCAGGCAACTGCCTGACGGCATCCCATTCCTCTCGCAGAATGACTACATGCCGATAATGGAAGATACAGAATCATAAATACACACGAGGACGGTGTTTTATCAGCCTGCTTTATGACATTTCTATAAAATTTATTGACTTTTTTCTAAAAAATTGTTATATTATAAATACTATACTTTTAATTTTTTCATATATTAGGATGTCTTATGAAGTATGACTACAAAGAAGAATATTTAGGCAATGCAAAAGGTCAGGTAACTATAACTATACCTGCAAAAGAAATGATGACAGAGTACAACAAGCAGATCGAAGAGATCAAGAAAGACGCTGTTATACCGGGATTCCGAAAAGGACATGTGCCTACTTCGATTATTGAAACCAAATACCGCAAATATATATGGGGCGATGCCTGCAACCACATGGCAGGACAGGCTTTCAGCGAAGTGTTCCTGAAACTCGACCGCAACCCGATCGGACAGGAGATGCCTAAGCGTGTCGGCGAAGAAGTTGAGCCGGAGTTCAACAAAGATTATACAATCGTAATGGAATACAACTGTGTTCCTGACTTCAAATACAAAGATCTCAACACATTCGAGGTTGTCAAAGACGAAGTAACTGTAAGCAAAGCAGACATCGACAAGCAGTTGGAGAAAACTTTGCAGGAGTATTCGACATTTGAGGTTAAAGACGGCAAGATTGCCAAGGATGACATCGCTTACATCAATTACACTGTCAAAGAAGGCGACAAAGAGGTCTATAAGAATGAGAATGAGTATATCAATCTCAAACTTAACATGGACACATACAAAGTCGGCGAAGATATTGTAGGAATGGCTAAAGGCGAGAAGAAGTCATATAAGAAGACATTCGAGGATAAAGAAGGTGTTATCGACGCTCTGAAAGGCAAGACATTCAATATTGACTTGTCGATCAATGAGATCAAGACAGAGAAGATCCCTGAGATCACTAACGAACTCTGCGAAGAGATTGATCCGGATATTCACAACGAAGCTGAGTTGCGCAAGAAGATCGAAGATGATCTGAAAAAATATGCCGAGAATATGGTCAATCAGTGTGTTCTGACAAGATTCACAGAAGAACTGATCAAATCATTCGACGGCGAAGTTCCTGAGGTACTTATCGATGATGTCCTTGAACGCGAACTGCACGAGTATCACCACCGTGCTGAGAATGCAAAGAAGACTCTTGCCGAGGTTCTCGCAGAAGACAATCTGACAGAGGCTAACTTCAAGACTGAACGCCGGGAAGAAGCTATCGGCGGTGTAAAGATTGGTCTTATCGAGCAGGATCTTATCAAGAAGAATAATCTCAAAGCTACAGAGGATGAGATTAAAGAACATATCAAAGACTTCTCTAAGTATTACAAAGGCATCGATCCTGAGATGATGTATAAGTACTACGCTCAGAACGGTCAGTTGGAGCAGTTCGCAACACAGGTTGAGAATGACAAAGTTCATAAGTTGATGACTGACTCTGTTAAATATAAAAAAGGCAAGACTTATACATTCGAGGATATGCCGAAGATGTTCGATGACCTTAACGAAGAAATGAAGGCCAAGAAGAAATAAGTCATCCGAATGTCACCCCGAACAGACGGTTTGCAAAGTCAAATCGCACATTTAGGGTTTAATAAATGAGAAACACAGGATAGAATACTGTCGCCCCGAACTTGTTTCGGGGTCTCATAACAAAAAAAAGGATAGAATACTTGTACCCCGAACTTGATTCGGGGTCTCATAATGAAAAACACAGGATAAATAAATGGGTTTACACTATTCGCACGGCATATCAGCACATCATTATATACCGACTATTGTAGAGAGAACAAGTCAGGGAACTGAGTCATGGGATGTATTCTCTCGTCTCGTCAAGGATAATATCATCTTCCTCAGTGAAGAGATCGACGATACGCAGGCAGATCTTGTTATGGCTACGCTGCTCTTCATGGAAAGCCAAGATCCTAACAAAGATATTTATCTCTATATCAACTCTCCCGGCGGTTCTGTAACTGCAGGTTTGGCTATCTACGATACGATGAATCACATCAAACCGGATGTATGTACTATCTGTATCGGACAGGCTTCCAGTGCGGCAGCTCTGATCCTCTCCAGTGGTGCTAAAGGCAAGCGATGTGCCCTGCCTCACTCCAGGATGATGATACACCAGCCTTACGGCGGCGCCGGCGGTCAGGCTACAGATATACAGATACAGGCTAAAGAGATCCTGCGTCTGAAAAAAGAGATTAACGAGATATTGGCTCTCAATACCGGCAAAGACATTAAAGATATAGAGAGAGATGTGCAGCGCGACTATTTCATGTCAGCACAGGAAGCCGTTGAGTATGGGCTGATCGATAAGATACTCGTGCGGGAGAAAAAATAAATGGGTTGGTATAAAGAATTGGATCAGAATAATAATATATGCTCATTCTGCGGTCGTGATCTCCGTGAACATGACCTTCAGGCTATTAAAGGCTACAACTCAATGATATGTTATGACTGCGTAAAGAAATGCAATGATACCATTAATGCTGTTAATGACGAGAAAGGCAAGTCTGCTGCATCACAGATGCTGCAGGGCGATCTGCCATTGCCGACCGAGATCAAAGAGTTCCTTGATGATTATATCATCGGGCAGGATGAAGCGAAGAAAATCCTTTCCGTCGCAGTATATAACCACTACAAGAAGATCAAATACGGCAGCAAGATAACCAATTCTAAAGAATTCAAAGATTTGGAAGTCGATAAATCAAATATACTGCTGCTCGGTCCTACAGGATCAGGCAAAACTTTGCTGGCAAGCACATTAGCACGCAAACTCAATGTTCCGTTTGCTATTGCTGATGCTACGACAGTGACAGAAGCAGGATATGTCGGCGACGATGTAGAGAATATCCTGCTCAAACTCATACAGGCTGCTGACGGTGACATCGCAAGAGCGGAGTATGGCATTGTCTATATCGATGAGATCGACAAAATCGCGAAGAAAGGCGAAAATGTCTCGATAACTCGTGATGTCTCCGGCGAAGGCGTGCAGCAGGCACTGCTTAAGATCATTGAAGGCACAGACGCAAGCGTTCCTCCGCAGGGCGGTCGCAAGCACCCCAATCAGGAGATGCTCCATATCAATACGAAGAATATCCTCTTTATATGCGGAGGGGCATTCGTAGGACTCGACTCTATCATCGAGAGCCGCCTGAATGTCAAACCTATCGGATTCGGCTCTGATGTCAAGCCAAAAGAAGAGAAGAACCTCGTTGAATTATATAAAAATATTACTCCTGAAGATCTGATCAAATTCGGTCTGATACCTGAGTTTATCGGACGACTGCCGGTTGTCAGTTTCCTCAATCCTCTGTCGGAGGATGATCTTGTCCGCATACTCAAAGAGCCTAAGAACTCTATCATTAAGCAGTATCAGTGGAATATGGCAGTCGAGAATGTCAGACTCAATATCGATGAGTCTGCTATTCAGGAAGTGGCTCGTCTTGCATACAAACACAAGACCGGAGCAAGAGGTCTGCGCTCTATATTAGAGAAAGTGATGCTCGACATAATGTATGATATACCATCAGACAAGACTGTTCGAGAAGTCATCATCACTGATAAAGTCATTCGTGAGGAAGAAAAACCCATCCTCAAAAGAACGAAAAAATCTGTACGAGACTCGGAAAAATCAGCATAATGTTCTCAGACTCGAATAACGACAGCCCTGATAATATAACAGATGATATTCCTAATGAGTTTGATGATATACTCAGAGAGATCGAAGCAGATGAAGCCAACAGCAAAAGGATCACGCTGACATACTACCCTGTTATACCTCTGCGTGAACAGGTAATATTTCCAGGTTCTGAATGCAGTTTCTACATCGGCAGAGAAGATACTCTGGCAGCGTTATCTTATGCGATTGAGCATAACGATAAGATGATATTCCTTGCTAATCAAAAGGACAGCGATCAGGAAAATCCTGCCATCGAAGATCTGTATCACATCGGTGTATTAGCGGTCATCCTCAATGTAGATACTGACAGAGAGAAGAATGTCTGCTGTGTAACAGTCAAAGCATTCAAACGGGCAGAGATCAGAGAAGCCCGCAAGACAGACAGGATACAGACAGTCGCTGTCCGCTCCAAGATAGACTACTTCAGCGAAGACAACGAAGAGATGAATATCCTGCTCAATCACATTATCAAGGACTTCTCCAAATACTGTCATATAGAACATCTTGCAGCAGACATTGTGCAGAAGATCAGCAGCATTAATGAAATGGAAGAACTGATCAATGCACTTGCATCCAATGTCAGGATGCCATATCTGTCGCAGATCAAACTGCTGCAGGAGACAGACACGATCAAGCGGCTGGCACTGCTCGCATCGACTATCCGCACCAATATCGATATGACACTACTGCAGAAGAAGATTGTCATGGATATTCGCAAAGATAACGATAAGCAGCAGAAGGAGTTCTTCCTCCACGAGCAGATCAAGTCTCTGCAGAAAGAGTTGCTGACGCTCAAAGACGATCCTGACAGTATAATAGATGACGAAGACAAGTTCGCCGAATATATCGAGAAACTCGGCATGAATGAGCAGGCAAAAGATAAGGCAATATCTGATGCCAAGAAACTGCGCTCTCTGCCGACTATATCTCCTGATGCCGGTATTCTTAGGAACTATATCGACTGGCTGATCAAACTGCCGTGGACAAACAAATCTCATGAGATACTCGACTATAAACGCTCCGAAGCTATACTTAACGAAGAGCACTATGGGCTGCACAAGGTTAAGCAGCGAATAATGGAGTTCATCGCAGTGCGTAATCTCAATCAAACAATTCGCGGACCAATACTGTGCTTCGTGGGACCGCCGGGTATCGGCAAGACATCTCTCAGCCGTTCAGTTGCCAAAGCTCTTGGACGGGAGTTTATCCGTATATCGCTCGGCGGCGTTCGTGATGAAGCTGAGATCCGCGGACACAGACGAACTTATCTAGGTGCACTGCCAGGCAAGATAATACAATCCATGCGTAAAGTCAAATCTGTCAATCCTGTATTCCTTCTCGATGAGATAGACAAGATGACATCTGATATGCGCGGAGATCCGGCATCAGCTCTGCTGGAAGTGCTTGATCCTGAGCAAAATGCACAATTCATGGATCATTATCTCGATGTTCCTTATGACCTGTCTGAGGTTATGTTTATTACGACAGCCAACTCATTGCAGGGCATCCCATATCCTCTGCGGGACAGAATGGAGATAATCAGTCTTGAGAGTTACACTGAAACCGAAAAAGTGCATATAGCTCAGAAATTCCTCATTAACAGAGAGAAGAAAGAGAACGGCATAGAAAATGTCAATCTCAAAATAGATAATGATGCCATTCTGTCTGTAATTCGCCATTGGACAATGGAAGCAGGAGTCCGTTCTCTGCAAAGACAGATCGCAACCATATGCCGCAAAACAGCCAAAAATATCGTGCTGGGCAAACTCAACCCGGATGAAGAGATCCACATCACTAAAACAATGCTGACGAAATACCTCGGCAAGAAAAAATTCATCCGACACGCAGACAAAGTCCTCGATGTCGGAGTAAGCCACGGACTTGCGTGGTCGGAACTCGGCGGCTCTCTCCTGCCTATCGAATGTGTCATCTACCGTGGCAGCGGCAAACTCGTCCTAACCGGCAAACTCGGCGATGTAATGAAAGAGTCGGCTCAGACAGCCTACTCCTACATTCGCTCAAGAGCACATTTGTTTGACATCAAATATAAAGATTTCCACAAGATATATGATGTGCATATTCATTTCCCGGAAGGTGCGACTCCGAAAGACGGGCCATCCGGCGGCGTAGCTATCTCTTGTGCGATACTGTCCGCTCTGACCAAAACTCCGATGAACTCCGATGTCGCTATGACAGGAGAGATCACTCTGACAGGTAAAGTGATCCCCATCGGCGGATTGAAAGAAAAAGTCCTCGCAGCTGCAAGACACAAGAAGAAGATAGTCATCATCCCGGCTGAAAATCACAAAGATTTAGATGATATACCTAAGTCAACAGCAGAGAAGATCGACTTCCAAGAAGTCCGCCGAGCATCTGAAGTATTCAAGATGGTGTTCCCTCAGAGTGTGTATAAGACACTATGATGTCACTTTACAAGATCATGGATCAGGTCTATCAGTTCTTCTATCATATACGGTTTAGGCAGAGCCGCTAAGAATCCATAAGTCTTATAGTCTGCAACTACAGGATCGACAGAGTAACCGCTGGATAATATCGCTTTGACATGCGGATCAAGTGCAAGCAAGTCGGCAAGCACTTTATCTCCGTTTTTCTTACCGGGGATAACAAGATCAAGGATACAGATGTCGAAAGGCTTGCCGCTGTCCATCATTTGTGTATAGAGCGATATAGCTTCATCGCCATCAGCCGCACACTGCACATTGAATCCGAAGTGATTGAGCAGTTTTGTGTTAGTCTGACATATTGCTTCGTTATCGTCCATGATAAGGATATTGATATGCTTATTCCGCTCGACATCCTCACTGCGCGAAAGCATATCGTGGCTGTCTACATCAGGCGATACTTCTCGGCTCGCCATCAGATAAAATGTAAAAGTCGTCCCCTTGCCTTCTTCGGAATCCACCGTTATATAACCGTAATGTTTCTTAATGATAGAATAAGTCGAAGCCAGCCCTAACCCGTATCCTTTTGTCTTGGTCGTAAAGTACGGATCGAATATCTTCTTGAGATTATCAGGTGAGATACCAACACCTTCATCTGCAACAGAGACTCTGATATAGTTGCCGGCATTCAGCGGCAACTCAGAGTTATCATCTACCGTGACATTGTGGGCACTTACATGGATAATACCGCCGTCCGGCATTGCCTGCGAAGCATTGATCACAAGATTATTGAGCACCTGATCTATCTGCCCTTCATCAGCATCGGCACTCCGCAGATTATCTTCAATGTCAAACTCACAGCGGACATTTTTACCGACTATTGAGAAATTAACTGACTTGTATATCAGATTCTTCAGATTGATATTTTTGCGGACAGGAGTGCCGCCTTTGGAGAATGTAAGCATCTGAGTAGTCAGGTGCTTCGCACGCTCGCTTGCGTGTTCCATATCGGAGATGATCTCCCACATCTCATCGATATTGAAGTCTTCGCAACTTAGATATGTCTTCGCCAGATACAGGTTGCCCATTATGCCGCTGAGGATGTTATTGAAGTCATGAGCCAACCCTCCAGCAAGCAGTCCGATAGACTCGATCTTTTGATTTTTGATGATCTCTTCCTGCAGGATTATATCATTGCGGACATCGCGGAATACTACAACATATCCGATAGTATGATCATCATCAGAGATTGCCGCAACAGTCTCCTGTATATCGATCAGTTTGCCTGACTTAGTTCTAAGGAAATAATCATGCACATTGTCTTTATTATGCTCTGATACCTCGATCGTGTTAATAAGTGTGTTATTCCTCTTATCGAAGCGGACATACACATCACTGACATTGTGATTATTCAGTTCATCGTTATTCCACTCCATGAGTTCAGCGGCAACCTTATTGACGAAGATAATATCTCCGTTCAGTTTAGTCGCGATAACACCATCGACGATAGAGTTAAGCGTTACAAGCAGCCGCTCTTTCTCATACATCAGCTGCTTCTCGGTATTCTTAAGCTGTGTAATATCTGTAACTACGCAGAAATTCCCCTTGTATTTGCCATTGTTCTCGAACATCGGCTTCGGAGATATGATCGCTGTCAGCTTGCTGCCGTCAGATCTGCAGAAATTAACCTCCGCTTTAATATCCTTATCAGTGAGTATCCGACTCTCCATATCTGATAAGAATGTCAGCCTCTGCGAAGGATCGATAAACCGGCTGAGCGGATAGCCTAATATCTCATTGCGGGAATAATTAAGCATCTGAGCGAATTTATCATTAACATATCTGATATACTCATCTGCGGACTGCACGAATAATCCCTCATTCATAGAAGCGACAAGCGACTCGTGCTCATTCTTACTCTCCGACAGCTGCATCTCGACGCTGCGCCGCTTTAGAGAGTTCACAGCCATCAGCAGTATGATCATAAACAGGATAAGTATGATCACCATAAATAAGAATGTCCTATAAACACTGAATACTTTGAATGGTGAATTATACAGTCTGTAAGCCACTCCTGCACGATAGAGACTGACATTATATCGAACGACCTGATTATAGTCAAACACATAGCGGTTTAGGTTTTTCTTGATGACAGGCAGCTCCGAGATCGGCTTGCCATGCAGGATCTTGTCAGCAAGCGTTGCAGCATAAGTTGCATGGATATGACCGAATGTCATCTTGCCGCCTATAACTCCATATCCCAAGAAAAAGTCCCAAGCACTGTATATCGGGAAATTACATGCTTTCTGAACATATCTGATCGTCTGACTGTGCTTGAATGACTGCCCTGCCCCGTCAAGATTATACACAGACAATATGACTACGCTCTTAGCGGTCTCTTCACGCAGATACTTAGTCATCTCATCCATCGTCCAGTCACTTATAATCTGCACTTTATATCTCGGCTCATACTCACCTATATAAGTCATCACTTCATTGAGATAATGCTGTCCGCTAAGGGTTTTATCATTGATATAGATGATATTCTCTGTTTCAGGGTGCAGAGCCAATGCAAGATCTATCGTTGCACGCACATCGGAGATCTCGACTATACCTGTGAAATTGTCATGTCCGACCAGCTGTGCATCTTCGTAGTTATTGACTCCGCAGAACACAACAGGAACATGCCCAAAACAGTCATCTCCATACTGCAGCAGGAACTGATACGCATCATCATCAGTCGAGATGATACAGTCAAATTTTGTATTGCTGTATTTTACTTTGAGGTAGTTATAATAGTTTTCATAGAGATTATCCAGAGTCGAGATCTTAGAGTCCATAAACTCTATCTGAAATGATACATTCGGCTGAAATCCAAAAAAGTCTACTATCGCACTGTTCATATTCTGAGTCCAGTTCAGACCGAGATTATACGAGTTGAGTATAAGAATGTTCTTGTCATCACTATTATCAACCTGAGCTGCACAGAATGAAACAGCCAAAAACAGATATATAAAGATTCGTATTAATTTCTTCATTACAGCTTAATCACCGCTCTCATCACCTGTCACCATATCGGCAGAGACATCAGCCTGAACTGTCGTCGTTGTCACTGCTGCGATAGTTGTAGTCGCTGTATCAGGCATTTTGCCTTTCTTGCGGGCATTGCACTGCCAAACACATAAAACGATAACAACGACGAATAAAATCCTAAAAAAAACAGTTTTAAAATCACGCATAGAATTTTCCTTATATTATGTCATGCTGAACTTGCTTCAGCATCTCCAAACCGTTTGTGAGATCCCGAAACAAGTTCGGGATGACAATGATGTAATAAGTAAAGAATAATTGATTATACAAAAAAAATCAAGTGGAATTTACTATTTTATGAAAATTTAAGTTGTTTTTTTTATAATAAATATGATATAATACCGTAGGGAGAGTGCTTGAACTAGTTTAGGAAGAAAATATGAGTACACTATTTCAAATTCTCGGTGGATTGGCATTGTTCATCTACGGCATGAAGATGCTAAGCGAATCACTTGAACAGGCAACCGGCGACAAACTCCGAAAGATATTATCTTCGATAACATCCAACAGATTTTTCGGTATAGTGACAGGAACTTTCGTCACCGCAGTCCTGCAGTCATCAGCAGCGGTTATCGTTATGGTGATCAGTTTCGTTAATGCCGGTATGCTCAATATGTTTCAGGGTATCAGCATTATCCTCGGAGCGAATATCGGAACGACCATAACCGGCTGGATAGTCAATCTGACCAATGCAAAATTCGGCTTCGACATCATGATACTGGCTAACCTTGCCGCTATCACCGGACTCATCTGTATATTCTCCAAACGCAAGAAGGTGACTCTGATCGGTATGTGCCTCATCGGATTCGGTTTGCTGTTCATCGGACTTGAGATGATGCAGACAAGCGTGCCGGTTCTTGATCCTGCGTCAGGCAAGAAAAATTTCGTCTATGACATGTTAAACTTCTTATCCGGCTTCGGTACAAATAGCAAAGTTGCTTCATATTTCTGTCTTTATCTGTTTATCCTGATAGGATTTGTTGCTACAGTTGCACTCCAATCGTCATCGGTAACGCTGGCTATCACCATCACTCTGCTCGGCTCAGGCTACATGGATATGTATGCCGCTTGTGCTATGGTTATCGGTGAGAATATCGGCTCAACTGTAACGGCAGTCCTCGCCAGTCTGGCAGGCAACAAAACTGCGAAGAAAACCGCTGCAGCTCATGTTACATTGAAAGTTATCGGAGCATTGTGGCTCATCCTGCCGTTTATATTCTATCCGTTCTGCAATCTGTGTTCTTTCATCATACCCGGCGAAGGCATGGAAGGACTGCAGCTGGCTTTGTTCCACACTATATTTAACATCGTCAACACATTTATAATGGCATGGTTCATTGAGCCGCTCATCAAGTTCATGGACAAGATATTTGGAACAGATGAAAAACCTGAAGAGACATTTGGACTTATACCGACCAATCTCGGTCTTATCAGAACTCCAGACTCGGCTTTGTTCGAGGTTCGCAGCGAGATAACCAAGATGGCTGAGTTCACAATCGAGAGTTTCGACAATGTTGTCACAATCCTGACTAAGCATAAAGGCAGCAATGAAAAATATGTGGAGCGGATATTGGAGATAGAAGACATCGTAGATAAATACGAGAAGAATCTCTATACATTCCTCATTCAAGTCCTCGGCGAGACTAATCAAGGCAAGACTATCGAGCGAATCAACAGTATGATAGAAGAGATCCGTAATTACGAGTGGATAAGCGACTCTTGCGAAAAAATCGCCAAACTCTACCGCAAGTCGAAAGAAAATGACTACGATCTGGAAAGCCTTGATGTCAATATCGAAAAAATTCTTAGTGAAACAAAGAACCTTGTCAACATAGTGCGGTATAATATCGCTAATCTTAAAGATCAGAACCTGTTTACCAAGACAATAGAGATCGAAGATAAGATCAACAATCTGTATAAAAAGAACAAAAAGAAAGTCATAGTCGATATGAAGAAAAACTCATCCAAAGACATCGTTTCATCAGGTATATGCCTGCTCGATATGATCAGAGAGTTGGAACATATCGCCGACGACATTCTAAATATTATCAAGATACATAATACACAGCAAATATAGGAGTAATCAATGCGAAGAGTCGTTATCACTGGATTGGGCATACTTAGCCCTATCGGAAATAATACTGATGAGATAAGAGAATCATTCTACAGCCGCAGAAGCGGTGTCGTATATATGCCGGAATGGGAGTCTCTCGGCGGTCTGAAATCTAAAGTTGCAGGCACGATCAAGAACTTCAACGAGCGTGCTATCGACCGTAAGGTTAGACGATCTATGGGCAAAGTTTCGATGTACTCAATGATGACAGCACAGACTGCCATCGCCGATGCAGGTGTCACAGAAGAGATGCTTCACTCAGGACGGCTCGGAGTAGCTGCTGCCTCCACTATCGGCAGTCCGCAGGCTTATGAGGACTTCTTCTATGAGATATTCCGCACCAACTCGATTGAGCAGATCTCGTCGATGACATTCCTTAAGATTATGAATCACACAACAGCCGCCAATATCGCTATCAATCTCGGCATAACCGGTCGAGTGCTGTCTCCAAGCAGTGCCTGCACATCCAGCAGTCAGTCTATCGGATTTGCTTATGAAGCGATCAAATACGGTATGCAGGATATGATGCTTGCCGGCGGAGCTGAAGAAGTTCATCAGACAACTGTTGCAACATTCGACATTCTTAATGTAGCCAGCAAAGCATATAATGACAACCCGTCCCTGACACCTTCCCCATTTGACCGGGATCGTGACGGCATGGTAGTCGGCGAAGGCGGCGGCATGATCGTCCTCGAAGAATACGAACATGCCAAAGCACGAGGTGCTAAGATCTACGGCGAGATAATAGGATTCTCATCATTGTGCGACGGCACACACATGTCTACACCTGCCAAAGACGGTATGGTTCGCACAATCAACGCCGCACTGCAGGACGCAGGACTGTCGCCGTCAGACATCGACTATATCAATGCTCATGCCACTGCAACTGACACCGGCGATGTAACGGAAGCAGCTGCGACAGCGGAAGTATTCGGCAAGACAGTGCCTGTATCTGCGACTAAGAGTTTCACCGGACACACTCTCGGAGCATGCGGCGTTCACGAAGTTGTATATTGTCTTATGATGATGGCTGACAACAAGATCTACCCGACTATCAATATGAAGAATGTAGATCCTCGCTGCGACGGCATTGACATTGTAACAGAGCTGACTGACAAACAGTTGAACACAGTTATGACCAACAACTTCGCATTCGGCGGCATTAACACTTCGATAATACTGAAGAAGGTATAACATGACAGACAATGATGATATTCGCTGGAAACAGCGGTTTGCGAATTATAAAAAGGCATTGGCTACACTAAAACGAGGATTAGCCGAGATAAAAAAAACAGGCGATGATGAGTTTAGAAAATTAGGCATCATACAGTCATTTGAGTTTACGCAGGAGCTGTCGTGGAAAGTACTGAAAGACTTCATAGAATATCAAGGCGGCGGAGACAGAGTATACGGCAGCAAAGATGCTTATCGTAATGCACTCAATCGCAGCATTATTTCTGACGGTGAAATATGGATGAAAATGATAGAATCCCGCAATGAAAGCAGTCATCTGTATGACGAATCTGCTGTATTGACAATATTTGACAAAATAGAACCGTTATATTTGCCGTGCTTTGAAGCATTAAAGGAGACACTCGATGGGATTATCGAAAACTCCGCTGAATGAATTTGGCTTGTCAGAGAAATCAATGGCGATCATCAACAGCATCTATGCCAAATATCCGCAGATTGCCAAAGTTATCGTCTACGGCAGCCGTGCTATGGGCAACTATCGTGAAGGATCAGATATAGATATGACGATCATAGCTGACGGAGAGTTTACATTCAGCGATCGCCTACATGTCATGAATGACTTCGACGACTCAATGCTGCCTTATTTGGTCGATATATCCAACTTCGCAGAATTGCAAAATCAAGACTTGATTGATCACATTCGCCGCCGAGGGAAAGTGCTGTATGAAAGACAATCAAATATTGACTAAATAAACAAAAAAAACTTGGCGATGCCAAGTTTTTTTTATGCTTTTTTTATACCGCTTCTTCAAAGAATCCGTAAACCGAAATAGGTTTCTCGATGCCTTTGATGCTGACATTGTCAATGCGTGTAAACCGCTGTTTCGTCTCAACAGGTATCGTGTCATATATCTCCTGACTGATGATGATCTTGGCTTTATACTGACGGGTCAGGCTCTCCAGGCGGCTCGCCATATTCACCGCATTGCCAATCACTGTAAAGTCAAGTTTCTTATCCGAGCCAATGTTGCCCATAATCACATCGCCGTTATACAGCCCTACACCGTTATCGACCTGCACATTGTCGATGCTAAACTCACGCAGACAATGCCGAATATCGAACGCCGCATTCACAGCAGAGTCAACATCGTGGAAGATCGCCATTATCTCATCGCCGATTAGTTTATCGATCTCGCCTCCGTTGCGGATGATGATCTCATTGAGTACAGTAAAATATCTGTTAAGGAAATGAGTAGTCTCTATCGCAGACAAATGCTCGGACAGCCGGACAAAACTGCATATATCACAGAATAATATCGTCAGAGTCTCCAAAGTCGGTCTGATCTTCGTCGGATCTTTGCCGGAACGAACGCTCGCTGTCAGCGACGGCTTTGTATACATCGACAGAATGTTAAATGATCGTGCAGTATTGTCACGCTCAGATTCGGCATTCTTACGCTGCTGGTTAGCAATATCGATGAGAATATGAGAAATCGAAAAGAAAGAATAAGCGACAAATCCGAACAGCAAAAACAGTGCCATACATACAATCGTCGATACGACAGTTACCGAATCGGTCGGATTCTGCAGCTGGATGCAGTTCCGCACGGTAAAAAATATCATAATCGAACAAAAACACATCACCGTAAAGATAAGGATAGTCTCCTTATAAGTAAAGAAAACACCGCCTATCATCAGAGTCACAGTAATGGTGAAAGTATAGCGATAAACATCAAACGGATTATTATAAAAATCCAAAAGTATATAGAATGTCTGTATTATAAGAGCTATCGTCACGAACAGGAAAGCAGAAAGTTCATAAGCTCCTCGCTTCAGAAGAAACTGCACTGCAAAAATCAGAACCGCACCGATAATCAGAGGCAGAACGGCAACTAACGGTCTGCGAAGCACCATAGTAACAGCAAATATGATGCCCAGCATTAGAATGCCGAAACTCGAAATAATATACAGGAGTTTTGCTTTTTTTCGCAATCCGAGATCGGACACTTTGTCGTAGAAAGACAAATAAAATGACATTAAACGGTTAAAAATTCTCATTATCATTTTTTTATTATACAATAATAAAGTATGTATTGTCAAATAAAAAACTATATTTATAGAAAAATTAAAATTTGATTATATCCTCACCCGCATCCCAACGCTCACGCCGTAGCCTTCGGTAAAACCTTTCTTATCATCGTGAGTAATGGCGATGTCGGGAGTAATCTTTGCAAGCAAACGACCATAACGCTTGTGCAGAAACCAACAACTTACAGCTGTCATCAAAACACCTCCGATTAAATGACCTAAAAAAGCAAAGACGGAAATGCAAATTGCAAGTGCATAGTCAAAAGTGTAAATTGGGATTTGGTTATCGTGAGCAATATCACCATAAAGCTTGTTTATAATGATACTCAAAGCAATCAAACCGGCTAAAGGCAGCTCGGAAGTTGCAAGCATTGCAATACCGATATTCCGAACAATCTTTGTTGCAAAATATTTCGGATATTGGCTTATATAAGGTTCGTTTAATAAGTATATACCAACAGATAAAAATGTCACTCCGAATAACAAAGCACAATATGAATTAAAGAAATGAAAAGTATAGGCAGAAATATACAGCGGAATCCACGGATAGAATACATTAGGATATAATAAACGGGGAATAATATCAGCAAATGATAAAACATTTAATATAATATGTGGTGTGGACAATGGCAGTAATACAGTACTTCCAACTACAGTCAATGCAATACCGGCTTTTTTTGCAGTTGTCAATTTTGAATGAGATTTCGTTTGCTTGTTTTCATTATTTAAGCTGAGTTTGGTTGTCGGCATTTTGAAAGATATATTTTTTTGTTTTGAATTCAATTCTATTGAACCACAAAATTTATCATTAGAGAATAACGGAAAAAGTTCTATAAAAAATATTATTATTAAAATAACTCGTCTCATCTGAACCGCCTTATAACTGATTGTATCACAGCGGAATGGTGAAGTCAATATCTTCGTTTGAGTAAAAATTGAGTAAATTTTGAGTAATTATTGAGTAAAGAGGCAAAAAAAAAAATGCCGCCTGCGGCGGCATTTTTTTTATGAATTAACTGCTTCCTTGATTTTTGATGACTTAACACCAGCCGACTGAACCGGTTTAGACAGGCTTTCTTCGAGTGCGTCATACGCCTCACCTATCTGCTGTTTCAGATCGATGACTTGCTCATCATTGGACAGATAGCCAAGTTTCATAAACAGGATCTTCTCAAATTTCTCAAAATACGCATTATAGTTCAGCTCCAGCTCTCGCCATATATCGATCGATGCAGTCAAAGTATTCAGCACTGCAAGGATGCCTTTAAGCGATGGGATAAATGCCTTCTTATTGTTGAATTTCGACAACAGATACGGGATATCCTCAAACAGTTCAAGACATTTGTCGGACTCATGGCTGTAATACGCCCGAACAATGCAGTCAAGAACCAAGTAAAGCTCATCTTCTTTCGTCATATTGGTCATATACTCAAAGTCCTGATACATCTCACGCAGTGTAACAAGCGACATTTTATCTGTGTCATATTCGCCTGACCAACCGACGATTTTATTCTTATCAAGCTCAAACCCGATCGTGATCTCATTGTATTCCTTGCTGAATGCTGTCATAACACGGTGATTAGCACCGATCCGCCGTGAGAATGTGTAACCAACAGCCTCGGCTCTCATCGGATTGACTGTTTTCTTCGCTGTCATCGTTATTTTATGCGAGATGAGTTTGCGATATATCTGATCAATATCATCAGATGTACTCACATCGTTGGTATCCAGAGTAAGTATGAACTCTATATTGTGGACTTCATTCTCCAGAGACTGCTTGCCGCCACGGAATTTCACATATTCACTCATTACGATGCCGACTTTGCCTTTAAGAGACAGAATGTCCAACATATCTTCGATAGCAATAATCCCGTCTGTTGAGTAACTAACCAAAATATGATCTGCATTAAGACTGTTGATGATCTTGGCAAAGTCATCTTTAGCAGATTTTTTATAACAGAATGTTGACTTCGTTTTGACCCAATCCTGCCGAATAGCCGATTTATTGACTTTTTTGCGGTTTATCATAACATGCTGATTCACTGACGGCTTATCATTGAGAGCGATAGTATTGAGCAGATGATAGTTTGAGCCGTACTGATGCTGATTATAGGGAGGATCAAGGTAAACAATGTCATAATGCGTGTCTTTGCCTGACTCGGCAAGTTTAACTGCGTCCTCACGACAGACATGACATTCACGACCATTAATAAGCTGAGGTTTAACCAATTCGACAGGTTTCATTATACGAGACAGTGCATCCCCGTGAGTTCCGCCGAATCCGCAGTGAAATCCTTTGAATACACCGGAAGTGTTAGACCGTGTAGATGCTTCGTAGAGCAGCAGCGACAGCAGATAATACTCTTCTTTCTGAGTGATCTCTCCATTGGCTGCCCATTTATCGATCTGATTGCGGATTGCGTCGATCTTCTTGCCGTTATAGTTTGTATAGAACATCCTGTCATTGTCGAGGTCGGGATTAACATCTGATGACGGGCAGTAGAACTTCGCTATATATTCGTCCTTCTTCTTAGGCACAGGCAGATTGTTAAGAATGTCGATAACCGCATCGGTGCCGCCAAACGCAGCGAAAGCATCTTCCTGCCACTGCTCATCACATTCAAGGAATGTCTTATTGATAACGAATGAATAAAACTCCCAGTCGTTGCTCGTCACTGCGAACCCCATAGACTTGGCGAGCCGTGAAACACTGCCACTGCCGGCAAACAGATCAAGGAATGAAGCCTTGTCAGCATTAACGCCTGTTTGTTCGATTGCTTCACGGATCAGTGGCAACAACCGTCGCTTGTTGCCGATATAAGCAATCAGATGATTTTCCAGATAAGCAGAATGTGATGATGTCATAAAAAATTCCCCTATAAATTTGTAATTTATATCCCCATATAAATATTCGGAATTTCAATTATTTTATTAATAAAAAAAACAAAAAATCATCTGCCTTCGGCAGACGATTTTTGTTTTTTTATTAATAAAATAAACATATATTAAATTCTTGCTTATACAAGATATGCGAAGGGGTGTCAGCTAAAAAAATGATTATTTGCGAATCGCAACAACATCATTTTTTTAGCTGACACCCCTTCTATATATAGCAAATGTTATATTTTTCTCATATATAATACAGTAAAAAAAGCCTGCTTTACGCAGGCTTTTTTTACTGTATTACACTTACCATTCCACTGGTCCTTCCGAAGACTTCAGGCTGATACATACATTCTGCGGTAATCGGCGGAACTTGGTATACACCCGGCGTAGTTGTGCGGAAGCAGAACTCAAGCGTTGTTTTGCCTTTCGTAAATCGGTCGATGAAGTAAAGCACTTCCGTATCATGGATCTCCTGCACCGGAGAACTGCTCATCCAATCGTAGTCATAGTCATTGTCAGGATTATCCGACTTCTGCGGCGGCAGCAATGCCGAAGTTACAAACGATCCGTCGATAGGCTCAGCACCTGCCGGCAGCGGTATACGCACTGCGACGAACTGACGATCCTGACCTGAACTGATATGGACTTTGTATCGCAGAGTTGCACCGAGTTTAAGATTAGACAGGCTGCATTTGCTGCCGCTAAGGTCAGTAATCTCACCGAATACGCTAAGCCCTTCATCACGAGGAGTCACAGACGGCACATCAAGCGGATAAGTGAGCATCGCTGTATAGAACAGCGTTCCATCACCTTTCTTAGAGAACTCAAGCGGCAGGATATTGTCAGTCTTGATCTTCTGAAGCTCATCAAGTCCTGTCTCATAGAGGAACAATGAAGTATTGACATTCTTAAACTGCTGTGCGATAATCTCATTGCCGCCGAGAGACACTTTAGCCGTGAAGTTAGTATTCTTACCTGACTCACTGTTAAATACCTCTGCAAATGACTGGAGAATCCATCCTGTTGTATGAGTGTTTATCCAATAACCGGCATTCGCACGCTGGAAAATTGTATAAACAAGATTATCAAGTATGCCGACTTCCGGCTTAAACTCATTATAACACATAAGGATCAGAGCCATATCGGCTTCTTCATTCCAGAAATAATTCTGCCGAGTGCTGTTCTTAGGCTGAGTAATATCGACAGTCTGAGTGCCGACTCGGATATAGTTGGTCATACGGCTGAAAATACGCTTCGCACTAACCGCATCACCGCATTCATTATAAGCAAGAGCCATGAATCCAAGCACTGACAGCGAATATCTGTCAATAAAAGTCTCCATAACACTGAGTTTTGTGCGCACATCATCACCATTGCGAGACATCACATAACATGAGTACGCCTTGTCGAAGTCGTTAAGATATTTATTGTTGATATATTCAGTATTGAGGTAGTTTTTCAGCATTATGCGGTCGATATTCGACGGAACAGCATAACCGTGTCTCACAGCTTCGTTAAGCAGATGATATACACGTGCTGACAAGTAGTAGTTGGAGTAATTGCTGCCTGTCTTCCAATATCCGAAGCCGCCGTTAGCACGCTGATAGCCGCTTAACTCTTTAAGGAAAGCATTAATCTGTGACTTATAAGATACATTCTCAGGACATTTAAAACCAAACTTAACAGAAGACTCTCCGAACTGCACAAGCGGGAATATCCTCGACATTCGCTGCTCCAGACAGTCATACGGGTAGTCATTCAGATAAGCGAATGCACGCCCAAGCATAGCAAATCTCGTTGAGTCAATCGTAACTCGCAATCCTCCGGCTTTGCTGCTCACATCTTTCGGAATTGTCAGCCCCTCAGTGATATGATTATCCGTTCTGCCGTTTATCGTGACAGTCTCTGTAACAACAGGTTCTTCTATCGGCAGTGTGTCCTGCACTGTCTCACTCAGAATGTCAGACTTAATGCCGAATTTCAATGTGCAGACACCGCTCCTGTCAGCATTGCTAAGCTCAAACGGCACTTCCATCGTATCGCCATCGGCGATAGTCACAGTCTTAGTCTCATTATCGACTGACAGCATATCCGCTTCGCAGCTGACTATTACATTCTGAGATGAACCTGACAAGTTTGTGATAACTACACCGGCTTTTGCTTTATCGCTGACACGAAGTTTACGCGGCAGAGCTGTGCGGACATTGATAGGATTGGAGACCATTATCTCATCTTCGTGTAGTCCGAACTTATCATCTGTCACGACAAATGCCGTATCCCGATAAGTGGTCAGACTGTCAGGCAGAGTGAACTCGGCACTGACTACACCATCACTGTCAGTGACAAGTGACGGCAGGAATACTGCTGTCGGACGATAATCCTTGCGAAGCTGCTGCTTAGACTCGTCTCCGCCGTCACCGCCCGGCTGCTCATCAAACTCATAAGTCACAGGATCTATAAGCATATCACGCGAGTCACCGCCGCGGACTCCCAATGGGAAGAACTCCTTATCATAGAAATATTTGATCGGGTCTGCGACATGATAGTTGATCAGATCAAGCACACCGCGGTCTGCAGCCATATAAGTGATCTCCGCATTCGGCACCGGCTTACCCTGATATGTGGCTTTGATCTTCAAGGCAACTTTATCAGCCGGACGATAACTCAGCTTATCCTTAGTGATCTCCAAGTCAATGCACTTAACCGAAGTATCGACATTCAGCTCTGCGATACCGAAGTAGCCTTTAGGCTTGCCAAGATCAGGATCGCCCTGCATCTTCGGCGGCTGCTCTGTTCGTCCGCTGTAGCTTGTCAGAGCCACATAGACATGCGGCACATAACTTTCATCGATCGGTATAGTCACGGTATTGGCATTGCCTTCCATATCAATGATTCGCTGGTCGATGATATTCTCACGCTCGATAGTCAGCATATATTTGCCGGACTGCATCGGCGACTGCACAAGCAACTTTGCCGTGTCTCCAGGATTGTATAACACTTTATCCGGCTTAATCGTAATCGCATCACTTCCTGAGTTCTCCCAGACGATCCAATCAGAACCGGTAGCATATATACTTAATTTAGTGATGACTTTGCGGTTCTTCTTATCCTTAGCAGACAGTTCTACCGAATAAGATCCCGATTTCTCAGGACGGAACTTCACATTGCCTGTGCCCTTATTCAGAGTAACGACTGTCTCTTTCTCGGTAACTTCTTTTCGCTCATGACTGATCTGTATCCTGCCGCCGATACCCTGCTGCTTGACGACATTCCACTCTGTTCTGATCAGACGGGCCGTAACTCTCTCCGAGTCAGTCCATACTTCACTCTCAGGAGTAACTGTCGCCAGATCTATCGAGAAGTCTTTGCCCTTCTCAACGAAGCTGAAATCCAAGTCAGAACCGGCAATCTTCGCTCCGATATAATATGAAGCAGGATGAACAATCGCCGAACCTTGTGATGAGATCATCTGTCGATCCACATCAGTAATATTGGCAAACAGTTCATATTTACACGGACCGCCTTTCTCGGAAGGCTTGGACTGCTGCGAAGATGACCACTTACCGCCTGTGCCTTTCTCATCACCTGATGAAAGTGACTCCCACGGCTCATAGTCATTCGTTCCAAATGTCCAGCCGTCGAATTTATCATTTTTGCAGATAAATTTTGCCCAGCTCTTGCTCCAGTAATAATTCACATCGAATGATTTCATCGCACCGCCGGCAAGATAGTTGGCACTGACTGCAGCAGAGATCTTGTCTCCTGCATACCAAGTGATCTTAGGTATCTTAGTCTGCACTGCGAAAGTAACGCGGCGGAACTCGGCGATCTGGAAACTCGTATATGCTATCGGATATTTATCGCCGTCTCGCTTATATGCGATAGAGTAATATCCCGGCTTAATATCTGACGGCAGAGTCACCTGCTCTGAGAATGAACCAAACTCTGATAATGTGATATTCTTATCGAAGATCTTATCATTGCCGCTGCTGACAGACACATTGCCCCTGCCCTTATAGACATCAAACTTGCCTTTGATGATCCTGCGGTCTACACCTTTGAATGTCACAGTCTCGCCGGGACGATACAGACCTCGGTCGGTAAACATAAACACTGCATTGTGAGCTTTATCGATGTTTTCGGGATCAACAGTATCATACACACCAAACTGCCACAGATTATGAGAATACGGCTGCACTTTATATGCCACTTTATCATCATCTGTTACAGCCTCGATAAGGATGTACCGATCGTTATAATTTTTGAAATTGAAGAACATATCATAATGACTGGCAGTAAACGGTATGACAGCCATTCCGTTCTCATCGGTTTTACCTGACACAATTGTGCCGTTTTTATTGCAGATATTGATAGCGGCATTCTGCACAGGCTTGCCTGTATTGAGCTGTCCGACAAGCACAGCAAACTTATTGCCGGAGTATCGCACGCTTATACCGAGATTAGTTACCTGCAGGTTAAGTCTTGATACATTCCACTCTTCACCTTCGTATTCACCAATATCCCATGCCATATTGACGATACCTTTCCCTGACGCATTAAGATATGGAGTTAAGTCTATCGGTATCGTGTGGAATGTATTCTTCTCAAGATTAGGCAGCACTGACCAATCAGGCATATTGGTTCTTGTATAGCCGCTGTAGAAAGGATCGTCGCCTTTCTGAATGGCGAATTTACCTTTATTGACATTCTGCAGACCTACGGCATACTTCGTGCCATAGTCAGACTCCAGAATGCAGTCACCGCTGTCAGGTATGCTTGCTATCATCGGAGCATCTCCGACTTCGACAGACTGACGCACAGGCTCGGCAAGAGACTGTCCGTATATATCTTTCAGTCCGGCTTTGATCTCGATCGTATACGATGAGTTATATTCGACAGGCAGATTAACCAGTCTCAGACAAGTGCCGTAAGAGCCATACCAGTCGGAGTAAGAGTAATGACTGTCATAATCATCGCTGCCGCCAATCGGCGGTGTATCAACCACTACATGTTTCTTCGCATCGAAGCCGGGCAATGTTGCAAATACATATTTCTCGATATTCTCGGCTGATACAGGCTGCGTAAACCGAAATGACACATTCTTCAGATCGCCCTCTGACCACTCGTACATCCCCTGATAGTAAGAGTCGAGTTTGAATGGCTTAATCGTATGAAATGACAGCTCTTTTTGCTTATCTGAACCAACAGCATTTGGTTCAGGCTTTGCTCCGGCTTTGAGCTGCACACATATATCCATATCTTTGGGAATGTCGCCGCTGAGTTTCAGCACAAGCATTCTGCGAAGCAGAGATTCTTCATATTTGGGATATTTTGCTTTAGTCGGCACTTCCGTTGTGAAAGCCAGTTTATCAATATAAGCGTCACCTTCTTTATCATATACCAGAACTTCCAGTGACTTCACTACTTCCGAAGCGATAATCGGCATATTGAATGTCAGCACAATTGTGCTGCTCTCATTCAGCGGAACATTGGATCCTTTGGGATACATATTCTGCAGAGCAAGAGTCTCTGTTACAAATGTGTACTCGCGCGGTTCTTCTTCGTGAAATGATGTCCCCGACAGACTTTTCACTCCGTCATTCAGTATCATCCTGTATTCTGTTGCAGGTTTCAGCGGTTCAGACGGGATAAAAGCAACCATACGCGAGCCATACCAGCGAAATACACCTTTGACAGGCGGATCCATGCGGAATACTGATTCTGTTATAACATCTCCGAGTCTGGACAGACCAACCATCGGCTTAGAGAAAAGCATCCACACATCGCCGTCAGTCATCTCTATCGGCATAACGCCTTTCGGACCATAGTCTGTGACGATCAGAGGTATGTCGTCATCCTTAATGCCGTCAATGTAGTTGGCTTTTTCATCAATGCTTATCTTGCGATGGACACCTGATCGCTGTTCATTACATCCGATGACAGTGAGGAACAGCAGTCCCCATACAAAAGCATATTTTAGTTTCATAAATAATTACCTTCTTCATAATAAATATCAACATACTGAATTGCACTGCAACTATAATGTTTGTCATTATTCTACAATGAAAGACAAAAAAAGTCAAATGAAAATGCTCATAAGATAAATTGTATGATAAAATTTGTTTGACATATTTCTATCTTTACATTATAATAAGATCAATATCATTTAACGGAGGATAATATGTTAAAGAATATAAGATTACTGTTGATTACGAGTCTGATTATAAGTGTAAGTTCATTCGGTGTGTATGCAGAAGAGCAGGCATCCGCATCTGCTGACACTGCAGTAACATCAGCAGCAGATGAAGTCTCAGCCGAGATCGAGACAGAGGACGCAGAGCCTGCTGCCGAAGAAGCAGAGCAGACTAAGCCTGAGAAAGCAGCAAAAGAAGCAGATGAGGCAGACAAAGCCGCAAAGAAAGCAGAGCGTGAACAGCGTAAACAGGAAAAACTTGACCGCTATCAGGCTCAATTATTCAAGCGGCTTGAGATGAGTATCGATGGCTACAATGCAGCTGCTGCAATCCCTGTCATCGATATGTATCGACACAGAATGTTGGGTGGCGGAGCAGCCTGCATAGTTACAGGCTCAATCATGTTTGTCTTATCGCCTGTTATGATGTCTGTCGGTGGTATGTTTGCATTTGATAAAAAATACGGCGGATCTGTAATCAAATTTGAAGGCAACTCGATTAATTTCATCGATGAAAAAAAAGATATGCTTGCTTACTTCATTCCGGGAACTATCGTATTCGGCATGGGTGCTGCATTCGGTATAATGTCACTTATCATCACGCCGATGTGTGCCGTGTATTTCTCCAAAGCACATAAATCTAAACTTGTACTCAGAAGACTAAAAGGTCTTGCAATGCTGCAGGGCTTGGATATTAACTACTCCAACGACGGTGACCGCGAGAAAATCGGATTGTCCTACGGAATAAGGATATAACTCTAAAGTCATAAAAAAACTGCTGCGGATGCAGCAGTTTTTTTATGAAGTCAATCAATCATTAAAATCCGAAATCATACTGAGTCAGGTTAAGCTCTTTTTTCAGAGCGATGATGTCTTTCATCAGTTCGTCATTTACAGGCACGCCTTTGTCCTTGCGGTCGAGCCATACGAGATACTCTTTCTCGCCGGCCGTGTAGATTCGCTGTGCTCCCGGTGCTTTCTGTGAGTTACGCAGAGCCCTCAGGATGTCACCTGTAGTCTTCTTGAACGAGTCAAGCTCGGTAAATGCCTCGATATTGACAACTATGAAGAAGTGACCGAGATGATACGGACATTTCTTGCCATTCTCATCTACACCGTTAAGCATCTTGAGGAAACTGCCCGCCTGCAGTGCTGCTGACAGTATCTCTACAACAGTCGCATAGCCGTAGCCCTTATATCCGCCCAAGTCCTCTCCCGGACCTCCAAGCGGAGTCAGAGCCGCTCTGCCCTTGACAAGATCATCGAGGATCTGCACACTGTCAGTCTTAGTATTGCCCTCTCTGTCGATGACAAGTCCTGCCGGACAAGGTTTGCCTTCGCGGGCATACAGTTCTATCTTGCCGCGCTGTGTAATCGATGTTGCACAGTCCAGCACGAACGGGAACGGTTCATCAGACGGCATACCGAATGTAATCGGGTTTGTGCCGAGCATATTCTCCACACCGAATGTCGGAGCGATTGACGGTCGGGCATTAGTACCTGTTATACCGATCATGCCGTGTTCAATCGCCATCAGCGGATAATATCCAGCGAATCCGTAATGCGTAGAGTTGCGCACTGCACCCATCGCCATACCGTATTTCTTAGCCTTGTCGATGAGGATGTCCATCGTCTTCTTCGCAATGACATGCCCCATACCGTCATGACCGTCTACAACAACGCTTGTCGGACCTTCTTTGACGATCTCGAAATTCGTCACAGGCTGCTGTATGCCTGCTTTGATTCGATCATAATATATAGGTTTGAGTCGATTAGTACCGTGCGAGTCGATACCGCGCTTATCCGAAGTGATAAGCACATTGGCACATATTGCCGCATCATCTGCCGGCACGCCGACACCCATAAATACATCTTTCATAAATGCTTCCATTTTATCAAATGGGATCCAAGTAATTTTATCTGACATAGTTACTCCTTTATATCTATTTTGCCTTAGCAGCGTTCATCATATCTGATACACGCTTAGCCTGCAGCCCGAATACTTCAAGCCGAGCCTGCACAAGCTGAGGATACGGATTACCGTCTGACTCGATCGCCAGATACGGCAGTGGCATATCTTTATCCAGTTTATTAATATCCGCACCGAATACACTCTCCGGATAGTTCTCGATCTTCTTGCCGACTGTCATGTTGCTGTTAAGAATTGCTTCAGCAACACGAGTCTGCAAACATGCAAACGGTCCGAGTGAGATAATACCGCAGCTGTCTCGCAGAGCGTCACGCAAACCTACACCTATCGTAATACCGATGTCGCCGACAAGTTTCTTGTCGATGAGTTTCTCCGAAGCCTTGATGATCTCTTTGATCTGTATCGGATCATATTCGTAGAGTTTCGGAGCATGCTTAGCGAAGATCTTCTTGATCTTGTGCTCTATGCTCTGAGAAACAGCTGTCTTCATCCTAAACCAAGTCTGCTTGCCAAACGGCAGTTTCTCACGCTGGACATTCTTCATCATAATGTAGTCTACATAGTAGAGCCACTCGATAAGCGGCGTAATACGAGTTACGAATCCCATATCTGCCAGAGTATTCTCGATACGCTTTCGAGAGAATTCCTCATTGCGGACATACATCTCACCTGTTACGGTGATGCGGCTCGCTTTGTCTATCGTAGTCTTCAGCGGTATCTCGTTTAGCCGCTTAGCAGCCAGTTCAAGGCGTTTCTCCAGCTTCATATTCTTCTCTTCGCCTTTGATATTCTTGGCGATCTTCTGCCATTCTTCCTCGACGACCTGCATCGCAGACTCTCGATCCACAGCAAGAGCAAGGACTGCGGAGTGTATCTGAGAATACACATCACCGATACAGAATCCGTGCCAAACTTTGAGCAGCGGCTTCAGTCCCATACCGGCGAAACCTTCCGAAGACTGCATAGTCAGGACGGCAACATCCTCGATTCTGTGCTTCTTGATAACCTTGTCGAAGCCGACCTGATACTGCTCTACCCGGCACGGTGACGGATCACCGACGATGAAGAATGCGACCTTCTCATCGGGACGCTTTTTCCGTCGGCAGTAGTCCAGCAATGAGCCTACCAGCACGATATACGGCAGACATTCTTTACATGAAGAGTTGGCTTTACCGAGATTAAGCGAGTCTGTCGTCGGCTCATCTACCAGGTCAGCATTGAACCCCTCAGACACACATGCCAACACGCCGGCTTCTGTGAGGTATCGCCCCATTCTCGGATAGAGGAATGTCACATCCTTGTCCTTGATATGGTGTTCCTTACCGTCGGAACATTTGATATAAACTTCTGTTCCTTTATAGATCGCCTTAGCAGACTCGAACTCTTTAGGCTCAGGAACTGCGTCAAGTTTAAGCTGACGATAATATGTGATAATGTCGATAGCCGCTTCAATTCGGGTATTGAGACCTACATCCGCTGTATGAGAGTCCAGCTCCAGCGTCAGAGACGGCTTCTTGCCCATCTCATCCCGGAAATACGATACCAGATACGAGTCGGGACCGCAGCTAAAGTTAGTGATATACACACCGAACAGCTGAGGATTCTTCTTGATAAACTTCGCTGTCTGCAGCACGATCTTACCGATACCCCAGTGCATGTGCAGTCCGAGATTTTCGTATTCAAACGGTATAAAGTCAAACGGTATAACGGTAATACCTCGTGATGCAAACTTATGAGGAATAGACATATTCGCTTCGCGAGCGAGCGAGTTATACCAGCGTCCCATCATTACGACGGCAAATTCATTCGGTCTGCTCTTCAGTTCTTCGATAGTCTTAACTCCTATCTCACGAGCCTTTGCGAAATACGCATTCTGTCTGTCCAACGCATATCTGAATGCAGCCTTAGCCTTGCCTGCACCGATACCGAGAGACTTGGCACATTCTACAAACTCTTTGCCGGCAGAGTCTACATGAGCCTGGAAGTCGATAATCGGAGTAAGCATCGGCGGTATCTGTCGATCCTTGAATGCCTGTTTCAGGAAATAACTCTCACTCTGCACGAATACGCACGCTTTGTTGTTCAGCACGCTGCCGTGAACAGGGATATGCTGCACATGCGGCATGAAGATATAATCAGGCTTCTTCGACAAGAGATTATCGAATGCACCGTGAGCAATCTCAGCCGGGAAACAGAATGCCGCTTTTTTCTTCTCACGGCCGACAACAGTAACTTCATCAGACAGAACTACCCTGTAGCCCAACTGATCCCAGAAGTTGAAGTAAAGCGGATAAAGCATATTGACAAGGAATGTGCGGCTTATACCGATTGTCTTGGCATTCTCGGCAGTATTACCGCAGGTCTGAGCAAACTCGCCGAATACCATCTTCTCACGAAGTGCAACGAGATCACGAATGCCTGATTCATCTTTAATATTGTGCATCTCGTTGTAGTAACGGTTGCACGCTCCGCCGAACGGATATTTCTTGCCGTCGAACTCGATAATGTTGATCTCGCATTTGCGATCACATTTCTCGGCACCGCCGGCACAGATAAACGGCTTGCCGTAACTGATCTTGCGGTCTACAAGCGTCTGCAGGTCGAACTCTTTCTCTTTGAGCAGACCACTCTCGATACGCTTCTTGATCTCCAATGCACAGCCGAAAGCTCCCATCAGACCCGGTTCAGGCGGAACGACAATCTCAACGCCCAAAAGCGATGCCATAGCAATAGGCACAGCCTTGTTATAGCACACACCGCCCTGCATAAAGACTTTCTTGCCGAATGGTCTTGCTCCTCGCACACGGTTATTATAGTTAAGACAAATCGAATAAACAAGTCCTGCGATAATATCCGTTCGGTCAATACCTTCCTGGAATGCCGTAGCAATATCCGACGAGATAAATGCGGCACACTGATCGTTGAAGTTAGGCGGATTGTTGGACTCCAATGCCAGCTTACCAATATCGCGGACATCGACATTCAGAGCCTCTTTGGCAGCCTCTTCCAAAAATGAGCCTGTTCCTGCCGAGCACGCTTCATTCATAGCATAGTCAGATGGGATGCCCTGTGTGATATATGTGTACTTCGCATCCTGACCGCCGATCTCGAATATCGTATCTACATCTTTGTCGAAGTAAACACTTGCTGTCGCATGACAGATGATCTCATTATAGATACTCTCGGTCAGAGCGTGGATGCCGACGATATTTCGTCCTGATCCTGTCGTTCCAAGACCGATAATCTTAACCTTCGCACCATTTAACTGCTCAATGACAGCCTTGTAACACTGCACGGATGCACCGATCGGGTCACCGTTAGTTTTGAGATATTCATGAGCAAGAATGGCGTTGTCACTCTGTCGGAGCAGCACAACTTTCGTCGTCGTAGAACCAATATCAACACCAAGCACACAAACATCGCCGTCTTTCGCCTTCGCGAAATCGATCGAACCAAACTTAACGAGATGCTCTGCTTCTTTAAGCGGCTTCAAGTGGTCGAATGAAGTCGTTCCTTCGATAACAAGTTTGTCAAATCCAGGGAACTTATCAGTCTCATGTGAGAATGCCCACAGAGCCACACCGTAAGCCTCGAAGTAGCCGCTCTCAGGAACAATCTTAAGAGTATCGACACTCTTCTCGATATATTTGGTTATCGGCTTAATGCGGGAGATACCGCCGACAAGAATAACATTCTTACCTTTGACATTAGCCAGCAGTTCTGTAATCTTGAGACTCATCATCTTGCACAGACCTGAGACAACATTGCCTTTGGGGATACCCTTATTCAGAGCGTGTGTACAGTCAGACTTGCAGAATACGGAACATCGACCGGAGATCTCGTAGATCTCATCCTCGTTATACTCGTCTTTCAGATCATCGATAGTCAGAGCCATCCTGCCAAGCTGCTGCAGGAAGAACTTACCCGTTCCCGAAGCACATTTGTTGCCGGTATAGACATTGAATATCTGACCTTTCTTAAGCTCATATACCATTATCGTCTCGCCGCCGGCACTGACGATCGCATTATACTTATCCTTATCTTCGATCAGTTCATCGATCGCATACTCGGTAGCCTCAGGCTCGGTAATCGAAGTCAGTGCAACGAATTTGCGGAACTTTCGTCCCGTAACAGCAAACCGATCGAAAGAGTCGATCTTAACTTTGGTTTCATCGATTTTCTTCAGGAGTTTGAGCAGTTCGCCCTTAGAGTCACCGTCATGGAATACCGACTCCTGCAAAATCACTTTCTTCTTATCAACTCCGTCCTCCAAACCTACAACAGAGATTGTGGAAGCACCTATACATATACCGAGAGTTCTCATATTCGCCCCGAATTTAATAAATTTATTTCATCAATTAAATTTCCGTGAACAGCGGAATGTCAATACTATAACAAATTTTAATATAAAAATCAATTTTTTTTATGAAAAAGGTTGAAGATTTATCCCATTAGATGTATAATGATGAAAATCTTATTACAGGAGTTAATCTAATGAATAAACAAGTATTATTTATATTACTTATTACAGCAACACTTTTATGTTTAACATCGTGTCAGCAGGGCGAAAATGAGATCACCGGCGAACAGCCGACAACCAATACCGGCAAAACCAATGTATCACCATCAGATGCAACGGTAGACATCAATGACGCAGAGATTCAGTCGGTATTCACTCTGACGAACTCATTCCGAACCGGCAATGAGGCATTCTATCTCAATAAAGACAACACTACAACGACAAATCTTGTCGGTCAGTTGTCTACACTTACTCTTGACGAACAACTGTGCAAAGCAGCGGCTATCCGAGCCAAAGAGATAATCGGTACTTGGGGACACGAGCGCCCTGACGGAACAAGCTGCTTCACCGTATTGAAAGATATATCTTACACATATTCGACCGCCGGTGAGAATATCGCTGCCGGCAATCAGTCAGGCTCAGCTACATTTATCCAGTGGAAAGAAGATAACGAGAATTACACCGGTCAGGGACACCGACGCAATATGCTGAGTCCCAACTTCACCAAGATCGGCATTGCATATACATTCGATGCTAACAGCACTTATAAGTATTATTGGACTATGATACTGGCGAAGTAATAAAAAAAATGAGGTTTTCTGCCGCCTGCGGCGGCAGAAAACCTCATTTTTTCTTGAGAAATTTCACATCTCATTCCTTGACAAACTTCTCTATCCTGCATTTATGCTCTTTCGTTTCCTTATCATAGCTCGCTCCGACGAATACAATCTCGCCGTGCCAGTTGTCAAGACTCTTGAAATATTTCTTCTCCCGGATCTGTGCGAGTGCAGTGTCGGGCGACTGATCGACTTTAAGCTCAACGATGATTGCTGCCTTGCTCTTATCGAACGGTATATATGCGATGTCAGCGACTCCTCTACCCGCAGGCAGCTCCTTTGCAATGACATAATGATTGATCGCATATATATAC
>JAFYAI010000025.1 GCA_017540815.1 Spirochaetales bacterium
CTCTGCGGCGGTGCGAGCCGGCGGAGCAGGGCTAAAGACAGCATTGATTGAACAGAACAGGGTTGGCGGAGTGTGTCTCAATGTGGGCTGCATCCCGACTAAGGCTCTGATACATATCGCTGAGCAGGCGGATGCTGTTAAGCGTACACCGGGTCTTGAAGATGTGAGTCTTACGCTCAACAAGGCGTCTATGAATGATAAACTCCATTCTGTATCGGACAATATCGTCAAAGGCGTAGACTTCCTGCTGAAGAAGAACAATGTCACCGTGATAACCGGAACGGCTGTGCTTGTCGATGCCAATACCGTGACAGTTGGGAGTGAGACCTACAAGGCGAAGTTTGTCATTATCGCCATCGGATCATCCAATAAAGATGTTGGCAGATTTATGCAGAATGCTGCTGATGCTGACAAGATCCTCGACAGCACGAGTTCGTTATTCCTTGATCACATTCCGGTATCTATGACTGTGATTGGTGGCGGAGCTATCGGAACTGAGTTGGCGTATATATATAGCTGTCTCGGCACGAATGTGACGCTCTTGGAGTATCAGCCGATGCTGCTGCCCAATATGGACGAAGAATGCGGCAAGACGCTGGAACGCTCATTCAAGAAGCATCAGATCAATGTCATCACCGGTGCTGCCGTGACTTGGATCGCCGTTAATGGTGATAAAAAAATCGTGACATTCTCACGCAAGGACAAGACTGAGACGATCGAGTCTGACGAAGTGTTGATGGCTATGGGCAGACAGCCGAATGTGCTGTCCGGTCTGGAGAATGTGCTGCCTGACTATAACGGCGGGTATATCCCGACTGATGACAGGATGAAAACTGCGGTTAATGGTATATATGCAATCGGAGATATTAGGCAGGGCACACCGCAGTTAGCACATGTCGCATATCATGAGGCTCGTGTCGCTGTAGATGATATTCTGCAGAATATGAAAGGTATTAAGAGTGAGTTCACTATGGATACCGCTCTGATCCCGTTTGGGGTATATACCGACCCGCAGGTGTCAGGATTCGGAATGACCGAGGCTGCGGCGAAAGCATCTATACCGAATGTCAATGTCAGGAAAATGTTTATGCGTGCCAACGGCAAGTCTGTGGCGACTGACAGCATTGACGGATTCGTCAAGATTATATCTAATGAAGATAAAATCCTCGGAGCATGGATAGTCGGCTCGCAGGCAACGGAGATTATCCATGAGATAATTGCGATTGCTAAGGTTGGCGGCAAGGTCAGCGACTTGGCAGATATGATGCACGCTCATCCGACGATATGCGAGATAATCAGTGAGACCGCTGCGATATAATGAGCAATGTGAAATGCAGAATATAAAAATAAAAAGGCAGTAACACGGATTTGCAAATTACTTGAGTGGCACGGATGCCGCTATGCAGACGGCTGACGGATCAAATAGCCGTCGTAACGAAATCTGCAATAAAATGAGAACATAGCCGTGATTTGCGTAGCAAATCACAAATCCGTGTGATAGTCTCTGGGTTTTTGTATGGTCTGAAGTATTAATAAAAAAACGGAGTAATTATGAAATTTACCAAAATAATAACTATCTTTACAATATGTTTAATCCTTTGCTGCTGCGGCAAGAAAGAGTTGCCGAACTTATCAACAGAATTGTTTAACTACACATCCGAGATAATGGCGAAAGCCAACGAACTGTCGGAGGTTAGTCCGCTGTTTGATCTGGACAAAGAGACTGTGCTTGTCACGACTAAGGACTTCAATGTCACCAATAAGTACACATTCCCATTCATATATGGTGAAGTGATGCAGTACACTGCCGAGATTATCCGGATGTTCGGAGCGGAGCAGCTGGAGGAGCATTTCCGTGAGTTAGCCAGATCCCGTGCTATGAATGAGGCTCTCTACCGTGAGGCTATTGCTGCCGGATTTGATGTGTCGGATGATGCGGTGACTGCCGGTATCAATCAGGCATTTGAGGGCGATCTTGCAGGGCTTGAGTCTGAGTTAGACAAGATGCCGTTCTCTATGGGATTTATCAGAGATGACTTTAAGCGGACTATGACTATCCAGCAGTACCGCGATGCTCTGATCGAGAAGTTCAACACTCCGCCAAGTGATGCTGCTATTCTGAAATATTACAATGACAATCCTGAATTATCCACTAAGAAAAAGCGTGCAATCGCAAGGCACATTTTCAGGAATACGGAAGATATGGACGACGAACAGAAGAAGAATGCTCTGTCCGAGATGAAGTCTCTGCGGTCTGCGATAGATACGACATCGGACTTTATGGCGATGCTGTCCAAGTCCGATGACAAAGATACTGTAGCCAATGGAGGTCTTATTGCCGAGTATGTCGAGCAGGGCGATACTGCCGAAGATGTAGACAATGCGATATTCAGTCAGCCGGCTACAGGCGGTATATCTGATGTCGTTGAGTCTAAGTTTGGTTATCATATCTTTATGGTGGACTCAATCACTCCTTCTGAGCGAGTGCCGCTTGAGGATGTGCGTGCTCAGATCGAGCAGATCATGATCATCGACAGACAGAATGAGGCTATCGATGCTGAGACTAAGCGTGTAGCTAAGAAATATCAGATCAAGATAAAATAAACCGAGTGACATGAAGTTTATAACAACTGCATTATTTGTCTTGCTGCTGCTATACTGCGGCACATTGACAACTTTTTGTCAGACCGACTCATCAGCAGCTAAGCCGCTGGTGATATGTCACGCATTCGGCAGTGTGGACGGGTATACTTATACCAACTCGCGGGAAGCATTCATGGCTAACTACCGTGCAGGGATGAGATACTTTGAGGTGGACTTCGCACTTAGCCGTGACGGGCAGCTGATATGCTATCATCCCGGTGAGGGCAGACGGCTCAGCACACCTGTCGATGATGCAGAATGTTTCACCGCACGGGAGTATGCCAAACTCCGCATCGATGAGCGTTATCATACTATGAATATCGACGAAGTTCAGCGGCTAATGATAAATTATCCCGATATATATATAGTCACTGATACAAAGGGGTGGACTAAGCAGCTCGTCAGAGCATTCACTGATGCATTGTGGAAAACCCGGTTGTCAGTCCATAGCAGGATTATCCTGCAGATATATAAGCCGTCAGACTATGATCTTATTGCACCGATGTTTAGGTATTTCACATTCGGCGGAGTGATATATACCTTATATCAGCTGGACATCAGTTATCAGGAAGTACTTGACTTCGTGCGTGACAAGCGTATCTTCGCCATCGCCGTGGAGACTGAGCGGCTGCATAAGCGTCAGTCCACGATCCTTTGGCTGAAGTCTCACGGCATCAATGTGTATGTATTCACAGTCAATGACCGTGCGATGTCAGAGTATGTGCATAAACTCGGACTGGATGGTATATACACTGATACTCTAATTGGCAGTTGACAATGCGTAATCCGCAAAATCATTGTCGCTGAGTTTAGTTTAGCAATTCATTAACATCCACATTCAGCACTTGGGAGAAGACTTTCAGCTCTATATCTGTAATAAATCGCTTGCCGCATTCTATCCTCTGTACGGCATTCTTATCGATGTCGATGCCTGCCAGCTGCATCTTGTCTGCTAATGCCCGCTGAGACATCTTGGGGTTCTTGTGTTTGCGGCAGGCTGCAATCTTTGTTCCTGCGATGTTATTTAACTGACCGTTTTTGTTCTTGTACATAATTTTTCTTAAATTTTTAAATTGAAAATTTATTTTGACTTTTGCATAATTGTATGTTATTAATTAAATATTATTGACATTTAGTAAATGTCAATATAAATAAATTTAGAGATAAAGTGATAAGATTATATGTTAAGGAAATGAATATGAATAGGAAGAAACTATTAACGGTTTGTATTAGTGTATGGTGTATTACGATTACATTGTCTGCTGCTCCAATGATGGATAGCAGAGTCCGCAAAGTACCTGTTGACATTACAGAGAGGATATTTATCGATCCTGAGGAGACTTTGCCTAAGCTGGTTAGCTGTCTGACAGCAGGGATGAAAGAAACTCGTCCCAAAGTAAAAGTTCTTCATGACTGGATATGCGACAATATCGCTTATGACACGGATATTTTTAATGATTATACGCTTGTGCCGAGACAGTCTTATATCGAAGTACTTAAAAAGCGTGCTGCTATCTGTGCCGGATATGCCAATCTGTTTGCGGCGATGTGCTACTATGCCAAGATTGAGTGCATCACTATATCAGGCTGGTCAAAAGGTTTTGGCTATCGCGGCTATCTTAAAGACGAGTCCGACCATGCGTGGAATGCTGTCAAAATCAACGGCAAATGGTCTCTTATCGATGTGACATGGGATGCCGGATTTGTCGATTATTCAAATTATGTCAAGAGTTACTCTACGCAGTGGTTTATGAAGTCAGGGGGGCAGTTTATATATTCCCATTTGCCGAAAGAGGATGACAAACAGTTTATATCGAAGATTAAAACCAAAGAAGAATTCATTGATGAACCTTATATCGAACCTGTGTTTTTTGAGCATGGTCTTGCATTGGGAGAGCGGATGCCGCACTACACCAATGAAGTGACGGACGATACATCGTTTGAACTCAAACTCAGTGATACTGCAGTCCGGCTTGACTCTACTTTGAGAAGAAAAGATGGCAGCGGTGCAGTACACGATGCCGTATGGAATGAGCGTAACGGCAATAAGTTTACTATATACTGTGATGTGCCTGACCGCGGCAGGTGTGAAGTCAATGTGTATGTATATAATCCCGGCTTTAAGTTTATCCCCCATGTTTTGCCTGATGACAGTTTTCGTCGGATTGCTGCCGAAGTCAGAGATTTGGCAAAAACTCAGAAGATTGCTGAAGAAGATGCAAAAGTTTTGCTTGATTCGTATTATCAGAGTCCTGACCTTGAGTGTAGTAATTGGTATTACAAAGAAGATCTGTTTGACAAAGCCCGCATCAATACTGTCAAAAAAGTCCTTGCGATGACTGATTACGGATTGGAAGACAGCGAAAGAGTGCTGAGTTTCGACATTGAGGCAGAAGAAGGTTATGCCGGATACGGTGAGGGGTGGCGATTCCCGAAGGTATATATTGAATTTTCCAATATAAAAAATCTTCATTTGATTGAGTCGCCTACAGGTTCTGTGAATAAAGGCAGCACGGTAAAGGTTGTTGTCGAAAGCAGAGAATTTTCGGGATTTGCATGGGGTGTAGACCATGATTATATTACGAAGTTTGCAAAGACTGATGTAAAAAATGTCTATGAGGCGGAGATCGTCGTACCTGAAGAGGGTAAAGTCCTTAATATATACGGTACACGCGACGGCAAGAAGTATTTCAGTTATTGGTATTATCAGATAGAATGAACACAGCTGACCGAAAGGAGAAATATCCCAAATTTACCTGCATATCATATAAAATTCTTCAAAAATATATTGGCATTCACTAAATGTCAGAATTTGTTTGACATTCACTGAATGTTATGTTATGTTATAATTGACATTCTGTGTGTGTCAAAAATCAGGAAACGAAAACTGCTTGCAAAAAGCAGCGTGAAAATCAAATCATAATAAGGAGTAAAAATTATGAAAAACAAAATGAATGTAATGTGCGGTGTAATGTGTGTGGCAATAGTGCTTTGCGTAGGCGGATGTCAGATTGGTGATAACGACATCAAAGTCAACTCGAATGATTCCGATACGGCAAAGACAACTTCGTCCGCAAAAGTATCTATAGCCGGGGAAGACACGGTAGGTGTTGGTGAGCAGATTACGCTTACTGCAGCACGAACGCCTGTTGATAACTCTATTAATTTTCTCTGGTCATCATCTGATCAGTCTGTTGCAACCGTTGATAACGGTGTAGTAACCGGTATAGGTCAGGGAACTGCAATTATAACCGTGTCTACAGATGAGGATGTGCCTGTAACGGCAACTAAGACGATTAGGGTAACTGCTCCGGCAATAGATTATACTAATTATATTACCGGCAATCGCAGTATAACCGTTCGCAACAATACTTCCAAGAATTTGGTTGCGTTCAAAGGCAATCCGAGTGCAGCTAATCTGATAAGCGGCATTCCTGCCAGTGCTACCAATCATGGATTGAAATTGGATAAGACGCTGTTTGCCAATAGTACTGACTTTATCCTATTCGTTGTAACGGAAGAAGATTACAAAGCGAATGCGAATAATCTGGAGCTTCTGTCTAACAAACCGTTTACAAGATTGTATGCATATTATAACGATAATGCTAACAATAATAATATGGTATATCCTATTTCATCAAAGTTGGGCGGTAACTGTCATATTATTCTGAATAATATGACATCGTATAATGTCGAACTTCGCCGCGACGGTATTGATGGAGAGACTCTTGGATATTCGGCAGCTAATACAGTCAATACAACATTTGCAGTTGATGCAGATGAGTATTATCTGTTCCCTGTATTCCGTAAGTTCGATAAATCGAGCGGTGAAATTATTACCGCATATCCGAAGTATATATCTGGAGATAGTATTGGTGAGGCTGTTGTCAATATTTTTGATCTCAATACATCGACTCCAAATGTTGAGCTTAATGCTAAAGATTGGATTAAAGATATAAAATTTGCTCCGAGTGCCGCCTATCTGCGAATCAAAAATCAGTCCGCTAACGGTGTATCGTTGTATAAGGGATCTCTTTCAACAGCTCTTACGACATCAACAGGCGGTGCAATCATTAACACAGGCTCGGAGATGACATTTGAAGTGAAGATGAAGAGAAAAAGCGATGTCAATCAAGAGTATAATGAATACGAAGAAGAGACTGACTATCGCATCGGCAATAAAGTCAACTCCGGTAAATATATCATATCCGGTGATACAAGTCCGAGTGGTAAATTCGCATTCTATGCCGGTAAAATGTATACCGTCATCGTAACCGGAACAGGAACAGGTATTAATATCGATACATCTTGGATGGATACATCAACGGATGTACTTTTCTAAGTATTAAAAAAACTATCTTACAAGGATAATGCTGCTGAGGCGGCAATATCCTTGTAAACAATAAAAAAGTTTTGAGTGAAGTTTTCCTTATATCTAAAGTTACGGAAGGCTTGACTCAAAATTTGTTTTGAGACGAATGGAATGGAATATAAAGATAAAAGGAGTAGTGTATGAAAAGATTATTAAATCTGTATTGTTGTGTTACGGTAATGGTAATGATGATGTTCACAGCCTGTGAGCAAGAGCAAAACGCATCTACAAATGTGAGCATTGAAGATGTGGTGAGTACAACAACGACGACTGTCAAGGGAGAAGAGTCTACAGTTACTACTGTCCAAAATGCTTCATTATTGGCTAACCAATACTTCTGGGGAACTTGGGTTAAGATGAGTGACGGAGCGGAATATGTCATTAATGAGACAGATTGCCGATATTCTTCAATTAGTAATACTTTCTCATCTTCGACTGATACTACATTGACAGTATCGGGGCTCGGTACATTCACGAAGCAGAGTGACAGTGTAATGGTGATGGATAATATCCCGTATTATCGTAAGGGCGGAGCAAATCTCGAATACAGTATCAGAGTAGTCGGGTTTACAGACGGTAGGGCGGGCGGAACTTATGGTCAGGCCAATAAGAGAGTGACAGGCAAGTCTCAGAAATATACATCTTACACAAGTGAAACTCAAACAAACAGTGACGGTATGGCTAAACTCATAGCCCCGACAGCTAATGACTTCCAGACTGTTACGGTTGAGAATGACAACGGAGTCAGTGTCAGTGTATCTGATATTTGTGTCGAACGCAGCGGGGCGAATATGGGAACGATTGCGTTGGTTAATGCCGAGCAGCCAAATCTCAAAGTTACAGGGACAATAGATGAGTATTATAAAGATGACGGGTATATGTATATCGGAATACCGTATCCGATGACTCTGACTATTAAGAATATCAGCAGTAATATGATGAAAACAAGTATAATCACTATTACATCTGCAGATGATACTCTGACTGTAACAGGCAATACAAAATTCCAAATGTCAAGCTTGGCTTATGGCGGAACACGGACCGAGACTCTGTCCTTGAATTGCGGTGATATAAATGACGGGTATATTGATACAGGGCTTAAGATCTCGATTGAGAACATCCTTGATGGAGTGACATGGGAAGATTTCGTGCCGCTGAGATTTCACCGTAAGAAGACACATTTCAGTTTCAGTGCGGAGTGTCCTGACAATAACAGCGGTGCATCGCTAAAAGGGTATATCATATATCCTGACGGCAACAGTCAGTATTTTACAGTGGCGGACAAAGGAATCAAGACTATCTATGTGCCTGAGTTTTGTGCTGATGAGCCGTATCTGATGGTGTTTTGCGGAGCATTGGCTAATACAGGGACAGTCAGTACAGAGATGTTCTATACTGTTGCCCGCAGTAATATGTCGATACCTATTGATATATCGACCATAGATAAACAGAGAGATGCTATCAGATTTGGTGATTACGGTGGTGAGAAAAATGATACGGAAGATACTGCACTGTCTGTGACACAGGCATTTCAGGCATATCTGAGTGCAAATGATATTGACTATTATAAGATGTATCTGAATGTTATCACTCACACAGTATTATTGGATAATGATGATGGTACTGATAGTCAGTCATTGGTGACACTTGATATTGGAGATGTTTTGCCAACTATCGCTGTCCCGTCAAGAGAAGGATATGTGTTCGGAGGCTATTGGAGTGAGCAAAATGGCAGTGGCGTGCAGTATATCGATAATAATGGTTATAATGTAATGCTGATCGATAAGTCCGTTACGACATTGTATGCAAAGTGGACTCCAATCACATATACTGTAGTGTATAATCCCAACGGCGGCAGCGGAGACCCACAGAGTCAGAGTATGATTTATGGAGAGAGTACTGTATTGAGGCAGAATGATTTTACATTGACAGGTAAAAATTTCATCGGGTGGAGTCTGTCTACATCATCATCTACAGTAGCATACAACGATATGGATGTCGTCTCTAATCTGACATCAACTGCCGGAGCAACAGTAACCTTATATGCAGTATGGGGTGATAATAAAGTTGTTAATCTGGATGCTCAGGGAGCGACGACGACCGGAACCAAGGTGCTGTCTGTTGGCAAGGATGTATCAGTCTCTGCTGTTACAGTTCCTCAGAAGACAGGTTATGTATTTGGAGGATATTGGACTGAGCCTAATGGAATCGGAACTATGTATATAAATGTGTACGGTAATAGTGTAATAAATAATATGTATGATGCAGTCTACTCGGGGATGACACTCTATGCGAAATGGAGTTCTAGTGGCAACATCATAATCGGCAAATTAGAATATGAGAAAACATCATTCGTCAAGGTGACAGACACAGAAGTCACCATCACCTGCGATCAAACAGGCGGAGTATTTCCGACAGCACGAGGCAGCGTCACGATCGCACCATACTCTATCGGTAAATATGAAGTAACCCAACAGTTGTATACAGCAGTAATGGGCAGCAATCCGAGTAACTTCAAAAGTGACACGGCATTGGGAACAGGAGAGACTAATTACCTACTGAGACCGGTTGAGCATGTCAGCTGGTATGATACGATAGTCTTCTGCAATAAGCTGAGTACGCTGATGGGCAAGACAAGGTGTTATAAACTCTCAGACGGCACATATCCTGAAGAATATGGCTCGATACCTACGACTTACGACAATATGTTATGGAATAATTCAACTTGCGACTGGAATGCCGACGGTTATCGGCTTCCTACAGAATGTGAGTGGGAGCTGGCAGCACGAGGCGGGATATACAGTGCAGGAACACCGTGGACTTATATATACAGCGGAAGCAATATATGGGATGATGTCGCGTGGTATTTGGATAACAGCGACAATCACACAAGGGAAGTCGGTTTGAAAGATCCAAACAGTCTTGGATTATATGATATGAACGGTAATGTATATGAATGGTGCTGGGACTACTATAACACTATAGATAGTAGCACCCC
>JAFYAI010000026.1 GCA_017540815.1 Spirochaetales bacterium
ATTTCTGTATTTTTCTATTATTTTTTTATAGTAAGAATCAATATGTAAAATTATTTCTTGTAATAAATTAAAACGATACTCAATATATGCAAATACTTCAAACAGTTTAATACAAATATATTTAGTAGAACAAGGATTATTCGTATAAACATCAGCAATTAAATCACTATCATTCGTCAAGAATGGGAAACTATCACTCCACCGTACATAAGGAGAACATTCTATTTTTGTATTTTCATCAATAAAATCAGGGTGATGACTAGTTTTAATTGGATGAACAGAACATAATGAACGTAAATACTCAAAATAACCTTTATCCGTGCCGGTTCCATTATTTCCTTTCTGATTAAATATGTTATTCTCTTTATCTACTGTTGAAAAATCAAAATCGTATATTTCCCCAAGATATTTAATACAATCCAATAATGTTGCCGCATTATTTATAAAATTATAAAAATCAAAAACAGAAAGAACATTCTCTGTTTTTTGTAATTCTATAGAGTTCAAATATCGTGTAGTATCATCAAGTCTATCCATAATAGCACAAATCTTTTCCCAACCACATTGTGCATTATCTTTCTTTAACGAATGTGTTTTTGTTATAGAATAATGTTGATATTCGTTTACTTTATTTCTAAGTTGTACACAAAAATCTATATTTAAATTAATATGTGCCATTCTCCTAACCTCTACTTATAATTTAAAAGTGACTCTCTACATTACTCCCCCCAACTGTCACCCCTACAAACATGATACTTACTAGATAATAGACCAGCATATTTTTTAATTGGATTTGATACTCATTTTAAGCCCCATTTACTATAATCAATAAAAATAAATCTCTTCATATCTTGTATCATAAAATTCAGGTCTTTGCCGTCCGTTTGTTTTTTCGTTGACAGCTGTGCGGACATTGTTCAGAACTTCTGTCAAAGGTTTCTGTTCCAAGATTTTTTCAGTAAGAATGGGAGTAAACACACCGTCATGAGCAGTCGAACCGGCTTCAGCAGCATATATAATAATAGAATTCTGCGGCATATGACTATGACTAAGCGGCACAAGTTCTCGTTTTTGACTGTCTCGTGCACTTTTATAAGGATTATTGCGGCACGCATCGAGGACAACAATATTCGACTCACCCTTAGCACTATCAATGACATTATCAAATGCCACAAAATCAGCATCCATAAGACTATCGTCATCTGCCGCATCAATCGGTATAAGAAAGTCAATCCCATTTATCTGAATAGCATAACCGCCATAATGAATGAATGCAATTCCGCCGTCATTCTCAACCGTCCTACTGAATTGTTTCAGCACAGTTATCATATCACGCCGAGTTAGATTTGTCTTAACCGTCACTTCAAAGCCAAGCTGTTGAAGCGATTTCGCCAGATTATTCGCCTCTGGCACAGGATTCTTCAATCTTGTAAAATGCTTATACTCCCCATTCGCAATTAACAGAGCATTTTTCTTTTCGTAATTATATTTATCATTGGATCTTGATTCTAAACTAGTCAAGAGCCTATCTTTTTCAAAATTACAAAGTATAGTATTGTCAGATAGTTTCTTTATCCCTCCATTAAGTAAATTAGCAATATATTTAGATGTTTTATCATTGTATATTACATTATACTTCATATACCCAACATATCCACCTGATTGAATATTTTTTTCAATCTCTTGACATTTAATAATTCGTTCTTCTGAATTATCACTTTGAACATCAATATAAAGCATATATTTATCTTGTTTCAAGGACTTTTTATCGCTTATCGTCACAGGAAATCTCTGTTCATTTCTATCATATTCACCATACTCTGTCTTAATGCGGCTTCCCGTTATAATTACTGGTTTGTCAAGTATCGACTGCAGCTGGCGTTTAAGTGATGCTGTATTGCCATCAATCTCTTTCTGATAATCTGATTTTATCTTGGCTGAGTCTGCTGCCTCTAACTTATTTATCTGTGTCGTTTCATTCTTCTTTCGTTCGGCAAACTCATCATCGGACTCCCATTTTCCGATTTTAATCTTATCTCGCTTTTTTTGATAGAACGCTTTAGTATCTGCTATTGCTTTCTCCATCGCTGTATTAAAATCCGATGTAATCTTAGCAATTGTTTTCTTAATCTCATTCGCCGTAGCAACCATTTCTTCAAGTCCGGCTTGATCATTTTTCAGCCGTTCAATCTCACGAAGTTTAGCAGCATTATCAGCCTGCATTTTCGCAAATTGTTCATCCTGCTTTTTCTGATTTTCGTTTCGTTTTGCTTGTTCTTCGGCAAGACGCTTTTCTTCTGCCGCTCTGCGAGCTTCAGCCTCTCGCACCTGCTGGAGTTCAAGCTGTTTTCGCTTGGATTCCGCTTCGACTCGGCGAAGTTCAATCTCGGCTTCCTGTTTTTCTTTGGAGTTAGCAGAGTTTTGTTTCGCTCTAAGAAGTTCAAGTTCCTTGTTAATCCTCTCATTCTCAGCCTCAACGGCAGCAAGGCGGCTTGGAATGCCGACACAAAGATTAACAGCAGTCATTAGCTGATTATATTCGCCGGGAGTCTGCTCGCCGCCAGTGCGGTTATACACTTCGTTGCGGACATCTCGGAGAACATACAACAAATCTTGATTTTCTTTAATTTTCTGTGTAAGAATCGGAGTAAATACGCCGTCAGTTGCCGTCTTGCCTGCTTCCGCCGAATAGACAATGACAGAGTTTTTCGGCTTAAACTTCACAGACTGAAGTCCTCTGCTTGCAGAACGACCTGAACCAACAAACGGATTATCACGGCAGCTGTCAAGGATGATAATATTCGTATCGGCAAGCATGGAGTTCATAACTTCCGAAACATTAACAGTCCTCGACGGAACATAGTCCTCATTCGGAATGTCAGCATTGACAGGTATAAGGTAATTCTCACCCTGCACTTGCACAGCATGGCCGCCATAATGAAAGAAACCAATCCCTTTATCTGTTTTAAGTTTATCGCGGAATTTCTTAATCTCGATATTCATCGTCTCGAATGACGCATTCTCGACAAGATTGACATTGAAGCCGAGTTCTTGCAGCGACTTGGCAAGTTCTTAAGCCTCACTGACGGGATTTGCCAACTTACTGAACTTCTGATACTGACCATTCGCAATCAGCAACGCATTTCTCGGCTCGGCGAATGCAGATAATGCAACAATGCAGAATAGGATAATCGCGATAAATCTCTTCATATATACTGCTCCGACAGATAATGGAATATGAATATTATATCATATTATATAAAGAATTTCAATTTAACAAAGAAAAATATCATCAGCTGATGATTTTTTTCTATATAATATTTTATCAAAAAAAGAGACGAAATTACTTGACTTTTATCTTATAATATGTTAATATATCGTCACAATTCAAATACGGCGACGTAGCCAAGTGGTAAGGCCGAGGTCTGCAAAACCTCTATTCAGCAGTTCGAGTCTGCTCGTCGCCTATATTTTGCCCGAGTGGTGGAATTGGTAGACACCCAGGACTTAAAATCCTGTGGACATTGCGTCCGTACCGGTTCAAGTCCGGTCTCGGGCAATTTTTTTTATTCTGCCGGTTTGGCAGTGGACAGTCTTACGCCATGAGCCATTTATGAGCACTCTACTCCGACGATTATTCTTCACATTTTTGTTCATGCTGACTGCACTATCGGCATTCTCCGAAGTGATGATAAGCGACAACACTTTCGACTTCGGCACGGTTCGCCGTGGTCAAACGATTAGCGGGATGTTCTATATTATGAGCAGCGACTTCACGCGTGTGCAGCTGCAGTCAGGCTGCGATTGTCTTTCTATTAGTCAGGCTGAATGTCAGGTCTCATTGGATAATCCTCTTGAGATTCGCTGGACTCTCGATACTCACGATTACAGCGGCTTGATTGAGAAGGATATTCTCATTCTTAGCGGCACTCAGACGCTGAGTTACGCCATTGTCGGAACTGTGGGTAAGAATGCGACAAAGCGGACGAAGGTCGATCCTGCCAAGTTGTATAATTTTACTGACGATATGACTCTTCTCAATGGTGAGAATGTGCTGGGATATTTCTCATATCACACATGTCACAATTGTGCCAAGATTGCCAAGAAGCTCCGCTCCGATGCGGCTGCACACGGACTGACAATGTATTATTATGACCTCGACATTCCGCAGAATAGGCAGAATCTCTACAATCTGACTCAACAGTTCGGCATGATGCCTGCACTGCCTTTCGTTATTTTTGGCGAGCAGCATTATTTTGGTGCGAGAGAGATTGACTCGTATTTATCACATTCTGACATTCCGACTAAGAATGGCGAAAGCCGGGCAAACTCCGATAAGCTCAGCATAATGGCGATCATTATATCCGGGCTGCTTGACGGGATTAATCCGTGTGCGTTTACAGTCATTATCCTGCTAATATCGTATCTGTCGCTGCAGCTGCGAAGCCGCAGATCAATCCTCATTACAGGGCTTATCTATACAGCGTCTGTTTTCGTTACATATTATCTGGTTGGACTTGGACTGTTTGAGTTTCTGCGGCGGCTGGCTGCGTTTGCATTGATTGCCCGCATTCTGCGGTGGATCATCACAATTGTGCTGCTTGTCCTTGCTGTGCTTAGTCTGATTGATTTCATTCTCATTCGGTCAGGACGCAAAGATGAGATG